>NZ_JBEZZG010000020.1:0-168939 GCF_040639085.1 Nonomuraea sp. NPDC023979
GTCAGAAGGGCGTCCAAGTCTGTCTTCACACACCGACCATGGACGCCCTTCGTCACGCCCGCAGCCGATCACCAAATTTCACATCAGCGATCTAGTCGTCGCCCCGGGGGGTGCCGTAGACCTTCGGCTCGAAGTAGCCCTCGGGCTCGGGGACGAACGGCTGGCGCGGGCGCGGCACGTCGGCGCCCGCCCGCAGCTCCTCGCGCAGCTCACGCACGTTGTCGCGCAGGCCGCGCCCCCAGGCGATGCCGAGCACCACGGCCGAGCCGGCGAACAGCCAGGGCGCGCCGCGTGACAGCGAGCTGTAGAGGCCGAGCGCCAGCGACTGCACGATGCCCACGGAGCTGAGCGCCCGCCCGAGCTCGACGAAGAGGGTGGCGACGAAGAACACCAGCGGCGGCGTGACGACCAGCGACAGCAGCTCGCGTGGATTGACCAGGAGCACCGCGAGCAGGCACGCCGCCACGAACGCGACCCCGACCAGCGCCTCGATGCCGGCGACCGCGGCCAGCACGTAGCCGGCGAGCGTGGCGAGCAGCGTGAGCGCGATGGCGCCGCGGGCGGTCAGCCTGACGGCAGATCTCTTGCCTTTCCCGGTCATCGGACCCGCCCCCCTTTATTGCGACCCGTTGGCCAACTTACCGTTCGTGTGCGGGAGGAGAGACGTGGTTTCGAGCAGTTCGGGGGAGGCCAGGGGCCTGGGCACGCCTTCGAGCGTCTCGGGCGTGGCCAGCTCGCCGTCGACCACGCCCAGATCGTGCAGCTTGCGCGCGGTGACGAGGACCCGGCTCTCCAGGGAGCCGACCGTCTTGTTGTACGCCTCCACCGTACGCGCCAGCGAACGGCCCAGCGACTCCACGTTGCGGCCCATCGAGGACAGTCTTTCGTACAGCTCCTTGCCCAGCTCGAACACCGCGCGGGCGTTCTCGCTGAGCGCGGCCTGCTGCCAGGCGTAGTGGGCGGTGCGCAGCATGGTGATCAGCGTCGTCGGGGTGGCGATGTGCACCCGGCGGGCCATCGCGTACTCCAGCAGCCCGGGGTCGCGCTCCAGCGCCGGTGACAGGAACGCCTCGCCCGGGATGAACAGGACGACGAACTCCGGCGACGGGTTGAACCCCTGCCAGTAGGACTTGGCGGCCAGCCGGTCGATGTGCTCGCGGATGTGGCGGGCGTGGGCGTCGAGGCGTACGGAGGCCAGTGACTCGTCGGCGGCCTCGGCGGCCTCCAGGTAGGCGGCGAGCGAGACCTTGGAGTCGACCACGATGTTCTTGCCGCCGGCCAGGCGCACCACCATGTCGGGCCGCATCGCGCCCTCGGTGACCTGTTCGTCGAAGTCGCAGTGGCGCTGCATCCCGGCGATCTCGGCGACGCGGCGCAGCTGCATCTCGCCCCAGCGCCCGCGCGCCTCGGGCCGTTGCAGGGCGCGCACCAGCGCCGTCGTCTGGGCGCGGAGCTGCTCGTGACTCTGCCGGACGAACTCCATCTGCTGGGCCAGCTCGGCGCTCGCGGCCCGGCGTCCCGACTCGGTGTCGCGCAGCTGCGACTCGACCCGCGCCAGCGCGTCCTTCAGCGGCTCCACCAGGTGTTCGACGGCCTGCCTGCGCTGGTCGAGGTCGCCGGTGGCCTCGGCGCGGGTGGCGGCCAGCCGCGTCTCGGCCAGCTCCAGGAAGCGCACGTTGTTGACGTCGAGCGCCCGCGTGGACAGGGCCTGGAAGCGCTCGGCGAGCTGCTCCTCGACGTAGACGAGCTTGTCGGCGGCGGCCTTGGCGCGCGCGTCGGACTCGGCCACCCGCACCGCCGCCCGCGTGCGGGCCACCAGGAATCCGATGGCCGCGCCGACGAGCAGCCCGATGAGGAGGGAGACGACATCCATCCACACGATGATGGCAGCCCTGCCGCGCCGGGACGGGTCCCGACACGCGACACAGTAAACTCGCTGGACGTGAGCCTCTCTATCGGCATCGTCGGCCTGCCCAACGTCGGCAAGTCCACGCTTTTCAACGCGCTGACCAAGACCGGCAACGCCCTGGCGGCCAACTACCCGTTCGCGACGATCGAGCCCAACGTGGGCATCGTCGGCGTGCCCGACGACCGGCTGCCCGTGCTGGCCAAGATCTTCGGCTCGGCCCGGATCCTGCCGGCCAAGGTGGAGTTCGTGGACATCGCCGGGCTGGTCAAGGGCGCGTCCGAGGGGCAGGGCAGGGGCAACCAGTTCCTCGCCAACATCCGCGACACCGACGCGATCTGCCAGGTGATCCGGGTCTTCGGCGACCCCGACGTGACGCACGTCGACGGGGAGATCTCGCCCAAGCGCGACATCGAGACGATCAACACCGAGCTGATCATGGCTGACCTGCAGACGGTGGAGAAGGCGATCCCGCGCCTGCAGAAGGAGTCGCGCCACAACAAGGACAAGAAGGGCGCGCTGGAGGCCGCCGAGGCCGCGCTCAAGGTCCTGGAGACCGGCAAGACGATCTTCGAGGCCCAGCTCGACGGCGAGGAGCTGCGCGAGCTCCACCTGCTGACGGCCAAGCCGTTCCTCTACGTGTTCAACCTCGACGCCGACGAGCTGGTCGACGACGACCTGCGGGCCCAGCTGTCGGCGCTGGTCGCGCCGGCCGAGGCGGTGTTCCTCGACGCCAAGATCGAGTCGGAGCTGGTGGAGCTCGACGACGAGGAGGCGCTGGAGCTGCTGCAGTCGGTCGGCCAGCAGGAGTCGGGCCTGTCGCAGCTCGCCAGGGTCGGCTTCGAGACGCTCGGGCTGCAGACCTACCTGACGGCCGGGCCGAAGGAGACCAGGGCCTGGACGATCCGCAAGGGCGCCACCGCGCCCGAGGCGGCCGGCGTCATCCACACCGACTTCCAGCGCGGCTTCATCAAGGCCGAGGTCGTCTCGTTCGACGACCTGGTGGAGGCCGGCTCGATCGCCAGCGCCCGCTCGGCCGGCAAGGCCCGGATCGAGGGCAAGGACTACGTGATGCGCGACGGCGACGTGGTGGAGTTCCGCTTCAACGTCTAACGTGGGCGCGTGCCCGACGCGATCTTCGCCGACCCCCGGCTGGCCCGGATCTACGACCCGCTCGACCCCGACCGGAGCGACCTCGACGCCTATGCGGCGATGGTGGCGGAGTTCGGCGCGCGGCGGGTGCTCGACGTGGGCTGCGGCACGGGCACGTTCGCGTGCCTGCTGGCCGCGCGTGGCGTCGAGGTGGTCGGCGTCGACCCGGCGCAGGCGTCGCTGGACGTGGCGCGCGGCAAGTGCGGTGCGGTGCGGTGGATCCACGGCGACGCCACCACGCTGCCGCCGCTGCGCGTGGATCTGGCCGTGATGACCGCGAACGTGGCCCAGGTCTTCCTCACCGACGACGACTGGCAGGCCACGCTGCGCGGCATCCGGGCGGCGCTGCGGCCGGAGGGCGTGCTGGCCTTCGAGACCCGCGTTCCCGCCCGGCGCGCCTGGCTGGAGTGGACGCGCGACCGTACCCGCAGGCGGGTGGAGATCGCGGGCGTCGGCGGGGTGGAGACCTGGTGCGAGGTGCTGGACGTGTCCGGCCCGCTCGTGACCTTCCGGCACACGTACGTGTTCGGCGACGGCGGGGACGTGGTCACGTCCGACTCGACGCTGCGGTTCCGGGAGCGGGACGAGGTCGAGCGGTCGCTGGTCGCGGCGGGCTTCCGGGTCGAGGACGTGCGCGACGCGCCGGACCGGCCGGGGCGGGAGTTCGTGTTCGTCGCCCGGTTCGTTGCCTGAGGGACAACTTCCGCGTCAACCACCCGGCGAGTTTGCGCGTCGAATCGTCACGGCGTTCACGCTGAATCGGGAGGCCCTCATGATCCGTCGCATCATCCGCCGACGTCGTCCGGTGCCGAAGCTCGCGGGCATCACCCTGGAGGAGGAGCTGGCCCTGCTCAGGGTGGAGCTCATGTACGGCCTGCGCGTCAACCGGGAGGCATATCTGCGCAGGAAGGTGGACGAACGGGAGGAGCTGGCCACCCGCACGCGCGGAGGCGACGCCAGGACGATGCTCGCGGAGCTGCGCGGGTCGTTGGAGCGGGCCGTACCGCCGGCTGCGCCCCCGACCGTCGTCGACCTCCACAGCCGCCGCAGGCCGGTCGGCGACCAGGGTCCCGAGCCGGCCTGACCCCCTATACGGACGTGCCGCCTGCCCGCTGCCGGGCAAGGCGGCCGTTCCTCTTTTCAGGAGGAAATCGCAGGTCAGAGCACCCCTGACGCCATATGGACAGGAATAGGTGGCCACCGGGTTATGCGTTTTTAGGTCTCTGGCCTGGTCAAATGCCCATTCGACAGGGAACGCACACAAGTCGGCGCTCCGATGCGTCCCATGCGCACTCGGTTTGCCCCCGGACGGCGATGCTTGCAGCATGGGCGTGGCTTTCCTGGAACAATGGCGGAGACCGGATAGGGTGACTGCTTCACCGCGGATGATGGGGATCGGCAACGGACGACACCGCGCCAGCCGGGGGGATTGGCGCGAGCGGAGGCGTGATGGCTCGTAGGTCAACCGTCCAGCACGGTCCTCGGATCGCTGGCGACCCCGGCCTTTCCGCACGCCCTGAACACGCCTTCGACGCGCCGCCTCCGCACAGGCCGCGGCGCGGAGGCTGGTCGGGCGGCGGCGGGCGATGGCTGGTGTGGACCGGGCGCATCATTCTCTGGGCGCTTATTGTGGTTATCGTGGTGAATGGGATCCGTGCCCCTTTTGAGCGGTTTACCGGCCAAAACGCCGCCGCGCCGAATGCGGCCGCCCAACCGGGCAGCTCGTTCCCGGCGGACCGTGGCATGGCGTTCGCCGCGCAGTTCGCCGGCGTTTACCTGAATTTCAGCCCCGACGACGCCGTGAGCAGGTCCGGCAAGCTGGCCGCGTTCATGGCCGACGGCATGGACCAGCAGATGGGCTGGGACGGCAACGGCAAGCTCGGCGCCGTGGCGATCCAGCCGTACGACATCCAGGTCAGCGACGACAACAACGCGATCGTCACCGTCGCGTTCCAGTCGGGCTCCCGCAGGCTTCACCTGTCGGTGCCGCTCTACTACTCCGACGACAGGTTCGTCGTCTCCGGCTGGCCCGCCATCCTGCCCGCTCCCGCGCCGGCCGAGCTGCCGCAGGTGGCCGCGCCCGAGAGCGACGACGTGGCGGCCGCCGAGCTCAAGCCGCAGCTCGAGGGCTTCTTCCGCTACTACGCGCTGGGCAACACCGTCGAGCTGCAGCGTTACGTGACCGCCGGCACGAGCCTGCCCACCTTCGCGGGCGCGTTCACCTTCGGCGAGCTCAAGAGTGTCGTGGTGCCTGTGGGGGGTGCCACCCGTGAGATCCAGGCGGTCGTGGTGTGGATCGTGCCCGACGGCACGCCGCCCGCGGACGAGGCCAACAACCCCGAAGCGGTGTCCGGCCGCCTCCAGCAGGCTTACCGCCTCACTGTCGAGAAGCAGGGCGACAAATGGTACGTCGACGACATCCGCGGTGCCGGTAGGGCCGTTGGGTAGACGCACGACCGCGCTGCTGATCGGCACCCCCCGGGAGGACAAGAAGTGATCTTGAAAACCATAGTGCTCAACCTCATCGAAATGACGCCCACACCAGCACCGACGGGCGTCAACACCGAAGGACTCGCCGACTTCCTGCGCGCGTTCTTCGCCCCGCTGTTCCTCGTCGTCGTGTCCGTGGTCGCGCTGTTCTTCCTCTTCACCCGCGAGATCACGCGCTTCGTCCAGTTCCTGATCCTGGCCGTGGCCATCGGCGTGATCTTCTACGTGCCCAACATCATCGAGGTGACGGCCAAGGCGATCGCGGGCGCGCTGGGCATCAACCAGTGAGGGTTGGGACCGCCTCCGCGCGGTCATGAACGAGCGGGTGGAGAGGAGGACCGCGTGGACCTGCCCACGTACACGAACATCTGGCGTATCGAGAAGCGGCTCTACAAGCTGTACGACCTACGGCTCCCCATGCCGCTGCCCATCGTCTGGATCGGCGTGTTCGTCGGCGTCTTCGTGCCGTGGTCGCTCCTGCTCTGGCTCGTCAGCGTACCCGTCGAGATGCCCTGGCACGTGCTCTTCCTCGTCCCGCCCGGCATCGTCACCTGGCTGTCCACCCGGCCCGTCATCGAGGGCAAACGGCTGACCGAGCTGCTGGAGTCGCAGCTGCGCTACCTGGGGCAGCCGCGCGCCTGGTACCGGCTGTCGCCCGCGGCCGAGCCCGAGACCATCACGTTCTCCGGGCGCGTCTGGCACGCCACGCCCAAGCGGGTGAAGGTCAAGAAGCCCCGTAAGGCCCGCCAGACCGAGCGCAAGCGCGCCCCCGAACGGGTCACCGGGCCCCGCCAGGTCCGCCCCGCCGTGGCGGCCGCCGCCGTGGCCGCCGCGCAGGCGCCGCTCGCCGACCCGCCCGTCCGCTGGGGCTCCCGCGTCCGCCCCACCGCCGCCGCCCCCGCCCTCGCCCCCGAGCCGTCGTCGCCCTCGTCCTCGCCCGCGCCCTCGTCCTCGCCCGCGCCCTCGGCCGTGCCCTCGCCCTCGGCCCCGGTCGAGCTGCGCCTCGTACGCGACACCCCCGCCGCCCCCGACCCCGCACCGGACGCGCAGGGCCTGCGCGCCTTCGACGGCGTACGCGACCCCGCCCCGGCGCGCCCCAGACCGGAGACGGCGGCCCGCAAACCCACGGGCAAGCCGATCGACACCGAGGCCCTGCGCCGCCTCCGCAAACTCGCCGCCACCGCCGACCCCCCCAAACCCACCCCACCCCCCGAGGCCACCCAGACCCCCGAGGGAACCCCGGGCCGCCGCAAGGGCAGCCCGACGCCCGACCGCGCACTGCCCGCCGGGAGCGCGTCCGCTGCCGAGCAGCCCCTGGCGATCGAGGGAGCGTCGGCCTCCGAGCAGCCTCCGGTCCGCGGCGGCGCGCGGGGCCGGCAGAGTGCCCCGGCCCGCGAGAGCGCTGCGGCGTCCGAGCGCCCGCTGACCGCCGGGAGCGCCCCCGCGCCCGAGCCGGCCGCGGCCCAGGAGGGGGCGTCGGCCTCAGAGCAGCCTCGGGCCCGTGAGGGTGTGCGGGGACTTGAGGGTGCGCCGGCCCGTGAGGGGGCTGCGGCTTCCAGGCGGAGGCGAGCTGCTGAGGGTGCGTCCGGTGCTGGGCAGACTCCGGCCCGCGAGCCCGCCCCTGCGCCCGGACAGCCTCCGGTGTCTGCGGTGGCGCATGGAGAGTCCTCGGTCCGTGAGAGTGTCTCCGTCTCCGATGCGGGGCCGGCCGCTGAGGAGGTGGCCGTTTCGGAGGAGTCCCCGGTTGGGGGGAGTGCCGCCCCCGCCTCCGAGCAGGCCCCCGCCCACCAGCGGGCCGACGCCTCCGAGCAGGCCCCCGCCTCTGAGGAGGACGCCGCCCGCTTCCGGGCCGTCGCCCCTGAGGAGGCTCCCGCCTCCGAGGAGGGCCACGGTGAGGTTGGTGGGGCTGGGCCGGAGGCCGAGGGGGATGAGGCGGCGCGGAGTCAGCACAGGAAGGGGCAGCCGCCCAGGTTGGGGCCGGGGGTGGCGTTGCCCGACGCGCGGGCGTGGGCGCCGTTGAGCCCCGATGCCAAGCCCGTCACCCTGTCGCGCCCGCTGCGGGGGCGTGAGGCTGAGCTGCCGAGCCGTACGATTCATCGTCCGGACGTCGTGCCTGGGGAATTGCCGCCCCCAGAGGAGGTCGCGCCGGAGCCGGTGGCCGAGGCGCCGACGGTGCCCGTGGAGCCGGAGGAGGGGCGTGACGGCGGGGCGGCCGTGGTGCCGGGGCCCAGGCCGGGGCAGCGGGTGCGGCGGGTCGAGTCCGTGGTGGGGCGCGATTCGGGCGGCTGGCGGCGCATCGCGCAGGTGGTCGTGGGCGGCAACGGCGTACGGACCGACGGGTCGGAGCTGGACGAGGCGCGCGCCCGGGGCGTGTTCGCCGGGAGCCGGCGGGTGGTGGTGCTGGGGTGCACCGGCGGCGCCGGGCAGAGCACGACGGCGCTGATGCTGGGTCACACGTTCGCGCAGTACCGCGACGACCGGGTGGTGGCCGTGGACGCGGCGTCGGGTGACAGCAGCATGACGAGCCGCATCCATCCGGAGACGCCCGAGACGCTGACGTCGCTGCTGGCGGGGTTGCAGCGGGTGAGCGGCTATCTGACGATGCGCGGCTACACCACGCGCACTGCTTCGGGGCTGGAGGTGGTGGGGGCCGACGGTGACGAGCAGCGGCTGGCCGACCGGGGGCTGTTCTCGGATCACCGGCTGGGCGAGGCGATGAGCCAGCTCGACCGGCACTACAAGCTCACGGTGATCGATCCGGCCGCCGCGCTGGCCGCCCGCGTGCTCCCGTACGCGGATCAGCTCGTGCTCGTGGTGCCCGCGAGCGTGGAGGCACCGGACGCGGTGGCGATGACGTACGAGTGGCTGGACGGGCACGGCTGCGCGGACCTGAGGCGGCGCGCGGTCATGGTGGTCAACGGGGTGAGCCGGCGTTCGATGACGGACGTCGAGCAGGCGGAGGCGGTGGCGCGCGGCAGGTGCCGGGCCATCGTCAGGGTCCCCTGGGACGACGATCTGGCGCCGGGCGGCGCCGGGGTGGTCGATCCGGGGCAGCTGCGCGCGGCCGGGCGGCGGGCGTATCTCGCTCTCGCCGGGGTCGTGATCGCGGGCTTCGCGGCACAGAAGGTCCGAACTGACGAAGAGGAGCTGGCGAGTGACCCCCCGGGCACGAGAATCGGTGAGCGATAAGTGAACATGCGAGCAGGCATGGCCCGTTCATGCGCCGAGGGGGCGGCATGAGCAGGGCGTCTAGAGCGCGTCAGCGCCTGGCGGTCCGCTATTTCGACGACCGCATCCTGCTCACGGACACCGACGCATGGGCGTATTTCCGCCTTCCGACGGTCAGCTACGAGTTCGTCACGCCTGAGGAGCGTGAGGCGCTGGCCACCAACATCACGATCGCGCTGGCCGCGATCAGGATGCCCGACGCCGAGGTGCACCTGCGGGTGGCGCATCGCGCCTATCCGGCGGCGGAGTGGGCGATGGCGCTCAACGCGACCTCCGACGAGGGGCCGGGCTGGCGCGACTACCTGGAGGAGATGTACCGGCACGTCTGGGCGAAGGACTTCTGGTCGAAGGAGGTCTATCTGGGCGTACGGCTCGGTCCGCGGGGCAAGCAGCTGGGCGCCGGGGTGCTGGCTCAGGTGTTCGGCTTCTACCAGAAGACGGAGAAGGTCCTCGGGCTGGAGGACGACCACGTGCCCGAGAGCGAGGTCGGCCGGTGGACCGAGCAGGCCGAGCGGCTGGGCCGGGCGCTGGCGTCCAGTGCCCTGTATGCCCGGCATGCCACGTCGGTGGAGGTCGCGTGGCTGTTCCAGCACGCGGCGGCGGGGGCGCTGGCGGACGCGGCGCCGTCGGCGAGCCCGAAGCGGCGCTGGGGCAAGGGCGAGATCGAGTCGCTGGTCGAGGGTGAGATCCACAACGGCAGGTCGCTGCTGCGGATCGTGCAGCCGCAGGGCGACTCGTACGTGGCGTATCTGTCGTTCGCCCGATTCCCGGATCTGATGCCGTTCCCCGACGGGGAGCCGTGGATGCACTTCGCCGACCAGTTGCCGTTCCCGGTGGAGGTGTCGTCGCGGATGCGGCTGATCCCGCCGGTGAAGGCGTCCAAGGACGTGGCGCGCAAGCTGGCGCACGCCCGCGACATGGACATCCACATCCGCGAGGCGGGCGCGGAGGCGCCGCTGGCGCTGGCGGAGCAGATCGACGCGGCCCGGATGCTGGAGCACGGCATCACGAAGGAGCGGCTGCCGTTCGTGTACGGGTGGCACCGGCTGATCGTGTCGGCGCCGACCGAGGACATCTGCGTGCAGCGGGTGGAGGCGGTCGTCGAGCACTACCGCGACATGGGCATCGACGTGGTCAACTCGACCGGTGACCAGTTCTCGCTGTTCTGCGAGTCGCTGCCGGGCGAGAAGGTGGGCGTCAACGCCTACGCCCAGCGTCAGCCGCTGCGTACGATCGCGGGCGGGATGGCGACGGCGACCGTCGACCTGGGCGACCGGCTGGAGGAGGGCGGCGAGGGCTGGCTGGGCCCGTACATCGGCGAGACCGTCGGCCGGGCGCGCAGCATCGTGCACTTCGACCCGCTGCTGGCGGCCAGCCGCAACCGGCCGACCGCCATCGCGATCACCGGCGAGCCGGGCGGCGGCAAGACGACGCTGGCGCTGCTGATGATCTACCAGATGGCGTTGCGCGGCGTCACGGTCGCGGTGATCGACCCGAAGGGCGACGCAGAGTCGCTGGTCGAGCTGCTGCAGAAGCGCGAGCGCAAGGCGCGGATCATCCCGCTGGGCTCGGCCGCGCCGGGGCTGCTGGACCCGTTCTCGTTCGGGGACGACATCGCGGCCAAGAAGACGATGGCGACCGAGACGCTGCGGCTGCTGCTGCCGCGCATGTCGGAGGAGCGCGAGTCGGCGATGATCCAGGCGGTGGCGGCGGTGTCCAACGCCGCCGACCCGTCGCTCGGCAAGGTCGTCGACTATCTGGAGCAGGCCGAGGACGCCGCGTCGAAGAACCTGGGCGCGGTGCTGCGCTCGATGTCGGAGATGCACCTGGCCAGGCTCTGCTTCGACCCGTCGGGCGGCGACCAGATCGACAGCGAGGGCTGGACCACCGTGTTCACGCTCGGCGGGCTGACGCTTCCCGACGTGGCCACGGGCCGCGACGACTACTCCTACGAGCAGCGGCTGTCGGTGGCCCTGCTCTACCTGGTGTCGCAGTTCGCCCGGCGGCTGATGAACGGCCTCGACCGGCGCGCGCCCAAGGCGATCTTCCTGGACGAGGCGTGGGCGATCACGTCCACGCCCGAGGGCGCCAAGCTGGTGCCCGAGGTCAGCCGGATGGGCCGCTCCCGCAACACCGCCCTCGTCCTGGTCTCGCAGAACGCGGGCGACCTGCTCAACGAACAGGTGACCAACTGCCTGTCGTCGGTGTTCGCCTTCCGCTCGACCGAACGGGTGGAGGTCGGACACGTGATGTCGCTGCTGGGCGTCGAACCGTCGGAGGAGCACAAGGCCGTCCTCAGATCACTGGGCAACGGGGAATGCATTTTCCGTGATCTGGATGGCAGGGCGGGCCGCATCGGAGTAGACCTGATCTCCGAGGAGCTGCTCCGCTGGCTCGACACGAACCCGACACACGACAAACCCGGCGGCGGCGGGCATGATGATCTTCAAGGGGGAGTGGGCCACGCGCAGGAGGTGCGGTCATGAGGATCCGGCTACCCAGACGATGGGCTCTGGCGCTTGTGGTGTTGCTCGGCGTCCTCGTGGTGCCGATCGTGGCGGGCAGCCTGTCGCCCGCCGCCGCGGGCCCGTGTGACCTGTCCGGCGAGCTCGCCCCCGAGGTGATCGGCGGCGGCACCGACGGCATGATGCAGCCGCCGACACCCGAGCCCGGCACGCCGGCGGCGGTCACCAACTACAGCCAGTTCGGCATGGCCGGACAGTTCTGGCACACGCACGAGCTCGGCTGCTCCGACATCGCCGCCGTGCTCGGCAACTCGTGGGCCAACACGATCTTCCTGTGGGCCAAGGCCGTCGACCGGCTCACGATCACGACCTACCAGGCGGCGGCGACCGAGGGGCCGCTCCAGTCGATCAAGGACGTGGTCGACGACATCGTGACGAACCTGTCGGAGGCCATGTACTGGCCCTACCTGCAGCCCATCGTCATCCTCGGCGCGATCTGGCTGGCCTGGTACGGGCTGATCCGCAAGCGAGCCACCACGACCGCCGAGGGCGTGATCTGGATGGTGCTCGCGGTCACGGTCGCCACCTGGTTCCTCAGCCGGCCGCAGGACTTCACCGGCCTGGGCAAGGTCGTCACGGACAAGACCGGCGAGGTCGTCAACTCCGCCTTCTCCGGGCTGCCCGGCGCGGGCGGCGCCTCCTGCCTGCCGCCTCCAGGCGACGCCAGCCCCGAGGTCAAGGCCGGCGGCTTCGGCCAGAACGGCACCCCGGGCGTCGACCAGAACGCCGACGCGCTCTGGTCCACACTGGTGTGCAAGCCGTGGCTGATGGGCCTGTTCGGCACCGCCGACCCCAACCAGCCCATCGTGCGCGACTTCGGCCGCACGATGCTGGAGACGCAGTCCATCCCACCGGCCACGGCAGGCCAACCGGCGCCCGACGTGGGAGCGCATCAGGCGAAATATGCCGAGATCGCTGACAAGCTGCGCAACGACTCGCGTTACTTCATCTTCTCCGGGCGTGACTGGACGAGCCGGCTCGGCGTGGCCATCGGCGCGCTGATCGCCGCGCTGGTGGCCGGGGTGCTCATCTTCCTGGTGGCGGTCTCGCTGCTGGTGCTCAAGGTGGGCTTCCTGCTGTTGCTCATCCTCGGGCCGGTGTTCCTGCTCATCGGCGTGCATCCGGGCAGCGGGCGGATCATCGCCATGCGCTGGGTGGAGATGCTGATCGGCACCCTGCTGCGCCAGGCCGTGCTCGCACTCGTGCTCGGCGTGCTCGTGTACGGTTACGCGCTGATCATCTCGACCGCGATGCCGTGGGGCATGCAGATCCTGTTCATGGCGTTGCTGACGATCGCGGTGTTCTTCTACCGGAGGCCGTTCCAGCACCTGTTCGCCTCCATGAACGGGCACACGCTCACCACCCGCATGCTCGGCGACGCGGCCAGCTCGCCCGTCCTGGAGCGGGCCTCGAACGTGCTGCCGCCGGTCGCCTCGGCCAGGATCGGCCGCTGGGGGGCGCGTAAGGCGGAGCCCATCGTCAGCGCGGTGGCGGGCGGCGCGGCCGGCGCCACGGCGGCGACCGTCGCCCAGGGCCGGGCGCGCGGCGAGGAGGGCGAGACCGGCGCGATGCCGTCGGGCGTCCGGGTGCCCGCGCCGCTCGACACCGACCCGCAGGGCGGCAAGGCGGCCGGGCGGCAGGCGCCCGCTCCCCGCAAGGGCGACGCGCCGCCGCTCAACCTGGGTGGCGCGCCGACCCGCACACGCGGCGCCGGCGCGGCCCCGCGCGGCGCCGCCCCTGGCCGTCCCGGCGGCTCAGGTGGCTCGGGTGGTTCCGGCGGTTCCGGTACGGCGGGCGGCGGCTGGTTCGGCGGCCGTTCGGGCGGTGGCTGGGCGCCACGCGGAGGCTCGGGCGGCACCCGTACGGGCGGTTCCCGCCTCGGCGGCTCGGGCGGCTCAGGCGGCGCGAGCGGCGCGAGCGGGTCCGGCGGGTCGGGCGGGTCCCGGTCCGGCGGTTCCTGGTCGGGCGGGTCCGGCAGGTCGCGGTTCGGCGGCTCCGGGTCCGGGTCCGGGGGGTCGCGCGCGTCGCGGTTCGGCGGTTCGGGCGGCGGCGGGTCCCGGTCGGGCGGGTCGATGTTCGGCGGGTCGCGGCGGACCGGCTCCGGCGGCGGGTCGCGGTCCGACCGGCAGTCGTCCGGCGGCGGCATCTTCGGCAGGAACGAGGACGGGCGCGTGTTCGGCAACGGCGGAGGCGGCAGCATGTTCAGCCGCTCCGAGTCCGACGGCCGCGCCTCCGAGCCGCCGCCGCTGTGGGGCAGCTCCCGCAAGGCCGAGCCGCCGGTGCCGTTCTGGCTCAACCCCTCCCACCCGGACAGGGACTGATCATGGCTCAGCGGAGCGACAAGCGAGGGATGGCCTTCGCCGTCATCGTCGTGATCATCGCTGCCGTCGGCGCCTACCTGTGGCTGTGGCCCGATCCGGAGCAGCCTGCCGCCGAGCAGGCCGCCTCCGGCCGGACCACGAGCACGCCGGTCATCGCGAGCACGCCGCTGGCCACCGCCAGTGACGCGCCCTTCGACGTCTACTCCTTCCTGCCGATGTCCAAGGAGCAGCTCGCCGCCGCCGCCGACCTGGCCGAACGCTTCACCGCCGAGTACGCGACGTACCGCTTCGACGAGGCGCCGCAGACGTACGCCGACCGGGTGCGCAAGTACACCACCGCCGACTTCGGCAACATCCTGGCCAGGACCCGCACCGCGGCCGGCCCGGTGGAGCAGGACGACCAGACCGTGTCGACGGCGACGGCCGCGCTGAAGGAGATCCGGCAGATCGAGAAGACCAGCATCGTGTTCGTCCTCACCGCGACGCAGCAGCTCACCGGCAAGAGCGGCGCCAAGCAGCAGGCGGCCGACTACGCGGTGACGGTCAGCCAGCTGGGCTCCGATTGGCGGGTGTTCGACCTGAGGCCCGCCGACGAGGGCCAGGACGGGGATTCGCAGGGGTGAACACCTCCCGCCCCCGCGTGATCCTCGCGGTCGTCGTCGCCGGGATGCTGCTGCTCGTCCTGGTCATCGTGTCGCCGATGCTGATGACGTCCATCCCGTCGTTCGTCGGCAGCGGTGGCGCGCCGCCCGACTGCGCCGACGGCACCCAGGTGCAGGAGGCGTCCGACTCGGCCGCCTCCGACATCCCCGCCGAATACCTGGAGCTCTACCGGCAGCACGGCAAGAAGATCGGCGTCCAGTGGAACATCCTGGCCGCCGTCGGCAAGCGCGAGACCGACCACGGCCGCTCCAACCTGCCGGGCGTCAAGAGCGGCACCAACTACGCCGGCGCGGCCGGGCCGATGCAGTTCCTGATCAGCACGTGGGGCGGCAAGGCCCGGATCCCCATGTCGTCGACGTTCAACGGCTACGCCTCCGACGGCGACGGCGACGGCATCGGCGACGTCTACAACCCCGCCGACGCCATTCTCGGCGCGGCCAGGATGCTCAAGCGTAACGGCGCCCCCGAGAACGTCCGTCGCGCCCTGTTCGTCTACAACCGGGCCTGGTGGTACGTGGACCAGGTCGAGGAGATCGCCAGGAAGTACGCCAGGTCCGGCGAGGTCGAGGTGCCGCCCGAGACCGACGACTCCTGTGACGAGCCGCTGGTCGAGGCCGCGCCCAGCGACATCGTGCGCAAGATCCTGGCCTACGCGCTGGACCAGCGCGGCAAGCCGTACCTGTGGGGCGGGACCGGGCCCGATGCGTTCGACTGCTCGGGCATCATCTTCGCCGCCTACCGGTCGGCGGGGCTGTCGATCCCGCGCACCACGTTCGGGCAGTGGCCGTTCGGGGTGAAGATCGAACAGGGCACCGAGCAGCCCGGCGACCTGGTGTTCTTCAACGCCGGGCCGGGCACGTCGGCCAACAACCCCGGGCATGTCGGGATGGTCGTGTCGAAGGGGAAGATGGTGGAGGCACGCTGCCGGCTGTGCGGGCCGATCAAGGTGACGAGCTACGAGTCGCGGGACAAGATCGTCGGGTTCACCCGGCCTCTGCAGAACCCCGCCGTCCTCGACCAGCTCGAGAAGCTGAAGAATGCATCCCTATGACAGTGATCGTGGTGGCCGCGGCGATCGTGGGAGACGGCGGGCAGGTGCTCGCCGCGCAGCGGGGCGCGCCCGCGGCGCTGCGAGGCGGGTGGGAGTTCCCCGGCGGGAAGGTCGACCCGGGGGAGAGCGAGCTCGACGCGCTGGTCCGCGAGTGCCGCGAGGAACTCGGCGTGGAGATCGCCGTCGGCGAACGGGTCGGCGGTGACTGGGCGCTCGGCAAGGAGTACGTGCTGCGCGTCTGGCTCGCCACCGTCGCCGCCGGCACGCCCCGGCCCAAGGAACACCTGGCGCTGCGCTGGCTCGCGCCCGGCGCGTACTACGACGTGCCGTGGCTGGCGGGGGACCTGCCCGTGATGAAAGCCGTGGAGAAACTGCTCCGCGAGGATTGAATGGTCGCTCTCTGTGACATAACGATTACTGGGCGTTATTTGTCACGATGAGGGAGGCGGCGTCATGAATCGGGGCTGGATCGTGGGCGGAGCCCTGATGCTCGCTGCCGCAGTGCCCGCCGTGCCGGCGGCGGCTAACGGGGTGTCCATGGTGCTCGACCAGATGGGCAACCCCGACGGAGTGCTCAAATGGATCAGGACCGGCGACGTGCTGCGCTACCAGGTGCGGCTCAAGGGCATGGGGCACGACGCCCGGCTCGCGGTCGCCACGGTCCCGGCCGCCGCCCTCACGACCGTCGCCTGCCCGGCCACTGGGGCTGTAGCGGGAGCTGTCACCGAGCCTGTAGCCGGGGTCGTCCCTGAGGCCGCCGCGAGTCCCGCGCCCGCGCCGGTGGGGGCCGGCGTTCCTCCGGAGGGCGTCCCCGGGCGGGTGGCAGGCGCCCGGGTGACGGCGAACCGGGCGCTCTCGGGGACGGTGGACGCCGGTGCCCGCGTGTGCCTACTGGGGCGGCTCGCCGGCAAGCAGGTCGTGGACGTGACGCTCACCGTTCCGCAGGGGGCCGGCGAGGTCGAGCTGGCCGCCGTGGCGAAGGTGCGCGAGGACGACGGGCTCGGGCACACGACGATCGCCAGGAGTGTGCGTACCGCGGTCTTCGAGGGGCCGGTGCCGCGTGACGTGGTGGGCTTCAGCGGCAACGCCGTACGCCTCACCCAGAAGGCCGCCCCGCCCGCCGCCGTCCCTCCGCGCCCCGGGGGCCACTCGGCACGGCCGTCCCGGCAGGACGCGCTCGCCCAGAGGGACGCGTCCCGCCAGGTACGCCCGCCCGCCCAGGACGCGCCCGCCCTCAATGCCGCACCCTCCGTCGGGGGCGCACCCGCGCCGGGCGACGCCACCACGCGGAGGCGCACGCCGCCCGTAGGTGGCGCGCCCGCGCCGGGCGACCCCACCGCACGTGGCCGCACACCGTCCACGGGCAGCGCGCCCGCTCAGCGGGGCGCATCCGCTCAGAAGGGCGCGACCGCCCATGACGCGCCGGCCCTCAGCGCGGCCCCCTCGGTCGGGGGTGCGCCCGCGCCCGGTGGGGCCACCGTGCGGGGGTATGCGCCGTACGGTGCGGACGCGCCCGCGTTGGGTGGGGCCACTGCCGTTGGCGGCGTGCCCGACCGGCAGGGAATGCCCGCCCCGGGAGGAGCGCCTGCTGCTGGGGTGGCGGTGGCACCTGTGCAGACCGGGCAGCCGGTGGAGGCGGTGGAGGCGCCCTTGCCTCGGGAGGTCGGGGGCGGGAGGATGCAGGTACGGGCCGAGGAGGCGGTGAATCCGCTGGCCGGGCCGCGGGGCGTGCCTGCCGTGGCGGTGGGGATCGCGGCGCTGATGGGGGCGCTGTGGCTGATCGCCAGGGTGCAGCGGGCACGCATTCAAAAAAACGTCTGGTAATTCCGTCTTTACTGTGCCTTTTACCCGACTAGTATTCCCTTGACCATGGTTGCGGGACTGCGCGGAGGGCACAGGTGGCACGCACGCGAGCGACGGCCGTGTCCGCGATGGTGCTCGCACTGGGGCTGACCTGCGCGGGCGTCGCCCCGTTCGTGGGGCAGAGCGCTTCGGCGACTGCCTTGACCCCGGTGGAGCCGTGTGACGCGGGCGAGGTGTGCGAGGAGGGTCCGCCGGAGACCACGGTCACCGTCATCACCACGCTGCCGACGCCGACCCCGACGGAGCAGCCGGAGACGACGGTCACCAAGACGGTCACGGCGACGCCGACTCCGAAGAAGACGACCGCCAAGCCGACGCCGACGAAGACCACGCAGGCGCCCGATCCGACGCCGCAGACGAGCTCGGCCCCGCAGCCGCTGCCGACGCAGAGCGTGGAGGTCCCGGCGGCGACGCCTTCCGAGACGGAGTCGGAGGTCGAGATGCCGCAGGTGGCCACCAGCGACCCGCTGCCGTCGGAGACGCTGCCGCAGTCGTCGGAGAGCGAGCCGATCCCGCTGGAGGTGCGTAACGCGGCGCCGGAGTTCGACCAGCGGACGCTGACGCAGCAGCTCAGCATTCCGGCGCTGGTCATGGTGCTGCTGGTGCTGTTCGCGGTGCTGATCTTCGAGGGCCGGTTGCGCCGGATGGCGCACGCCGCGGCGGTGCGCAAGGCGGGGCCGCAGCTGCCGCCGGTGCCGCCGGAGATGGCGGGCTACCCGGCGGGTCCGGGTTATGCGACGGCGGCGTTCCCGGCTCCCGGATATCCGGGCGGCACGGCGTACGCGCCGATCATCAGCTTCGTCCCGGTGCAGACGTATCCGGGGGGCCAGGTCCAGTACGGCGCGGTCTACCAGGACCCGGCCATGTACGGCCAGGCGGCTCCCGAGCACCAGCAGCCGGCGACCGTGCAGGAGCCGGTGGTGCTGCAGCCGGACCAGTTCGACACCGTGGACCAGGAGCCGGCCTACCGGGCGCCGTTCGAGCCGCTGGTCCCGCCGGAGCCGCCGCCTTCGGACATCCCGCCTGGCGGCGCGGGCCCGTACGAGGACACGCCCGAGCGCCCGCTGGGTGCGGCGTCGATGGCCGAGCAGGGCGACGCCGAGCCGTGGCAGGCGTTCGCGGCGGACCGGACGGTCGTCCAGCCGCTGCCGGGCACGCCGGCGGAGGACACGCCGGCAGACGGCGCGACGGTGGAGGAGCCCCGGCCCGAGCAGGGCAAGCGCAAGCGCGGGCTGCGGCGCAAGAGCAAGTGAGAACGGCGGGGCCCGAAGGCCCCGCCGCCGGTGTCACTTGGACGAGCGCTTGAAGATCTTGTTGCCGAGCCAGACCAGCGGGTCGTACTTGCGGTCGACCACGCGCTCCTTCATCGGGATCAGCGCGTTGTCAGTGATCTTGATGTGCTCGGGGCAGACCTCGGTGCAGCACTTGGTGATGTTGCAGTAGCCGAGGCCGTGGTCCTGCTGGGCCGAGTCCTTGCGGTCGGCCACGTCGTACGGGTGCATGTCCAGCTCGGCGATCCGCATGAGGAAGCGGGGGCCGGAGAAGGCTGGCTTGTTCTCCTCGTGGTCGCGGATGACGTGGCAGACGTTGTTGCACATGAAGCACTCGATGCACTTGCGGAACTCCTGGGACCGCTCGACATCGACCTGCTGCATCCGGTATTCGCCGGGCCGCACGCCCTCCGGGGGCGTGAAGGACGGCACCTCCCGGGCCTTCTGGTAGTTGTACGAGACGTCGGTGACCAGGTCCTTGATGACGGGGAAGGTCCGCATCGGGGTCACCGTGATGGTCTCGTCCTCCGCGAAGGTGGACATCCGGGTCATGCAGCCCAGGCGCGGCTTGCCGTTGATCTCCATCGAGCAGGAGCCGCACTTGCCGGCCTTGCAGTTCCAGCGGACCGCGAGGTCGGGGGCCTGGGTGGCCTGGAGCCTGTGGATGATGTCGAGGACGACCTCGCCCTCGTTCACCTCGACGGTGAAGTCTTCGAGCCTGCCTTCGCCTCCCTCACCGCGCCAGACCTTGAACTTCGCCTTGTAGCTCATTTCGAAATCCCGTCGAACTCGGCCATCTCTTCGTCGGTGAGATACTTCTTCAGCTCGTCGCGGTCGAACAGGGTGATCAGGTCGTCGCGCATCGGGGGCTGGACGCGCTCCTCGACCTGGATCGACCGGCCGTCGCCGGTGGAGCAGACGAGCAGCTTGCGGCGCCACTCGGGGTTCATGCCGGGGAAGTCGTCGCGGGTGTGGCCGCCCCGGCTCTCCTCGCGCTTGAGCGCGGCCCGCGCCACGCACTCCGAGACGAGCACCATGTTGCGCAGGTCGAGCGCCAGGTGCCAGCCGGGGTTGTAGACGCGCGACCCGGCCGCGCCGACGAGCTGGGCGCGCTCCTTGAGCTTCTCCACGACCTCCAGCGCCTCGGCGACCTCGTCGGCCTTGCGGATGATGCCGACCAGGTCGTTCATCGTCCGCTGGAGCTCCTGGTGGACCTCGTACGGGTTCTCGCCCGAGCGCTGGAGCGGCGCCTCGGCCTCGGCGCGGGCGGCGTCCACGTCCGCCTGCGCGGGCCGGGGCCGGGCGGCGAGCGTGTCGACGTAGGCCGCCGCGCCCGCGCCGGCCCGCCGGCCGAAGACCAGCAGGTCCGACAGCGAGTTGCCGCCGAGCCGGTTGGAGCCGTGCATGCCGCCGGACACCTCGCCCGCCGCGAACAGACCGGGCACGGAGGCCGCGCCGGAGTCGGCGTCGACCTCGACGCCGCCCATGATGTAGTGGCAGGTCGGGCCCACCTGCATCGGCTCGGCGGTGATGTCGACGTCGGCCAGCTCCTTGAACTGGTGGTGCATCGACGGCAGCCGGCGCTTGATCTCCTCGGCGGGCAGCCGGGTCGACACGTCCAGGTAGACACCGCCCTGGGGGGATCCGCGCCCGGCCTTCACCTCGGCGTTGATGGCCCTGGCGACCTCGTCACGCGGCAGCAGCTCCGGCGGACGGCGGTTGTTGGCCTGGTCGGTGTACCAGCGGTCGCCCTCCTCCTCGGTGGTGGCGTACTTGTCCTTGAACACCTCGGGGATGTACTTGAACATGAAGCGCTCGCCCTCGGAGTTGCGCAGCACGCCGCCGTCGCCGCGCACCGACTCGGTGACGAGGATGCCGCGCACGGAGGGCGGCCAGACCATCCCGGTGGGGTGGAACTGGATGAACTCCATGTTGATCAGCTTGGCCCCGGCCAGCAGGGCCAGCGCGTGGCCGTCGCCGGTGTACTCCCAGGAGTTGGAGGTGACCACGTACGACTTGCCGATGCCGCCGGTGGCGAGCACCACGGCGGGGGTGTCGAACAGGACGTAGTTGCCGCTCTCGCGCCAGTAGCCGAACGCGCCGGCGATCCGGTCGTCCTGCTTGAGCAGGCGGGTGACCGTGCATTCCTGGAAGACCTTGATGTAGGCCTCGTGGTCGCCGTGCGTCTCGAAGTCCTCCTGCTGGAGGGCGACGACGCGCTGCTGCAGGGTCCGGATCATCTCCAGGCCGGTGCGGTCGCCGACGTGGGCGAGCCGGGGGTACTCGTGGCCGCCGAAGTTGCGCTGGCTGATCTTGCCGTCCTTGGTGCGGTCGAACAGCGCGCCCCACGCCTCCAGCTCCCAGACCCGGTCCGGGGCCTCCTTGGCGTGCAGCTCGGCCATGCGCCAGTTGTTGAGGAACTTGCCGCCGCGCATGGTGTCGCGGAAGTGCACCATCCAGTTGTCGTCGGAGTTGACGTTGCCCATCGCGGCGGCGGCGCCTCCCTCGGCCATGACCGTGTGGGCCTTGCCGAACAGCGACTTGCACACGATCGCGGTGCGCTTGCCCTGCTGGCGGGCCTCGATGGCGGCGCGCAGCCCGGCGCCTCCCGCGCCGATGACGACGACGTCGTATTCGTGACGCTCGATTTCCACTGTGAAACGATTCCTTACGCGAACGGGAAGGCGATGATGCCCTTGGCCACCAGACGGACGTAGAGGTCGGCGCCCATGACGGAGAACATCGAGGCCCAGGCCCACTGCTGGTGCTTGGCGTTGAGCTTGGAGACGAGGGTCCAGGCCTTGTAGCGGAACGGGTGGCGCGAGAAGTGGTTGAGCCGGCCCGCGGTGATGTGCCTGCAGGAGTGGCAGCCCAGCGTGTAGCCGAGGATGAGCACGGCGTTGGCCAGCAGGATGTAGCTGCCGAGGCCGAGCGGCTTGTGGACGAGCGCCAGGATCGCGTCGTAGGTGAGGATCGCGCCGATCAGCAGGGCGAAGTAGAAGAAGTAGCGGTGGATGTTCTGCATGATCAGCGGGAAGCGGGTCTCACCGGTGTACTTCCCGTGCGGCTCCTGCACCGCGCACGCCGCCGGCGACAGCCAGAACGAGCGATAGTACGACTTGCGGTAGTAATAGCAGGTCAGCCGGAACCCGCCCGGCAGACCGAGGATGAGCAGCCCCGGCGGCAGCGCGTACCAGTCGCCGATCGGAGCCCACCCGAACAGCCGGGCGCCGTCGCACACCGCGGAGGTCGTCAGGCAGGGCGAGGCGAAGGGGGCGATATAGGGCTCGACGAAGTTGCTCGTGTCGATGATCGCCCACACCCCGTAGACCAGGAATGAGCTGAGCCCGAGAAACGTCAGCAGCGGGGTGATCCACCATCGGTCGGTGCGCAGGGTGCGCACCTTGACTTGGGCACGCTGCCTTCTCACTGGAGCGTCGGGCGTCGTCTGGGTCATCGCGGACCTCTCCACCTCCCGCGGACCCCGCACGCCTGGGGTCCGGGTCGTCTGTCTGGCGCGCACATGTGGCGGGCGCTGTGCTCCGCTCCGGCGCGCGTTGGTGTGGGATACGTTACGACGCCCGCATACGGATTTGTGAGAAGCATCACTCACTTTTTCCAGGACGACCTGTGATTCCTGTCACGTCCGCCGTCAGGCGCGCAACCCCTGGTTGGGCAACTTCACCACAGTCACAAAAAAGTTATCGATTTGACGGACAACTCTTATGAACTGCTGAAAATCGACCGGTTTTGCGACATACGCATTCGCGTGCATCTTGTAGCTGAGCAGGATGTCCTCCTCGGCCTCCGAGGTCGTCAGGACCACCACCGGGATGGTCCGCAGATCCTCGTCGAGCTTGACCTCCTCCAGCACCTCCAGCCCGCTCTTCCTGGGCAGGTTGAGGTCGAGCAGGATCAGGTCGGGCCGGGGCACGCCGGTGTGCTCGCCCTTCTGGCGCAGGAAGTCCATCGCCTGCTCGCCGTCGTTCACCACGTGCAGGCGGTTGCTCACCTTGTTGAGCTCGAACGCCTCCCGCGTCAGCAGGATGTCACCCTGGTCGTCCTCGACCAGGAGCACCTCGATCGGGCGCCAGTCATTCATCGTCGTCTCCCGCGGCCGGTAGCGTCCATCGGAACGTCGTGCCCGGCCCCTCCGCGTCGCCGTCGAGCCACAGCTGCCCGCCGTGAAACTCGACAATCTTGCGGCAGAGCGCGAGCCCGATGCCCGTACCTGGATACACGTCCCGCGGGTGGAGGCGCTGGAAGATGAGGAAGATCCGGTCGGCGTACTTGGGCTCGACGCCGATGCCGTTGTCGGAGCAGCTGAACTCCCACATGCCGCCCTTGCGGGTGACGCCGATGTGCACGCGGGGCGGTTGCTCGCCGCGGAACTTGACGCCGTTCTCGATGAGGTTCTGGAAGAGCTGCGTGAGCTGGACGCGGTTGCCGACGACCGCGGGCAGCTCGTCGGCGGTGACGGTGGCCTCGACGTCCTCGATCATGCCCGAGAGGTTGACCAGCGCCGCGTCCAGCGCGGGCCGCGTCTCCACCACGGACCGGCCGCTGGTCACCCGGCCGACGCGGGAGAAGTCGAGCAGGTCGTTGATGAGGAGCTGCATGCGCTTGGCGCCGTCGACGGCGTAGTGGATGTACTGCTTGGCCCGCTCGTCGAGCTGGTCGCCGTAGCGCTGTTCGAGCATCTGGGTGAAGCTGGCGACCTTGCGCAGCGGCTCCTGAAGGTCGTGGCTGGCCACGTACGCGAACTGCTCCAGCTCCCCGTTGGAGCGGCGCAGCTCGTCGGCCTGGTCCTGGGCGATGCGCCAGTTCGACAGGATGCGCCGGCGCATCGAGTCGACGTGGCTGGACAGCTCGGCCAGCTCGGCGGGCCTGGCCACGCCGAGGCGGTGGTCGAAGTCGCCGCCCGCGACGGCGCGCACCTGGTCGGTGAGCCGCGCGATGGGCTTCAGCACGGTGAAGCGGACGATGAGCACCAGCGCCAGGACCGAGGCCAGCAGCACCGAGCAGAGCACCACGAGCAGCACGGTCAGCCGGTTCACCTGGGCGGCGATCTCGGGCCGGGGCTCCAGCACGCTCAGCTCGGAGATCATCATCATGATCAGCGTGGCCGAGGTCAGGAACGCGACGCCGGTGAGCGCGCCGGTGATGAGGAACCAGCGGGTGAGCGGGATCCGGCCGACTCCGGTGGCGGGCTTGGCCGGAGGCAGCGGGTTGATGCTCATGAGGCGCTCCTGCGGACGAGCACCGCGGCGAGGTCGTCGCTGAGGGTGCCCACGTGTCGGATGAGCCGGTCGAGGTCGATGACGCCGTGCTGCTTGACCAGGCTGACCAGGCCGTCGACGCCGAGCTCGCCGCCGTGCCCGGCGGCGGCCTCGATGAGCCCGTCGGTGTAGAGCATCATCGACCACCGCTCGCCGAGCGGCACGTCGATGACCGCCCACTCGCGGTCGGGGAAGATGCCCAGCGGCGGGCCGGACGGGGTGCCCTCGACGATCTCGACGACGCCGTCGCGCAGGAGCACGGGCGGCGGGTGCCCGGCGACCCGCATCGCGGCGTGGCTCAGGTCCGGGCTGATCCTGGCCGTGCAGAGGGTGGTGAAGATCTCCGGCGCCTTGCGCTCGGCGCGCAGCAGCGTGTCCATGGTCCGCAGCAGCGGGTCGCCGTCCATCCCGGCGAGCACGAGCGTGCGCCAGGCGATGCGCAGCGAGACGCCGAGCGCCGCCTCGTCGGGGCCGTGCCCGCACACGTCGCCGATGACGACGTGGACCGCGCCGTCGGGGGTCTGCACGGTGTCGAGGAAGTCGCCGGCCAGCCGCTGGCCCTGCGAGCCCGGCAGGTAGCGGGTGACGTGCTCCAGGTCGTGGGTGCGCAGCAGCGGGGTGGGCAGCAGGCCGTTCTCCAGCCGGGCGTTCTCCTCGGCGGTCAGCTCGGCCTTCGTCAGCGCGATGTGGGCCAGGTCGGCGCGCTTGCGTTCCATCGCGTAGCGGACGGCCCTGGCCAGCAGGCGGGCGTCGATGTCCTGCTTGACCAGGTAGTCCTGGGCGCCCGCCTGGACCGCCGCCACGCCGACGTGCGCGTCGCGCAGCCCGGTCAGCACCAGGACGGCCGCGTGCGGGGCCATCGCCAGCACGTGCTCCAGCGCCTCCAGGCCGGTGGCGTCGGGCAGCGACAGGTCGACCAGCACGCACTGGATGTGGGGGGTGAGCTTGGCCCTGGTCTCCGCCAGGTTGCGGGCCCAGGTGATCCGGGGCGGCGCCGCGGCCTGCTTCAGCAGCTCCTCCACGAGGAACGCGTCTCCGTCGTCGTCCTCGATGAGCAGGAGCGTCAGCGTTTCGGATAGGGATGCCGTCACAAACGCCTCTTCGCTGGAGATAGGCCGTCCGCTCATTCTGCGATGAGCTCGACCCCTTGGGGAAGCGTACCCTCCTGACCAGCTTCGACGACGAATGTGAGCAATGTCGTCCGGAACGCCTGGGCCGCCCGCGTCGGCTCCACGTCGCGCCGGTGCGCCAGCGCTATCGTCCGGCTCAGCCCCGGCGGGGCCAGCGGCGTCCCGGCGAGCCCCGGCCGGCCGTCGAGCACCATCGACGGCACCACCGCCACGCCCAGCCCGGCCTCCACGAACCGCAGCACCGCGTCCATCTCGCCGCCCTGCACCGCGAACCTCGGCTCGAACCCCGCCTGCCGGCACGCCGTCAGCGTCGCCTCCCGCAGGTCGTAGCCGCGCCGGAACATCACCATCGGCCGGCCGCGCAGGTCCTCGATCCGCATGTACGGTTTGCGCAACCGCTCATGGGAGGGCGCCACGACCACCAGGTTCTCGCGCAGGATCTCCTCGGTCAGCAGCGCCGGGTCGTCATGCTGCAACGGCATGATGATCAGCGACAGGTCGAGCTGCCCCCGCGCCAGCGCCCGCACCAGGTCACGCGAGCCGCCCTCCTCCACCAGCAGCTCGATGCCCGGGTAGGCGTGGTTGAAGCGGGCCAGCACGTCGGCCATCAGCCCGGCGCACAGCGACGGCGTCGCCCCCAGCCGCACCCGGCCGCTGCGCAGCCCCGCCAGCTCGGCGACCTCCCGCCGGGCCGTCTCGGCGTCCTCCAGCATCCGGCGCGCCAGCGGCAGCAGCGCCTCGCCGGCGGCGGTCAGCGTGACGTTGCCGCGCGCACGGGAGAACAGCGGGGCCCCGAGCTCGGTCTCCAGTGCCTTGATCTGCTTGCTGAGCGACGGCTGGGCGACCCGCATCCGCTCGGCCGCATGGGTGAAGTGCCTGGTCTCGGCCACCGCTACGAAGTACGCCAACTGCTGCAACTGCATGTGATTTTCCTCGCACCGGCGGACTCGCTGGCTTTTATGCCGGCCATACAAACCAGACATCATAGCCTTTGGCTATGGAAACCAGGCCCGCGATGACTTGGACGGATCATCGCTGGTTACCTAGCTTCAGAAGATGTGACAGCCACGATAGAGCGCGGCGCCGCCACCGCGCCCGTTACCTCCCCAGCACCCGTGAAGAAGCCAACGCGCAAGCGGCCCCGCGGGTTCCTCAGCTCGTCCAACGGCAAGAAAGCCGTCATGGCCGTCACCGGCGCCGTGATGGTGCTCTTCCTGATCGGCCACATGCTGGGCAACCTCAAGATCTTCATCAGCAAGGACTCCTTCAACGAGTACGCGCACGCCCTGCGCACGCTGCTGGAGCCGCTGCTGCCCTACCGGACGCTGCTGACGATCGTGGAGATCGCGCTCGTCCTGTCGGTCGTGCTGCACATGTGGGCCGCGATCTCGCTGTCGCGCCGGGCCCGCTCGGCCCGCCCGGTCAAGTACGTCGCCAAGAAGTCGCAGGCCACCGGCTACGCCACGCACATCATGCGGTTCGGCGGCCTGACGATCGCGCTGTTCGTCGTCTGGCATCTGCTCGACCTCACCTTCGGCGTCGTCAACCCCAAGGGCTTCGACTCCACCCCGGCCGACCGCATGATCGCCGGGTTCGACCCGTCCCGCTGGTGGGTCACGCTCATCTACCTCGTGGCCGTCGTCATGGTCGGCCTGCACCTGCGCCACGGCGTGTGGAGCGCCTTCCAGACGCTCGGCTGGGCCAACCGTGACCGCAACAAGGCGCTGCGCCTGAGCGCCGGCCTGCTGTCGGCCGTCCTGGTCGTCGGCTTCCTCGCCCCGCCGCTCGCCATCATGTTCGGAGTCGTGCAATGAAGTACACCGAGGGCCCGGAGATCCGGGACACCAAGGCGCCCGAGGGGCCCATCGAGGAGCGCTGGGAGAAGCGTAAGTTCAGCGCCAGGCTGGTCAACCCGGCCAACAAGCGCAAGCTCAACGTCATCGTGGTCGGCACCGGCCTGGCGGGCGGGTCCGCCGCCGCCACGCTCGGCGAGCTCGGCTACAACGTCAAGTCGTTCTGCTACCAGGACACGCCCCGGCGCGCCCACTCCATCGCGGCGCAGGGCGGCATCAACGCCGCCAAGAACTACCGGGGCGACGGCGACTCGATCTACCGGCTGTTCTACGACACCGTCAAGGGCGGCGACTTCCGCGCCCGCGAGTCGAACGTCTACCGCCTGGCCCAGGTCTCGGTGAACATCATCGACCAGGCCGTGGCCCAGGGCGTGCCGTTCGCCCGCGAGTACGGCGGCCTGCTCGACACCCGCTCGTTCGGCGGCGCGCAGGTGTCGCGTACGTTCTACGCGCGCGGCCAGACGGGCCAGCAGCTCCTGCTCGGCGCCTACCAGGCGCTGGAGCGGCAGATCGCCGCCGGCACCGTCGAGATGTTCACCCGGCACGAGATGCTCGACCTGATCGTCGCCGACGGCCGGGCGCGCGGCATCATCGTGCGCGACATGGTCACCGGCGAGATCGAGCGCCACACCGCCGACGCCGTCGTGCTCGCCACCGGCGGCTACGGCAACGTGTTCTTCCTGTCCACGAACGCCAAGGGCTGCAACACCACCGCCATCTGGCGGGCCCACGAGCGCGGCGCGTACTTCGCCAACCCCTGCTACACGCAGATCCACCCGACCTGCATCCCGGTCTCCGGCGAGTACCAGTCCAAGCTGACGCTCATGTCGGAGTCGCTGCGCAACGACGGCCGCGTCTGGGTGCCGCTGCGCAAGGACGACAAGCGCGCCCCCGGCGACATCCCCGAGGACGAGCGCGACTACTACCTGGAGCGGATCTACCCCGCTTTCGGCAACCTCGTCCCGCGTGACATCGCCTCCCGCGCCGCCAAGAACGTCTGCGACGAGGGCCGCGGCGTCGGCCCCGGCGGCCTCGGCGTCTACCTCGACTTCCGCGACGCGATCAACCGGCTCGGCCGCGACGCCGTCGAGAAGAAGTACGGCAACCTCTTCGAGATGTACGAGCGCATCACCGGCGAGAACCCGTACGACGTGCCGATGCGCATCTATCCGGCCGTCCACTACACGATGGGCGGGCTCTGGGTCGACTACGACCTGCAGTCGACGATTCCCGGCCTGTTCGTGATCGGCGAGGCGAACTTCTCCGACCACGGCGCCAACCGCCTCGGCGCGTCCGCGCTGATGCAGGGCCTGGCCGACGGCTACTTCGTGCTGCCGACCACGCTCGGCGACTACCTGGCGGACGGCCCGTTCGGCGAGGTCGACGAGGCGGCGGTCGCCGAGGCCGAGCTGAAGGTCCGCGACAGGATCGAGCGCCTGCTCGCCGTCAACGGCACCCGCACCCCCGACTCCTTCCACCGCGAGCTCGGCAGGCTCATGTGGGACTACTGCGGCATGGAGCGCACCGAGGAGTCGCTGCGCAAGGCCCTGGAGCGCATCCCCGAGCTGCGCAAGGAGTTCTGGGAGAACGTCAAGGTCTCCGGCACCGCCGAGGAGCTCAACCAGGTGCTGGAGAAGGCCGGCCGGGTGGCCGACTTCTTCGACCTGGCCGAGCTCATGTGCCTGGACGCGCTGGTGCGCACCGAGTCGTGCGGCGGCCACTTCCGCGCCGAGTCGCAGGACGCCGACGGCGAGGCCCTGCGTGACGACGAGGCCTTCGCGCACGTGTCGGCCTGGGAGCACTCGCCCGACGGCGAGCCGGTGCTGCACAAGGAACCGCTCGTGTACGAGTACGTCAAGATGACCCAGCGGAGTTACAAGTGAACCTGACCCTTCGCGTCTGGCGGCAGAGCGGCCCTTCCGACGCCGGCCGGATGGTGACATATCGGGTTGAGGAAGTCTCGCCGGACATGTCGTTCCTGGAGATGCTGGACGTCCTCAACGAGCGCCTCATCCTCGAAGGCGACGACCCGATCGCCTTCGACCACGACTGCCGCGAGGGCATCTGCGGCATGTGCGGCATGGTGATCAACGGCGTCGCCCACGGCGAGCAGCGCGCCACCACCACCTGCCAGCTGCACATGCGCCACTTCGAGGACAACGCCACCATCACCATCGAGCCGTGGCGCGCCGCGCCCTTCCCGGTGGTGAAGGACCTCGTCGTCGACCGCAGCGCCTTCGACCGCATCATCCAGGCGGGCGGCTTCGTCTCCGTCCCGGCCGGCTCCGCCCCCGACGCGCACAGCGTCCCGGTGCGCAAGGAGGACGCCGACGCCGCCTTCGACGCCGCCACCTGCATCGGCTGCGGCGCCTGCGTCGCCGCCTGCCCCAACGGGTCGGCGTCGCTGTTCACCGCGGCCAAGATCACCCACCTGAGCCTGCTGCCGCAGGGCCAGCCCGAGCGCCTGTC
Source organism: Nonomuraea sp. NPDC023979 (assembly GCF_040639085.1). Classification (NCBI taxonomy): domain Bacteria; kingdom Bacillati; phylum Actinomycetota; class Actinomycetes; order Streptosporangiales; family Streptosporangiaceae; genus Nonomuraea; species Nonomuraea sp. NPDC023979. The sequence goes on from NZ_JBEZZG010000020.1 coordinate 29,202, forward strand.
CCGCGCCAAGGCCATGGTGGACCAGATGGACGCCGAAGGCTTCGGCGGCTGCACGAACACCGGCGAGTGCACCGCGGTCTGCCCCAAGGGCATCCCGCTCGACACGATCGCCCAGATGAACACGGACTACCTGAAGGCGAACGCCAAGTAGCCGCCGCTTCCCGGCCTATCGTGCGTGCGTGAAGCTCGCGCGGTAGGCCGTCGGCGTGAGCCCCACCCGGTCGACCAGGTGCTTGCGGAGGGAGTCGGCGCTGCCCAGCCCGCTCTTCTCCGCCACCTGGTCCATCGGCAGCTCCGTCGTCTCCAGCAACTCCCTGGCCCGGTCGACCCGGCGGTGCAACAGCCACTGGAGCGGGCTCAACCCGGTCTCCGCGTGAAAACGCCTGGTCAGCGTACGGACACTGGTGCTGGCGTGCGCCGCCAGGTCGGCCAGCGTCAACGGCCGGTCCAGCCGCGCCAGCGCCCACGCCCGTGTCGGCGCCAGCGACGTGCCCCGCTCCGGAGGCAACGGCGTCTCGATGAACTGCGCCTGACCGCCGGGCCGCACCGGCGACACCACCGCCGCCCGCGCCGCCACGTTCGCCACCGCCGCCCCGAAGTCCAGCCTCACCAAGTGCAGGCACAGATCGATGGCGGCCGCCGCGCCCGCCGACGTGAAGATGCCGCCGTCCTCGACGAACAGCAGATCGGGCTGCACCTCCACCGACGGGAACCGGGCCGCCAGATCCCCGGCCAGCCCCCAGTGCGTGGTGGCCCGCCGCCCGTCCAGCAGCCCCGCCTGGGCCAGCACGAACGCGCCCGTACACAGGGACGCGATGCGCGCGCCCGCCCGCTCCGCCTTCCGCAGCGCCGCAAGCACCTCCGGCGGAGCCGGCTCACCGCCGCTGCCCACAGTGATCACCGTGTCGACGCCCGCCACCGCCTCCAGGCCGTCCGTCACCACGATGTCCGGCCCCCCGACGGTCGGCACCGCCCCCGGCCGCGCCGTGCAGATCCGCACGTCATAGTTCGGAACGCTGTTGAACACCATCAACGGGATCGACACATCGAAACTCAGCACCGGGGTCACGACCACGACGGCAATCCGGTGCCTGTCCTGAATTTCCGTCATGGCCAGATCCTCCGGATAGTTGGCATTCCGGCCACTAGGCTACGCCGCCGCCACCCGGAAGCGTGGTCGCCATGACTTTTCACGTGATCGTGGGCCGCGGCGCCGCCGCCTCGAAGACCGCACAACTGCTCGCCGAGGACGGCGAACGCGTGCGCATGATCAGCCGCGCCGGAGGCGGCCCCGAACATCCCCTCGTCGAGCGCATCGCCGCCGACGCCACCGACACCGACCGGCTCACCGAACTGGCCACCGGCGCCCGCACCCTCTTCACCACCGCCGCACCGCCCTACCACGCCTGGCCCGCCCAGTTCCCCGTCCTCGCCGCCTCCCTGCTCACCGCCGTCCGCCGCACCGGCGTCCCGTACGTGATGCTCGGCAACCTCTACGGCTACGGCCCCGTGCACGGCCCCATCCGGCCCGACTTCCCCCTGACGGCGACCGGGCCCAAGGGGCGCACCAGGGCGCGCATCTGGGAGGAAGCCGTCGCCTCGGGCGTCAAGGTGACCGAGGTGCGCGCCGCCCAGTTCTACGGCGCCGGCGCCTACTCCGTGTTCAGCCTCATGGTGCAGCGGCCCGTCCTCGAAGGCAGACTCGCCCTCGTCCCCCAGGAACTCGACGTCCCGCACAGCTACTCCGCCATCACCGACACCGCCCGCACGCTCATCGCCGCCGGACGCGACGAACACGCATACGGCCGCGCCTGGCACGTCCCCACCGCGACCCTGTCCGTCCGCGACCTCGCCGGCCGCCTCGCCCATCTCGCCGACGCCCCGACCCCCCGCCTGGAGCAGCTGACCGAGCGGGACCTCACCCTGCTGGCGCTCACCGACCCCTTCTGGGCCGAACTGCACGAAGTCCTCGCAAAGCCCGGCCACCCCTTCGTCATCGACCACACCGAAACGGAGAAGATCCTCGGCATCACCGCCACCCCTGTCGACACCGTCCTGAGCGACCTGCTCTAAGCCTCATCGAATGCCCGCCCCCAACCGCGCCCCACCGGTCGGTGCCCCACCGTGTCGCGCGCTGCCGGGTCGCGCGCGGTCGGTCCGTGCGTCGCCGGGCCGCGCACCACCGGGCCGCGCATCTTCCGGCCGCAGGCAGTCAGTCCGCACGTCGCCAGGCCAGCACCGTCGGGCACGCATGATCCGGTCGCGCACCGCCAGACCCCGCATCGTCTGGCCGCAGGCCCGTCAGACCGGCACCGTGGGGGCACGGACCGGTCGCGCACCACCCGCTTGAGCGCCGTCCGTGGGCGCACCCTCTGGCGGGCCACCGCTTGGCCACCGTGCCCTGTCCGCCCGTGCCCTGTCCGCCCGTGCCCTGTCCGCCCGTGCCCTGTCCGCCCGTGCCCTGTCCGCCCGTGCCCTGTCCGCCCGTGCCGTCCGTCCGCTCGCCGTCCGCTCGTGCCCCGTCCGTCCGTCCGCTCGCCGTCCGTCCACCCGGCGTCCGCTCGGGCGGCTGTCCGCCCGACGGCCGTCTGTCCGCCGTCCGTCCGCCGTCCGTCCGCCGTCCGTCAGATCGCCCCCACCGTTAGACCTCCCACCGTCAGGGCGCGCGCCGTCCCTCCGCCGTTCACCCGCTCCGCCGGGCCGCCATCCGCTGCCAGCTCACCTCAGGTCGGGCGCGGTCAGGTCGGGCGCGGTCAGGCGCGGTCAAGTCGGGCGGGGGGCAGGTTGGCCGAGGGCAGGTCGGTCGGGGGCGGGTCGGGCGGAGGCAGGTCGGGTGGAGGCGCGGACGCGGTCAGGGCGGACGCGGTGAGCCCCACCGTCTGGGTGCGGTCGTTCGGCTGGCGGGCTGGCGGGCTGCCATGGTGGCGGGGTGGCCGGGGGGTGCGGTGTGTCCTGTGGGTAGGACGGGGCGCCCCGCTCGCCCGATCGTCTTGGGCACTGGGCAACCCGCCAGCCCGGACGCCGCTGGGGTGGCCCGCGCCTCCCTCATGCGTTGGGCGGCGGGAGGCGGTGGGTGTCTGCGCCGGTCCGTGGGGTTTCACGTGAGGAAGTCCGACAGGACGGGGGCGAGCTTGTGCGGGGCCATCATGACGGCTCCGTGGTTGAGGCCGGCGAGCGTGCGGTGCTCGGCGTGCGGCAGCACCTCCGCAAGCGCCCGGGCCGCGTCGTGGAACCCGGCGGGGCTCTTGCTCCCGGTCAGCACCAGCGTGGGCGCGACGGCTCCCGCCCATGCGGCTGCATCCAGAGGCCGCCCCTGCTGAGTGTCGCCCATCACCGCGATGTCGTACGGCAGCGTGGGCGCGAACTTCTTGAGCGTGGACCACACGCCCGGCATCAGCCGCATCATGGCGACCATGAACGACGGCATCCCCTGCGCCCGGGTCATGAAGTGCTTGACGGCATCCCCAGGCCGGTCGGCGGCCAGCAGGGCGTCGATCTCCTGGGCGAACCCGGCCGGTGGCGCGAACCCGTCGCCCGTCACCGCGAACGGCGGCTCGTACAGGGCCAGGCGGTCGACGTTGAGGCCCGCGGCGGCGGCACGCAGGGCGAGCACCGCGCCGGAGGAGCTGCCCAACAGCGACGCCGAGCCGCCCGCATGATGGATGAGCGCGGCCACGTCCTCGATCTCGCGCTCCACGGTGTAGGCGGACCCGTCGCCGCTCGCGCCCCGCCCCCGCCGGTCGTAGTTGATCACGGTGAAGCGCGGTGCGAGCAGGCGGGCGAGCTTGGCCGCGTCCTTGCGGTCGGCCAGCGCAGAGGCGACCAGGATGACGGCGGGACCGGTGCCGAGCTGCTCGAAGGCGATCGGGGTGCCGTCGCGGGAGATCACGGTCGTGGTCGTGGTGGTGCGCATGGGGTGTTGCTCCGTTTCTGTCACGTTCTCGACCGTGTGACGGGTGCCGGGACAAAAAGGAATCGGTCCTCCTGGTAAGGGCGTGAGTGGGTACGTTCGAGCGCGTGACCCTCCAAGACAGGCCGCCCGCGCAGGTCGTCGCCGCGGCGGTGATGTTCGAGTTGGGCGTGTTGGTCGTGCTCGTCTCCGCGGTGGTCGGGATCTTCCAAGGTTTCTGGCCGCTCGTCCTGCTCGCCGCGATGGCCTCCTTCGCCGGTGTTTCGGCGGCGCAAGGGCTGTGGCGCGGCTGGCGGGGCTCACGGATCTTCCTGATGCTGGTGGGCGGGTTGCTGGTGCCGGCGGGGCTGTCCGTGCATGAGTCGTCGTCGGGGCCGTACGTACCGGGCTATGGGCTTTTCGGTCTCTTCGTCGCTGCCTATGGGGTGGTGATGGCCGTGCTGCTCGTCGTGCCGGGATCGTCGCGGGCCTGGTTCGCCGTCAGACCAGCCCCGCCTCGTACGCCGCGATGACCAGGTGGATGCGGCTGCGCGCGTCCAGCTTGGTGAGCAGATGACTGACATGCGTCTTCACCGTGCTGAGGCTGAGGTAGAGCTGTCCGGCGATCTCGGCGTTGGACAGCCCCTTCGCGACCAGGACGAGCACCTCGCGCTCCCGCTCGGTGATGGCCAGCGGCGGAGGCGGCGCCGGACGCCGGATCCGCTCGGCGGCACGCGACACCAGGCTCCGGCTCCGCTCCACGGCGGGCGGCGCGGAGCTCACGAACTGCTGGATCAACCGCCGGGTGGCGGTCGGCGCCAGCAGCGACTCGCCTGACGCGATCACCTCGATGGCCTTGAGCAGCTCGGCCGCCGGGGTGTGCTTGAGCATGAAGCCCGCGGCTCCGGCGCGCAGCGCCCCGTAGACGTACTCGTCCAGGTCGAACGTGGTCACGATGAGCACGCGGGTCTCCGGGCGGGCGGCGCAGATGAGGCGGGTGGCCTCGATCCCGTCCATCACCGGCATGCGTACGTCCATCAGGACCAGATCGGGACGGTCCCGCTCGGCGAGCCGCACCGCCTCCGCACCCGTCGCGGCCTCACCGATCGCCACACATCCGGGCGCACTGTCGACCAGCAGGCGGAAGCTGCCCCTGATCTGCGGTTGGTCGTCGGCCACCAGCACTCGTGTCACTGAGGCAACCTCGCCATCACCCGGAATCCGCCCGGCGCGTGGGCGCCCGCCGCGAACTCGCCGCCGAAGACGCGCACCCGCTCGCGCAACCCCGTCAGCCCGTGCCCGTAAGGCCGCACCGGCCCGTGGCGGCCGTCGTCGACGACCTCCACGACCAGCCCGCCCTCCTGCCGCTGGATCCGGACGTCGACGTGCTGGGCGTCGGCATGCCTGACCACGTTGGTCAGCGCCTCCTGCACGATCCGGTAGACCGTCAGCTCCATTTCTCCGTTCACCTTGCCGTCGATCGCCAAGTCCACTTCCAGCCCGGTCGCCTCGGCCCGCCTCACCAGCACGCCGAGATCGGCCAGGCCGGGAACGGGGGCGAGCTCCGCCCCGTCGTCGTCGCGCAGCACGCCGAGCAGCCTTCCGGTCTCGCGCAGCGCGGACCGGCTGGTCTCCTCGATCGAATGCAGCGCCCGGCTCATCTCGCCCTCGATGCCCACGTGGCCCGCCACGCCCGCCTGGACGGCGATCGTGCTGAGGCTGTGGCCGACGACGTCGTGTAACTCCCTGGCGATGCGCAGCCGCTCCTCCGCGGCTTGGGCCCGGGCGCGCTGCTCGGCGTGCTGGGTCAGCCGCTCGGTGTAGACCCGGCGCTGGCGCACGGTCGTGCCGACGGCCCAGGAGGCGACCAGGATCGCCGCCACCAGGGCTAGTTGCTCCAGCACCGTGTCGGTCACCGGCAGCTCGGCCACGCCCTGCCAGCCCACGGCGACGGCCGCCACGAGGGGGACCGCGGCCCGGTGGCGTGCCGCCACCGTGTAAAGGGCGAGGGGCAGGCACAGCAGGTCGGCGTGCGGGAGCAGGAACTCTCGCATGCCGAGCCCCGCCGCCAGCACCACCAGGAACACCGCCCGCGGCCAGAGCCGCCGGACCGCGATCGGCAAGGTCGTCGCCAGAGCCGCCGCATAGTCGAACGCGTCGGGCGCCACGCTGCCGCGTGACGAGGCGAGCCCCACGAAGGCGGCCGCGAAGAACACGGCGACGCCTGCGTCGAGGCACAGCCAGGCCCGCTCGGGGACCCGGCTCAACAGCGGGGGACGGAGGTCTTCGCGCACGGAACGAAGGTAACCGGGGCGGCGGGGCCGAACATCGGTCTCAGGACCGATGTGGAAAACCCTCGTTCCGGCCGATCGTGGAGCACGTGATCGAAGTGAACGGGCTCACCCGGCGTTTCAAACAGACCCTGGCCGTGGACGACCTCACCTTCGTGGTGCCGTCGGGCAGGATCACCGGCTTCCTCGGCTCCAACGGCGCCGGGAAGACCACGACCATGCGGCTGATCCTCGGCCTCGACCGGCCCACCGCCGGTCAAGCCACCGTCGGCGGCAGACCGTACCGAAGCTTGGAACGGCCGCTCACCCACGTCGGCGCGCTGCTGGACGCGACGGCGGTGCAGGGCGGGCGGCGCGCCGAGCAGCACCTGCGCTGGCTGGCGGCCTCCAACGGGCTCTCCGCACGGCGCGTGGGAGGGCTGCTCGACCTCGTCGGCCTCAGCGACGCGGCCGGCAAACGGATCGGCGGCTTCTCCCTCGGCATGAAACAGCGGCTGGGCATCGCCGCGGCGCTGCTCGGCGATCCCGGCACGCTCCTGCTCGACGAGCCGGTCAACGGGCTCGACCCCGAGGGCATCCGCTGGACGCGGCAGTTGCTGAGGTCGCTGGCCGCCGAAGGCCGCACGGTCCTCGTGTCGAGCCACCTGATGAGCGAGATGGCGCTGACGGCGGACCATCTGATCGTCATCGGGCGCGGCAGGCTGCTCGCCGACGCGCCGATCGCCGAGCTGGTCCGGCCGGGGACGTCGTTGGAGGACGTGTTCATGGACCTTGTCTCGGAGGGCCGGGAGGAGGCTCCGGAGCGGGACGAGGGAGCTCGGGAGCGACGTGGGGCAGTTCAGGACATGAGGCATTCGGGGGTGCGCGGTGGACACGGTCAACGCTGAATGGATCAAGTTGCGGACCCTGCGTTCGACCTGGTGGACGATGGGGATCGCGGTGTTCGTCGCGCTCGTGCTCACCGCGCTGGGCGCCGGCGCCGTCATCTCGCGCTGGGACCCCGGTCACGCCCCTGACCAGGCCGCCATGGGCATCGTGGTGGCCGTGTACGTGGGCGTCATCCTGGCCCAGCTCCCGCTCGGGATGCTCGGTGTGATGACGATCAGCGGCGAGCACGCGTCCGGCATGATCGACGCCACGCATGTCGCCACGCCCGCAAGGTCGCGGGTCCTGCTGGCCAAGGCTGTGGTGCTGGCCGGCGCAGCGGTCGTCGCCTCGCTGCTCATCGCGGTTCCCGGCTATCTGTACGGGCGCGTGGTGGCCGCCGAGTTCAACCCGTCGGCACTGCCGGGGGAGGCGTGGCCGGTGATCGCCGGCGGCACCCTCATGATCGTGGCGACCACCCTGCTGGGGCTGGCGCTGGGCGCCCTCCTGCGTAACGGGGCGGCGGCGATGGCGGCGCTGATGGCGATCATCCTGTTGGTGCCGTTCGTGGCCCGCATGCTGCCCGGGGGCGAGTGGGGCAACTACTTATTGCCGACCTATCCGGCACTGCAGCTCATCGGGCAGGTGCCGGCCATCATGCCGGGATGGGTGGCTTTCACGGTGCTCGGCTGCTGGGCGGTCATCCCGCTGGGCATCGCGGCCCTCACCGGACGGCGCTGAACGGGCTGCGCGCCGGGTCCCGTCCCCGGTCAGGGAAGCGCGTGCGCGTGCGGACCTTGTGAAGGGGCCGTGCGGGCGTGCTGTGGACCTGCTGTGGGGCGCCTGGGGGCCTGCTGCGGGCCCCTGCTGTGGGCCTGGGGGGCTGCTGTGGGCCTGGGGAGTGCCGGTTGCGCTGTGGGGAGTGCCGGTTGTGCTGTGGAAGGTCCGGTTGTGCTGCGGGAAAGGGCTGCATGGGCCGTCCCGGCCTCCCCTGGAGTTGCTCACGGGAGGCCGGGACTGGGTGTGCGTCAGTGGGGGCAGGTGTCGCGGTATTCCTCGATGGCCGTGCCGCTCGGTGGCGGGCAGAGGAAGCGTTCGTAGCGGGTGTCGTCGTCGACGAACCTCTTCAGCCAGGCGACCATCGACTTGGCCATCGTGGTGTTCGTGGTCTGCGGGAAGAAGTGGCTGGCGTTGTTGAGCTCCAGATACGCCTTCTCCGACGAGGAGGGGATGCTCTCGTAGAACGGCTGGGAGTGGGTGGTGACCGAGGCGACGGAGTCGCTCTCGCCGCCGATGATCAGCGTCGGGACGCGTACGCCGGACCAGTTCTTGGTCAGGTTCCACGGCGCGAGCGGGACCGCGGCCTGCAGTGTGGGGCGGTCGTCGGCGGCTTCGAGGGAGCCGCCGCCGCCCATGGAGTGGCCGGCCACGGCCAGGCGGGAGCCGTCGATGCGGCTGCGGATGGCGAGCGGGCTGTCCTCGACCAGCCAGTCGAGGGCGGCCAGGAGCTGGCGGCCGCGGCTGGCGGGCTGGTCGTAGCGGGAGTTGGTCTCGATGCCGATGACCACGAAGCCGTGCGAGGCGATGCGCGGGCCGAGCCAGTCGAGGCTGGACCAGGAGGCGGTGTAGCCGGGGGAGATGGCGATCGCGCCGAACGTGCCCTGGCTGGTGTCGTTCGGGTAGTAGACCTCTCCGCCGCCGAACCCGCTCACGCTGAGGGAGGAGACCGACTGGTCGGAGGTGGAGAAGGGGCCGCGGAGCGCTTCGAGGATGGCGTCGGTGGGGTCGGGGCCGCGCTCGTACGGGCTGGCGGCATGCGCGGGCAGCGCGATGGTTCCGCATGCCAGGGTCGCGGCCATGGCGATCTTCGCGATGGTCCTCGCTGGGGATGACGACATGTCGGGAACTCCAGGTTCTCGGGGGGTGCGACGTCGTCATTTTCAAACGGGGGTGAAGGGGATGCATCGGGTGAATCGCCGGTGTCAGGAGAGGAGGCGCGACAGTTCGACGCGTGAGCGTACGCCGAGCTTGGCGAAGACGTTGCGGAGGTGGTGGTCGATCGTGCGCGGGCTGAGGAAGAGTTGCGCGGCGACCTCGCGGTTCGTGGCGCCTTCGGCCACCAGGCGGGCGATGCGCAACTGCTGTGCGGTGAGCAGCCGCTCGGGGCCGTCGGCCGGCGCGATGGGCACGACGGTCTCGCCCGACGCGCGCAGCTCGGTCCTGGCGCGCTCGCTCCACAGGCCCGCGCCGAGGCGCTGGAACGTCTCCAGGGCGCCGTGCAGGTGTTCTCTGGCGGCACCCGGCCGGCGTTCCCTGCGCAGCGCGACCCCGTACAGCAACTGCGTGCGCGCCGTCTCGAACGGGCACGCGTGCAGCTCCAGCGCCTCCCTGAACAGCTCGCCGGCCTCGCCGCCGGTGGCGAGCAGCGCCCGGCAGCGCGCCACGAGCGCGCGCCGGTCGGGGCTGCGCGTGCTGCCCGCCCAGCGGTCGAGCACCCGCAGCGCGGCCGAGGCACGCCTGCGGTCACCGGTACGGGCTGCCGCCTCGATGAAGTGCGGGCTGGCCATGACCCGGATGACGACATGATCGTTGCCGCGATGGCCGCGCAGCTTGGCCGCCGCCTCCGCCGGACGTCCAGTGGCCAGGTCGAGGTGGGCCAGCGCCCAGTTGCCGAGGCTGGTGGCGATGCCGAGACCATGGGATTCGGCCAGGTCCAGCGCGGCGTGGGCGCGTTCGCGGCAGCCTTGTGCGTCGCCCTGTACGGCGGCGGCGTGGGCCAGCCAGCCGAGGTGACGGGCGGCGGAGTTGAGCTGTCCCGACGCCTGCGCCAGCCGCAGCCCGTCGGCGGCGTGCGTGGCCACCGACGAGTAGCGGCCCAGCCAGAACTCCGCCTGGATCAGCGACTCCAGCAGCTGGGGCACCACGCTGACCGCGCCGCGTCGGCGTGCGGTGTCGATCGCGCGGGCCGACAGCTCGATGGCCGTGGCGTCCTCGCCGAGCAGCAGGCTCGCCACGCAGGCCCAGACGAGGGTGGTGGGGTTGCGTACGGCCGGGGCCAGCGCGACGACCCGCCACAGTGGCCCGGCCGCCGCCCGGTGCCTGCCGCTGAACGTCGCCGCGATCCCCTCCAGATACTCGAACATGAGCTGCGTGTCCTGGCAGTCGTCGCTGCGCCGCAGGAGTGCGGCTTGGTGGGCGATTGCGTGAAATGTACGGATATCGCCGGACATGTAGCTGGCTTCGGCGGCATGCAGGAGCGCCTTGACCGCGACCAGCCGGTCACGGTCCACGAGCCGGGCGGCGGCGGCCAGCAGCTTGGCGCTGGCGCTGTCGGCATGGCCACTGAGCAGCTCCAGCCGCCCGTACATGAGCTCAGCCTCGTCGGTGACCACCGGGCGGTGCAACCCGGCCAGCAGCGACCTGGCCCGGGGGAAGTCCCCGGACATCCACGCGTGCCGAGCCGCCGCTGCCAGCCATGCCGCCTTGCTCGCCTCGTCGCCGCCGAGCTGCGCGGCCCTCTCGTACGCGAGGGAGGGAGTGGGGTGACAGTGACCACCACCCGAGCCGCTTGGTCCGTTCGGCCCGCCCGGTCCCTGCGCCGCGTTGTCCGTGGTGGGCTCGTGGATTGTGCCCGGTGTGTGGCTTTGGCTTGGGGCGTAGATGGGTGGTGGGGCGGGGGCGTACGGGGTGGTGCGGGCGGCGGTGGAGGCGGCGGCGGCCAGGTCGGCGGCGAGTTCGTCCGGCGGGCCGTCGAGTGCGGCGGCGCGGTGCCAGGCGCCGGGCAGGCCGGTGAGCTGCCTCCCGAGCAGCCGGTGCACCTCGCGGCGGCGGGCCAGCGGGGCTTCGGCGTACGCGACGGCCCGCAGCGTCTCGTCGGCGAACACGTACCGGTCCCCGTCCGGCCGGATCACCCCCGCCCGCTCGGCCACCGCAAGCACGGCGAGTGGGTCCGTGGACCGAACGGGTGCCGCTTCGGCGGGAGGATCGTCGGCGCGCCGGGAGGGAGGCGCCGGGATGGCCACGGGATCGCCCGTCCGGACGGCTGACCAGTCGGTGGTTTGGCGCGCTCCCAGGGGCGCGGCCGTGGGGCGAGCGCAAGGCGGGTCCTCTGCGGCCTGGAGGAGGTCGCTGGTGGGGAGGCCGGGGGCGGCGGCCAGGAGGAGGAGCAGGGCGCGGGCCTCGTCCGGTAAGCCCGCGAGCCGTTCCGCGTGTGCCCGGTGGAGGCGGCCATCGGGCGGCAGGGTGTCGGGCGGCGGGGCGAGCCCGGCGAGTTGCGCGGCGGTCAGCGACTCGGCGAGTTCGCGCAGCCCCAGCGGGTTGCCGTGGGCGACCCGTACCAGACAGGCGCACAAGCCCTCCGAGGCCCGGCCGGACAGCAGGTCCCTGGCCAGCGCGTGGCTCGCGGTGTCGTCCAGCGGTCCGACGGCGAGGACCGGGACGTCGTCGGGCACCGGCGGGTCGCCCGGCGTACGGGCTGAGAGGAGGAGCGCGATCCGTTCGCCGGCCAGCCGCCTGGCCGCGAAGCAGACCGCCTCGCGGCTGGCCCGGTCGAGCAGGTGCACGTCGTCCACGCGCACCAGCACCGGCTGCTCGGCGGCGAGCTCGCGCAGGAACTCCAGCACCGCCACCGGCAGGGCCACCCCGCCTCCGGCCACCCCGGTGCGCAGGGCCCGCCCGAGCACCCCGGACCGCACCCGATCGGCGACCGGCCGCAGCAGCGCGTCCAGCCCGGACAGCGGCAGGTGGGCTTCCTGCCGCACCCCGCGCGCCCGCAGCACCGTGAACTCGTTCACCAGCGAGGCCGCCAGCTCCAGGACGGCGGTCTTGCCGATCCCCGGCGCCCCCAGCACCGCCAGCGCGCCCCCGTCACCGCCCCGTGCCCCGTCGAGCAGCCGCCGCACCGCTTCCTGTTCGGCGGCACGGCCATACAGCGTGGTGGACATGACCAGAGTGTTACTCGGGTGTGTCAAGCGATAAAGGGCCCCCTGTAAGGCAGGCGATTTCACCGATTCGCCCAGAAAGATATAGCACCAGCTATTATAGTTCCAGCTATGATAATCCTATGAGCCTCAAGAAGCCCAAGCGGCTGTACGGCCGGGACTTCGAGTGGGAGGAGCTGGCCGACTTCGTCGCGGCGCCGTCCCCTGGTGCCACCTTGGGCCTGGTCTACGGACGTCGCAGGCAAGGAAAGACGCTCATGCTCGAGCTGCTGGCGCGGGAGACGGGCGGCATGCTCTTCGGCGCCACCCAGCAGAGCGAGGCGCAGAACCTCGCCGACCTCGGCGCCGCCTACGCCGAACATCGCAACCTCAGGCAACCGGTCGTCTTCACGAACTGGCGTGAGGCGCTGGACGAGCTCCTTCGCCTCGGGGAAGAGCGGGCGGTGCCTGTGATCATCGACGAGTTCCCCTACCTCGTGTCCGCCACACCGGCCCTGCCCTCCTACCTCCAGCAGGCCCTGAGCCCGCTCGGTCATGCACGGGAGCGCACGTCCACCCGACTGATCCTGTGCGGCAGCGCTCTCACCACCATGGCCCAGCTGCTCGGCGGCGGAGCCCCGCTCCGGGGGCGTGCGGTGCTCGAACTGGTGGTGAAGCCTTTCGGGTTCCGCGACGCGAGCGCGTTCTGGGGGCTCCAACACGACCCGGAGCTGGCGTTCAGGGTGAACGCGCTCGTCGGCGGCACGCCCGCCTATCTGGAGATGTGCGCCGGATCGGGACCTGCCGACCTCGCCGGGTTCGACCAGTGGGTGGGGCGACGGCTGCTGAATCCCGCGTCGGCGATGTTCCGCGAGGGCGGGCTGGTGCTCCGTGAGGAGCCCTCCATCTCGGACCCCACCTCCTACGCCGCCACGCTGGCCGCCATCAGCGCCGGCAACCACCGCCGTGGTGAGATCGCGGCCGCGATGGGCCGGCCCGCCGCCGCCATCGCGCATCTGCTGTCCGGGTTGACCGACATCGGGCTGCTGGAACGGATCGATGACGCCCTGCGTGCCAAGCGCAGCGTGTTCCGGATCGCCGAGCCGGTCGTACGGTTGCACAACCTCATCACGCAACGACACGAGCCCCAGCTGGTCATCGGTCAGGCGGAGCGCGTCTGGCAGTCGAACGCCGACACCGTGGCAGCCAAGATCTACGGCCCCCATTTCGAGGACCTGGCCCGGGAATGGTGCTTCCGACACGCGTCGCAGGACACGCTCGGCGGCTTCGCGACGGCGGTGCGCCCCAGCGAGATCGCCTGCCCGCAGCATCGCCGTGGACACGAGCTGGACCTGGTCGTCAGCGAGACGAACTCGTTCGCGTCCGATCGCGTCATCGCCATCGGCGAGGCGAAGAGCACGCTCGCGCCCATGGACGTGCCCCAGCTTCAGCGGCTCGAGCACCTACGCGCCCTGCTCCCTGACGCGCGCGTCGACGGCCCGCCCAAGCTGCTGCTGTTCACGCGATCCGGTTTCAGCGGCGAACTGCTGCGCGCCGCCGAGGGCCGGCGCGATGTCGAGCTCGTGGACCTCGCCAGGATGTATTCAGGACATTGAGTCAGATACGCAGCGTCAGGCGAATGTCCAGGCGCTGGTGGTCTCGATGCGGTGGCGCCAGAGTTTCTCGCCCTCGCCGCCCGGTTCCCAGCGGGCGGTGAAGTCGAGCAGTGACCGGCAGCGGGCCAGCATGTACGCGTGCCGGTCGGGCCACGGCGGCACCGGTCCGCCGTAGGCGTCGAAGAAGTGACGCAGGTGCGGCACGTGCTCCGGATGATGCGATCGGACGATCCACTCACACCACGCCAGATCCTCCACCGGGCGGCCGGGATGCGCCCACTCCCAGTCGAGGATCGCCGCCGTCTCGAACGTCGCCGGATCGAACAGCATGTTCTGCGGCCCGTAGTCGCCGTGCACCAGGCCCAGCCGGTGCAGCCGCGCCAGCGTGCGCCCGCACTCCGCCAGCACCTCCGCCGCCCGGCCCTCGTCGAGCAGGTCCTGGCCGTGCGCACCCGGCACGAACTGCATGCTCAGGCTCGTCTCGGTGACGGAATGCAGGCGCGGCACCGGCAGCCGCCCGCGCAGCCGCCGCAGGAACCGGCTCTCCGTCCCGAGCCTGATCCGCGCGTCGGGACCCTGGTAACACTTGACGACCAGGGCGCCGTCTCCGACGGTGCTGTTGGTGTAGCCGTGCTCCACAGCCAACGATTCTGGCGCACTCCCGGGCGCGCGTCAGCCCTGGAAAAATGGATTGCTGGAGCGGCAACGACTTTGTCAACCTTGACAGGCTATGCGCTCCCTTCCCGAAGCCGATCCCGGCGTGCCCGACATCCGAAGCCCACTGCGCTACCTCTGGTGGAACGCCCGTCGCCAGGGCCGTCAGCTGCTGGCCGGCATCGGGTTCGCCACGCTGTGGTGGCTCGTGCAGTCGCTCGTGCCCGCCGTGCTCGGCAAGGGCATCGACGCCGTCACGGCCAAGGACACCCGCGCGCTGCTGACCTGGTCGGGAGTGCTGCTGGCGCTCGGGCTGGTGCAGGCGTTCAGCGGGATCATGCGGCACCGGTTCGCCGTCTACAACTGGCTGGCCGCCGCCTACCGCACCGTCCAGCTCACCACCCGGCAGGCGGCCAGGCTCGGCGCCACCCTGCCCAAGCGGCTGTCGACCGGCGAGGTGGTCAGCGTCGGCAACTCCGACATCGCGCACATCGGCAGCTCCATGGACATCCTGCTGCGCGGCACCGGCGCCGTCGTGGCGATCGTCACCGTGACGGTGATCCTCATCTCCACCTCGCTGCCGCTCGGCCTGCTCGTGCTGGTCGGCGTGCCCGTCATGGCGGGCGCCGTCGCGCCGCTGCTCAAGCCCCTGCACAAGCGGCAGCACCGGCAGCGCGACCTGACCGGCGACCTGTCCACCCGGGCGGCCGACATCGTGGCCGGGCTGCGGGTGCTGCGCGGCATCGGCGGCGAGCGGGTGTTCGCCGAGCGCTACCGCGAGGAGTCACAGCGGGCGCGCCACGCCGGCGTCTCCGTCGCGCGCGTCGAGTCGCTGCTCGAAGGCGCCCAGATCCTGCTGCCGGGCCTGCTCATCGCGCTCGTCACCGGCGTCGGCGCGTCCTTCGCGCTGTCCGGCCAGATCTCCGTCGGCCAGCTCGTCGCCTTCTACACCTACGCGGTGTTCCTCATCGGGCCGATGCGCACGCTCACCGAGGCGGCAGACAAGCTGACCAAGGGCCACGTCGCCGCCCGCCGCGTGGTCCGCATCCTGTCGATCGAACCCGAGGTGACCGGCGGCTCCGGCGCCAGCGCGGGCGGCGTGCTGCGCGACTCCTACAGCGGCGTCACCGTACAACCCGGCAGGCTGACCGCGCTGGCCGCGAGCAGCCCCGAGGACGCCGCCGCCATCGCCGACCGCCTCGGCCGCTACTCCGACGGCGACGTCACCTTCGGCCCCGCCGAGCTCGCCACGCTGCCCCTCGACGAGGTACGTGAGCGCATCCTGGTCGCCGACAACGGCGCCCGCCTGTTCACCGGCCCGCTGCGCGACGAGCTCGACGTACGCGGCGGCGCCTCCGCCGAACGCGTCCGCCAGGCCCTCCACGACGCCTGCGCCGAGGACATCGTCGAGGCGCTGCCCGACGGGCTCGACGCCGAGGTGGCCGAGGCCGGGCGCGAGTTCTCCGGCGGTCAGCAGCAGCGGCTCCGGCTCGCCCGCGCGCTGATTGCCGACCCGGAGGTGCTGATCCTCGTCGAGCCGACCAGCGCCGTCGACGCCCATAGCGAGGCCCGCATCGCCCAGCGTCTCGCCGACGCCCGCGCCGGCAAGACCACGCTCATCTGCACCACCAGCCCGCTCGTGCTCGACCGTACCGACCACGTCTTCTACGTCGAGGACGGTCGCGTACGAGCCGAAGGAGCCCACCGCGACCTGCTGGCCACCGCGCCCGCCTACGCCGCGACCGTCACCCGAGGGGAGGACTGACGAGATGGCCCGCGAGATCCTGCCCGTCGCCGATCAGAAACAGGTGCGCGCCTACGCGCGGCGGCTCACGCTGAAGTACCCGCGCCAGCTCGCCGGCGCGCTCGGCCTGCACGGGCTCGCCGCCGTCGCGGGCCTGGCCGTGCCGTGGCTGCTCGGCAATCTCGTACGTGACGTCGAGACGGGCGCCGAGGTCAACGCGTTCCTGGTCGCCGCCGGCATCGCCGGATTCCTGCTGCTGCAGGGGACGCTGGTGCGCTACGCCGTGCTCGCCTCGTCCAAGCTCGGCGAGAAGGTCCTGGCCGAGCTGCGCGAGGAGTTCGTCGACCAGGTGCTCGCGCTGCCGCTCTCCACGGTCGAGCGGGCCGGCGCCGGCGACCTGCTCACCCGTACGTCCCGCGACGTCGACTCCCTGTCCAGGACCGTACGGCACGCCGTGCCGGAGACGCTGATCGCCGTGGTCACGTTCACGATCACCATCGGCGCGCTGCTGCTCGTCGGGCCGCTGCTCATGCTGCCCATGCTGGTCGCGGCGCCGCTGCTCTACTTCAGCACCCGCTGGTACCTGAAGCGGGCCCGTGACGGCTACCTGCGGGAGAACGCCGCATATGCCGACATGACCGAAGGGCTGGCCGAAACCGTCGAGGGCGCCCGTGCCATCGAGGCCCTCGGCCTCCAGCAACGCCGCCGCGAACGCACCGACCGCGACATCAGCCGCTCCTTCGCCGCCGAACGCTACACGCTGCGCCTGCGCGTCATCTGGTTCCCCTCCGTCGAGCTCGGCTACGTCGTCCCCGTCGTGGCCGCGCTGCTGTGCGGCGGCCTCTTCTACAGCTCGGGCTGGGTCACGCTCGCCCAGGTCACCGCCGCCACCCTCTACGCCCAGCAGCTCATCGACCCGCTCGACCGGTTCCTCATGTGGATCGACGAGCTCCAGGTCGGCGGGGCCGCCATGGCGCGGCTGCTCGGCGTCGCCAACGTGCCCGACGACCGGCAGCCCAGCGACGCCCGCCCCACCGGCGAACTGCTGGAAGCCGACGACGTCCGCTACGCCTACCGGCCCGGCCGCGACGTGCTCCACGGCGTGTCGCTGACCGTGCGGCCCGGCGAACGGCTGGCGATGGTCGGCCCGTCCGGCGCCGGCAAGTCCACCCTCGGCCGGCTGCTCGCCGGCATCCACGGCCCCCGCACCGGCGCCGTCACCGTCGGCGGCGTGCCGCTCGTCGACCTGCCCCTGGACGACCTGCGCGGCCACGTCGCGCTCGTCACCCAGGAGCACCACGTCTTCAAGGGCACGCTGCGCGACAACCTGCTGATCGCCCGGCCCGAGGCCGACGACGACGCCGTACGCGACGCGCTCGCGGCCGTCGACGCGCTCGACTGGGTGCTCGCCCTGCCCGACGGCCTCGACACCGTCGTCGGCTCCGGCGGCCTCGACGTCTCCCCGGCCCACGCCCAGCAGCTCGCGCTGGCCCGCCTCGTGCTCGCCGACCCGCACACGCTCGTCCTGGACGAGGCCACCTCGCTCATCGACCCGCGCGCCGCCCGGCACCTCGAACGCTCCCTCGCGGCCGTCCTCGACGGCCGCACCGTCATCGCCATCGCCCACCGCCTCTACACCGCCCACGACGCCGACCGGGTCGCCGTCGTCGAGGACGGCCGCATCAGCGAGCTCGGCTCCCACGACGAGCTCGTCGCCGAAGGCGGCTCCTACGCGGCGCTGTGGCAGAGCTGGCACGGCACCCCGACCACCACCACCCGCTCCTGACCAGCGATAAAGCGAAACCAAAGCGGCCCTCGCTACCGTCGGCGCCGTCGATCCGACGAATGACGGGGGCAGACATGCGCAAGTGGCTAGTCATCCTGGGGATAGCGGCAACGGCCTTCACCGGGGTCACCGGCCCCGCCGGCATCACCGCCGACGGACCGGTCCCGGACCCGCCTCGCCTGTGCGAGACGAACCCGAAGATCGACTGCGACATCCCATGGACCATCTGACGGAAGGACGCGGCAGCCGCTGACCGGCGTGCGGCTCTGGAGCAGTCGCCACACGTGCGACACGGGAAACCAGGGCCGGTGCCACGCCGTACCAGCGGCTGCCACACCCGGCGCGCGGGGGACGCGCCCGGGGTGGCGGTGACGCGGGGCCGGGACCCCGGCCCCGCCCGCCACGCAACAGGGGATGAGCCTGCTGGCGACAGCGGCACGGTGGGGCACGTAGAGCTCCGCATTCCCCCGCGCCGGCCAGCGGCCACGCCGGCCGGTGGAGTGGGGCGCTCGCAAGACGCGCCCGCAGGGGGCTCCGGGGGGCACGCGGGGCAGGCGGCGAGTGCCCAGGGGGAGTCGCAGGGGGTGCGGCGGCCACCGGGGCGCGGGGCGAGTGCCGTGCCGAGGAGGCGTCGCAGGGGGTGCGGCGGGCACCAGGGCGGGGTGAGTGCCGAGGGCGCGTCGTAGGGGTGCGGCGGGCACCGGGGGCGAGCGCCCGCGCGTGCGCCGTACGGGGCGTGGAGGGGCGCTGGGCAGCGGTGGGTGCCGAGGGGGCGTCGCAGGGGCGGCGGGCACCGGGGGTGAGTGCCCGAGGGGGCGTCGCGAGGGGGGGGGGCGCGGTGGGGCACACCGTGGGCGGGGCCGCACGCCGCCTGGTGACGGGGAGCCGGGGCGGGGGACAGCGGGGCTCCGGTGGGCATGTGTGAGCTCCGGGGGGTGTGTGGGGCCGGGCGTGTGGGCCGGGTGTGTGGGGGCGGGGGTGCGCAGGCCAGGGCGTGCGGGCCAGGGCGTGTGGGCCGGGTGTGTGGGGTCTGGTGTGTGGGGTCAGTGGCTGCGGGACAAGGCTGCGGCGGCTTTGGCGCGTAAGGGCTCGGCGTGGATCTCGGCGAACAGCGCCTGTGCCCGCTCCAGCTCCAGCGTCGCGCCGGGGCGGCCGCTCTCCAGCAGGAGCGTGCCCAGGGCCAGGCGGGCGCGGCCCTGAATGAGCCGGTCGCCGACCTCGGCGGCGACGTCGAGGGCCTCGCGCAACGTGCGCTCGGCGTCCGCCGCCCGCCCCAGCTTCAGGTGCGCCTCCCCGAGCCCCTGCAGCACGTACGCCTCCCCGATGCGGTCATGCGCCTCACGGACGATCCTCCTCGCCTTCTCGTACGCCTCCAGCGCCGGCTCGGAACGGCCACGGCGCAGCGACAACTCCGCCAGCCGCATCAGCGCCTGCGCCTCGCCCCGCCGCACGCCCTCCTGGGTGTAGAAGGTCAGCGCCTCCCTGAGCAGCGGGTCGGCCTCGTCCAGCCGCCCGCATTCGCCGTGGATGAGGGCCATGTTCGACAGCACGTACGCCTCCGCCGCCCGGTCGCCGACGGCGCGCAGCAGGCGCCGGGCCTCGGTGTAGCGGTGCAGGGCGCCGTCGAGGTCACCGGCGGCCCGGTCCAGCAGCGCGGCGTTGCGCAGGGCCAGCGCCCGGCCGTGATCTTCGCCGATCTTCTCGAAGATGGCCAGCGCCGAGCCGACCAGGGGAGCGGCGTCTTCGTAGCGCTGCTGGAAGATGGCCAGCGAGCTGAGCGAGAACAGCATCGCGCCCTCCCCACGGGCGTTGCCCGCGGCGCGGCAGGCGGCGAGCGCGGTCTCGGAGACGGCCCGCCAGTCGTCGAAGTAGCCGTAGGTCTCGAACAGCGTCACCGCCGTCATGGCGAGGCTCCAGGCCAGCTCGGCCAGCCCGTGGTCGGCCGTCTGCCGCACGGCGCGGATCAGCACCGGCAGCTCGGAGTCGAGCCAGGCGAGCGGCTCGTCCCCGAACAGTCGTGACCCGTCGATCGGCGGCAGGTCCACCAGGCCGCGCAGGACGGTGAAGTGGCCGCTGTAGTGGCGCCGGTGCGCCTGCTCAACCAGGGCGAGCAGGGTCGCGCCCGCATGTTCGAGCACCGAGGTGCGGATCTCCCGGGGGTCCTCCGCGAACGCGTGCTCGGCGGCGAACATCCTGACCAGGTCGTGCCACACGTAGTGGTCGCCCCGCCGCCGCAGTAGCGCCGCGTCCACCAGCTCCTGGAACGCCCGTTCCAGCACCGTCGCGGCACCGGACGGTGAGGGTGACGGCGGGGTGAGGGTGCCCGAGATGACGGGATCGTCGCCCACGTCCCGCCTCGTGCTGTCCGTCCGTGCCGGTCCCGCCAGGGCGGTGGATGGGGAGTGGATGGGGCGGGGGAAGGCCGAGTGGGGTGCTGTGGTCAGCTCCCGGTGGAGGGTTCGGGTAGCGGGGGTGGAGATGAAGGCGTGGGCCAGCCAGGTGCTGATCTGCTGGCCGCTGATGAGGCCGAGGCGGCGGAACAGGGCCTGGGCCTGGGGCGAGAGGGCGCGGTAGCCGACGTCGAGGACGGCCTTGACGTCCAGGTCGCCGATCGTCATGACGAGGTCCTGGACGGCGGAGTGCGGCCAGGTGCCCAGGCTCGTGCCGGCGATCCGGAGGGCGAGAGGGTGGCCGCCGCACTGCTCGACCAGCAGGCGGATCGCCTCGGGGTCGGCTGCCGAGCCGCCGCCGATGTCCTGGGTGAGGAGCTCGGCCGCGTCCGGGCCGTCGAGCAGGCCCAGCCGGATCACCTGGCGCTCGGGCAGGCCGACGAGCGTGCGGCGGCTGGTCACCAGGACGGCACAGGACGCCCCGCCGGGCAGGAGCGGCTCGGTCTGCTGCATCGACTCGGCGTCGTCGAGCAGGACGAGCACCCGGCGTTCGGCCACCGTCGAGCGGAACAGGGCTGAGCGCTCCTCCAGGGTGCGGGGGACGGCGGGCAGGCCCAGGGCGCGCAGGAAGCGGGCCAGCGCGTCCTGTGGCCGCAGCGCGCCGGACTGGAGGTCCACGTAGAGCTGGCCGCCGGGGTAGGCGTCGGCGAGCCGGTGGGCCGCGTGCAGGGCGAGCTCCGACTTGCCGACCCCGGCCTTGCCCAGGACCGCCACCACGGGCAGCGTCGTCCCGTGCCGCTCGGTCAGCAGCTCCTCGATCCGGGCCAGCTCCGCTTCCCGGCCCGACAACCGCGACAGCACCGGAGGAAGCTGACGCGGCACCGGCCTCGGCGCCGGTGCCGGTCGTGACGCCGATCCGGGCGCCGGTGTGGGCCGGGACGTCGGCCCGGGCGATGGGGTGGCCGCCGTTGCCGCCCCGGCTGCGTCTGAGGCCGGCCCTGCCGATGGTCCCGCCGCCGCTCCCCGGGCGGGCGCTGCCGGGAAGGAGGCGCTGGGAGCGCCCCGCTCTTGAGAGGCGGGGCCGCCCCGCTCCTTATGGGAGGCGGGAGCGCCCCGCTCCCTCTGGGCGGCGGGGCTTCGGCCGCCCTGCTCCTGGGAGGAGGATGTGGGGCCGCCTCGCTCCCGCTGGGAGGACGAGGCGGGGCCGTCTCCGGATGTCTGGGAGGAGAACGGGCCGCCGTCCGGTCTTGCGGAGTAGGGCGCGGGGGACGGATCGTCCGGGGCGGTGGGCCGGCCACGGGGATGGTGGCCGTTCAGGGGGCGGCCGGTCGGCTCCTGGGGTGGGGTGTCGGTGCGGGGGGTCGGAGGGGTGGGGGAGGCGTGGTTGAGGATGGCGTGCTCGATGCGGCGTAGCTCCTCACCCGGTTCGAGGCCGAGGGTGTCGAGCAGGTAGGTGCGGTAGGAGCGGAACACCTCCAGGGCCTCGGCCTGGCGGCCCGCGCCGTAGAGGGCGAGCATGAGGTGGCCGTGGGGGCGTTCGCGCAGCGGCTGGGCCTGGGTGACGGCGCGGAGCTCCTCGATCAGCCGCAGGTGGTGGCCGAGCTCCAGCTCCAGCTCGACGCAGCGCTCGAAGGCGAGCAGGCGGCGCTCCTCCAGGCCGTGGGCGATGCTGCGCACCAGGTCGCTGTCGACGTCGGCCAGGGCGGGGGTGCGCCAGAGGGTGAGCGCCTCCCGCAGGGTGCGGGCGGCCTGGTCGCGGGGTTGCGACTGGGCCTGGGTGATGAGGTGTTCGAAGACGGTCAGGTCCAGGTCGGAGGGGGCGACGCGGATGAGGTAGCCCGACGGCTTGGTGATCACGGTCTGGTAGGGCTGAGCGGTGTCACCGAGGGTGCGGCGGAGCTGGGAGATCCGGATCTGCACCTGGTTGCGCGGGGTGCCGGGTGGGCACTCGCCCCAGATGGCCTCCACGAGCCGGCTGATCGGCACCACCTGGTTGGCCTCAAGGAGCAGCATCGCGAGCACGATGCGCTGTCTGCCCCCGCCGAGCTCAAGCTCTCCCGCGTCGCCCAGGACTTGCAGCGGTCCGAGAATCCTGAATCTCACGGGTCGGATCATGCCCTGGTGCTTTTGCACCAGGATTGTGGACGGGTTGCATTGGCGCAATTTCGTAATATTGCGCCGTTTGCGAAACTTGGCCGGGAGGGTCGTCAGCACGTCGTGCCCTGGGACGGGAGCCGCCCGTCGGTGAGGTAGCGGTCGATGTGGTCACGGGCGCAGGCGTTGGCGCCGTACAGGGTGTGGCCGGGACCGTCGTGGGCGATCGTGACGCTGCCCGGCACCTCGGCGAGGATGCGCGAGACGGCGTCGGACTCGCCCCACGCGCCGGCGCCCAGCAGCGGCGGGAGGCCCTTGGGGAGCGGGGCGGGCGGGTTGGTGACCGGGGCGGGCCAGCCGATGCAGGCCAGCGACCCGGCGGCGAGGGTGTTGGCGGCGCCGGCGGTGGGGGCGGCGCGGCGCACGCGGGTGACGGTGGCGTCGAGCTCCGCGCGGGAGGCGGGGCGCGGCCAGTCGGTGCACTCGGTCACGCCGGTGCTCTGGTCGGGATAGCGGGCGCCGCGCTCGGGGAGGAAGCCGGAGGCGTCACCGGCGTGGGCCCGGCGGACGGCCTTGGCCAGGGCGGGCCAGCCCGGCTCGCCCTGCCGGGCCCGCCCGATCGCGAAGGAGCGCAGGTCACGGCCGGTGTAGGCGACGCCGGCCGCAGCCCGGACCGGGGTGCGGTCGGCCCGCCTGACGAGGGAACGGAACTTGCCGGGGACGTCGCGGCAGTCGCCGGAGGCGGCGCACCAGGTGAAGAAGCGCCGCAGGTGCCGCTCGTTGTCGGCGGCCATGGCCGCCACCTCGGCGCCCCAGTCGGCGGTGCTGTGGTTGAGGGTGCCGTCGAGGACCATCGTGCGGACCTGGCCGGGGAACAGGCGGGCGTAGGCCTGGCCGTAGATGCCGGAATAGGAGGCGCCGTAGTAGTTGAGCCGGTCGCCGCCGAGCGCCTTGCGGATCGCCTCCATGTCGCGGGCGTGGTCGGCGGAGCTCATGTGGGCGAACAGCTCGGGGTCGTTGTGGCGGCACACCTCGGCCGCCCCGCGGTTGGTGTCGGACAGGCGGCCGAAGCCGGCGTCGTCACGCGGGAACTCGGGGATCGGCAGGCGGGTCCAGGTGCAGTCGAGGCCGGTGGCGAGGCCGCCGAACTGGCGGCCGTAGCCGCGGGTGTCCCAGGTGACGAGGTCCATGCGGGCGCGGAGCTTCGTCCACCACGAGGACAGGCTCTGCGTCAGGCCGATGCCGGGACCGCCGGGGCCGCCGTAGGAGATCAGGACCGAGCCCTCGGACCTGCCGGTGGCCTTGAGGCGGCCCAGTTTGAGCGTGATGCGGCGGCCGTCGGGCTTGCTCCAGTCGACGGGCACCTGGAGGTCGGCGCACTCCATGCCGATCTTGTCGCCGGGGCACGGGCTCCAAGCGAGCGAGGGGGCGGGGGACTGTTGCGGGGTGGGCAGGACCAGGGCCAGCGCCAGCAGGAGGGGCTTGAACATGACGTTCACGATCGCGGACGCGGCGCCCCCCGCACATCGGACCACGGTCTGGTTCTGGCGGGTGCCGAATCAGACCGTGGTCTGTCAGACCTGGGTCACAGGTGCAGCGCCTTCTTCAGGAAGTCGACCTGGAGCAGCATCATGTTCTCGGCCACGACCTCCTGCGGCGTCATGTGCGTGACGCCCGACAGCGGCAGCACGCTGTGCTGGCGCCCGGCCGCGAGCAGCGCCGACGACAGGCGCAGCGTGTGGGCCGCGACCACGTTGTCGTCGGCCAGGCCGTGGATGAGCAGCAACGGCCGTTCGAGCTTCGCCGCGTCACCGAAGAGCGAGGACTTGTCGTACACGTCCGGCTGCTCCGCCGGGTCCCCCAGGTAACGCTCGGTGTAGCAGGTGTCGTACAGCCGCCAGTCGGTCACCGGCGCCCCCGCCACGGCGGCGTGGAACACGTCGGGCCTGCGCAGCACCGCCAGCGCCGCCAGGAACCCGCCGAACGACCAGCCCCGGATCGCCACCTTCGTCAGGTCGAGGTCGTCGGGATACTGCTCGGCCACGCCCTGGAGGGCGTCGATCTGGTCGTCGAGCGCGGGCGTGGCCAGGTCGTTCAGCACCGCCCGCTCGAACGCCGGACCGCGGCCCGGCGTGCCCCGCCCGTCGGCCACCACCACGGCGAACCCCTGCTCGGCGAACCACTGGCTCTCCAGGTAGCCGCCGCGCCGGTTGAGGACGCGCTGCGCGTGCGGACCCCCGTACGGATCCATGAGGACGGGCAGCGCCCGCGAGCCGGGCTCGTGCCACGAGGGCAGCACCACGGCGGTGGACAGCTCGCGGCGGCCGGAACGGCCGAGCGAGACGCGCAGGTCGAGGCCGGGACGCTCGGCGTGGGAGGGGATCGGGATCGCCACGCCGTCGCGCCGGACGACGGTGGTGGCCACGCCCTCGGTGTCGAGGCTCTGCTCCGACAGCACGCCGACGCCGCCCGCCATCCGGCCGGAGAACACGCCGGAGCGGGTGGAGACGGGCAGCAGCGAGTGGCCGTCCCAGGTCCAGAGCTGGATCTCGGTGGGGTCGCCGCTCGCGCTGAACAGCACGCTGTCGTGGTCGACGTCGAGCACGGCGCGCACCTGGAGCGTGGGCGGGGTGACGGCGCGGTCGCCGACGAACAGCCGGTGACCGCCGTCGGCGGACGCGACCCAGACCAGCGTGCCGTCGTCGAGGTGGGCGGGCACGCCGGTGACGATGTCGACCCAGGCCGGGTCGGTGTCCTCGCGCACCAGCGTGGACGCGCCGGTCGCGGGGTCGACGGAGAGCAGGCGCATGGTCTTCTGGTCGCGCGACAGCGTCACGATCGACAGCGCGTGGGAGTCCCAGGAGGCGGTGGTCAGGTATTCGTGCTCGAACGGCACCGCGACCCGGGAGCCGTCGAGGCCCAGGACGAACAGCTCGGTGACGGCGTTGGGCGTGCCCGCGGCGGGGTAGCGCTGGACGGTCGCGGGCCGGTCGGGGTTGGCCGGGTCGGCGATGTACCAGGTCCGGACCGGCGCGTCGTCGGCCCGCTCGACCAGGAGCGCGTCGCTCGACGGCGACCACCAGTGGCCGCGCATCCGGTCCATCTCCTCGGCGGCGACGAACTCGGCCAGGCCGTAGGTGACGGTCGGCGACTCGGGCGTCGCCAGGACGCGGTCGGCGCCGGACGTCAGGTCGTGCACGTGGAAGGCGCCGCCGGTGACGTACGCGACATGCCGCCCGTCGGGCGAGATGCGGGGATCGATCACCAGGCCGGGCGTGTCGAGCCTGCGCGTGCTCCCGTCGGCCAGCTCGGTCACGTACAGCCCGCCGGCCAGCGCGAACGCCGCCCTGGTCACCGCGGAGTCGGTCGAGTAGGCGACGACGCCGCCGGCCTGCTCGCGGCTGCGCTCACGCCGGGCGCGCTCCTCGGCAGGCAGGTCGCCCTCGTCGGCGTCGAGCGTGCGCGGATCGACCACCAGCCGCTCGACGTGCGTCTCGGTGTCGAGCTCCCACAGGCAGGTCACCGGGTCGGTGCCGGACCTGGTCCGCAGGAACACGACCCTGCCGCCGTCAGGGGAGATCGTGAAGCCCCTGGGCACTCCGAGGGTGAAGCGGCGGGTCCTGGCGGCCAGGCGCGGGAAGCTCTCACTCATGGGCCCAATCCTGCCAGCAACCAGGCGCCCGTTACGCTTCGGACCATGATGGACCGACGTCTGCTGCTGGTGCACGCACACCCCGACGACGAGTCGATCGGCACCGGCGCGACCATGGCGCGTTACGCCGCCGAAGGCGCCCACGTCACGCTCGTGACCTGCACGCTGGGGGAGGAGGGCGAGGTCATCCCGGAGGAGCTCGCGCACCTGGCAGCCGACCGCGACGACGCGCTCGGGCCGCACCGCATCGGCGAGCTGGCGGCCGCCTGCGCCGCGCTCGGCGTCGAGGACCACCGCTTCCTCGGCGGGGCGGGCCGCTGGCGCGACTCCGGCATGATGGGCGTGGCCTCCAACGACCGTCCCACCGCGTTCTGGCAGGCCGACCTGGACGAGGCCGCCGGCGCCCTGGTCGAGGTGATCCGCGAGGTCAGGCCGCAGGTGCTGGTCACGTACGACGAAAACGGCCATTACGGGCATCCCGACCACATCCAGGCGCACCGGGTGTCGCGGCGGGCGTGGGAGCTGGCCGCCGACCCGGCGTTCGGCGCGGGCGAGCCGTGGCGGATCGCCAAGCTCTACTACACGGCCAGCGCCAGGTCCGTGATGCGCCGGAGCAACGAGGCGCTGCGGGAGGCCGGGTCCGGGTTCATCGTCGAGGACGTGGACGAGATGCCGTTCGGCAGCCCCGACGACGTGATCACCACCGAGATCGACGCGCGCCCCTGGATCGGCCACAAGGCCGCCGCCATGCGCGCCCACGCCACGCAGATCACGGTCAGGGAGCCGTGGTACGCGCTGTCCAACGACATCGGCCAGGAAGTGCTCGGCGTGGAGCACTTCGTGCTGGCCGAGGGCGTACGCGGACCCGCCGTGGCAGGTCCGCCGATCGAGGCCGGAGGGCTCGGCGAGCCGCACGTCCGCGAGAACGATCTGTTCGCCGGCATCCACTAACCTCTCGATATGGAGCAACGCAGCCAGGCCGAGTCGGCGCTGGGCGGAGCCGCCTACGGGATGCTCTTCGTCCTGGGCGTCGTCATGGGCGTGGTGGGCGGCTTCACCCATGCCCACGACGGCGTGCGCCAGCCTGTCACGGCGATCGCCTGGCTGGTCATCCTGTTCGGCGTCAGCCTGGGGGCGGGCAGGCTGATGGGGACCCGCCTGGGCTCCGCGGTGACCTCGGCGGGGTGGCTGCTGGTGTCGATGGCGTTCTCGTTCAAGCTTGGCGCGGGCGATCTGGTCATCTCGGGAAACACGCCCGGGTACGTGTATCTCTACGGGGGGATCGCGGCCGTGGTCGCGGCGTTCCTGCTGTCGCCCTCATCAGGGGGTTCGTGGTTGATGCACGGCCACCCGGAGAGCAGCCGGTCGTAGCGGCATAAAGTAACCTTCGTGCACCATGCGTCCATAGAGCGGCACGGAGATCGGCAAACGTACCGGAAAGTCGTCGGGCGTTTCGCCACCGGTGTGACGGTCGTCACGACCCGGCTCGGAGACGTCGACTACGCGATGACCGTCAACTCCTTCACGTCCGTGTCGCTGGAGCCGCTGCTGGTGCTCTTCTGCGCCGAGAAGGTCGCGCGCTTCCATGACGCGGTGCTGGAGGCGGGGGTGTGGGCGGTCTCGGTGCTGCCGGCCTCCATGGAGGACGCCTCGCGCTTCTTCGCCCATCGCGGGCGGCCGTTGAACGGGCAGCTCGCCCGGTGGGGGCACCACCGGGGGGAGACGGGGGTCGCGCTGTTCGACGCGGCGCTGGCGACGGTGGAGTGCCGGACCGACGCGGTGCACCCGGGCGGCGACCATTCGATCATCGTGGGGGCGGTGACAGCGCTGGGGATGCCGGGTGAGGGCGAGGCGCTGACGTACCACGAGGGGCGCTACAAGAAGCTCTGACGGTCCCACCGGCCCCCTGGAGATCGGGAGCCGGTGGGACGCCGCGTCACTGGACCGGGGGCTCAGGGACGGTCGGCTCGCCCGTCGGGAAGACGGTCGGCGGTGGCGGCTCGGTCGGGGTGTGACAGCCCGGCCCCGGGTCCGTCGGAAGGGTGGGCGGGGGGCCGGTCGGGGTCGGGGTCGGCAGAGGGCCGGTCGGGACGTCCGTCGGGACGTCCGTCGGATCAGGCGGAGGCGGCACGTCGGTGGGCTGGTCCGTCGGCGGGATCAGCGTGGATGTCGGCGTGGGAGTGATCGTCGGGGGCGGGGTGGAGGTCACCGTGGGCGGCATCGGGCCCGTCACCGTCGCCGTCGGCGTGACGGGCGGCACCGGGACCGGCTGACAGGTGATCGTCACCGTGGGGCCTGGCTCCGTGACGGTGACGGTCGGCCCCGGCTCGGTGACCGTGACCGTGACGGTGGCAGTCTCCGTGACCGTCTCCGTGGGGGTCTCCGGGGGCGGCGCCGACGCGGTGACGGTGGCCGTGGGCGTGGCCGTGACCGTCTTGGTGGGCCACGGCAGCGGCTTGACCTTGATCTTCGGCTTGCCGCGCAGCTTGTACGCGCCCTTGCCCACCTTCTTCTGGACCTGGCCCGCGCCGGTGGTCACGGCGAGCTCGGCCGTGGTGGTCCGGCACGACTTGCCCTTGCAGGCGCGCTGCTTGACGCTGAACCTGGCGGCGCCGCCGTACTTGATGGAGACGTCCAGGTAGGAGACGCCCTTCTTCTTGACGATCTTCGTCTTGGCGGTGTAGCGCCCGACCTCGGGTTTCGGGGTGGCGGTGCTGGGGAGCAACGCCAGTCGCGCGCCGGGAGGGGTTTCGATGAGGCGTAGGGGATCGGTGGTCGACGTCTGGGTGATCGCGATTCCGCCCGCACCGGCCAGTGCCGCGGTGCCCAGCAGAGCGCCCAGGATGGCTAATCTCATAATCCTGCTCTTGTGGGAGATTTCAGGACGCAGGCCATTATCCCGACCTGTCAAGATTGGTCAAGACTGAGACGTATGGACAGGCGCTATCGGTTCCGGCGCGTGGTGAACTATGTCAATCTCACCACGCCGCTCGGCCTGCTGATCGCCGCCGCGGGCGGGGCGCGCCGGCAGCCCGGACCCGACGGGCTCGTGCTCGCGTACGGCTACCGCTACCGGTTCCCCGTCGCGGGCGCGTTCACGGTCGGGAACGTGGTGCTGACCAGGCGCGACGCGCTCAGCGACCGGCTGGTGCGACACGAGGGCAGGCACGCCACCCAGTGGGCGTGGTGCGCGGGGCTGCCCATGCTGCCGCTCTACCTGCTGGCCATGCTGGTCTCGCTGGCCGTCTGCGGCGACCAGGCGTCCTACAACCCGTTCGAACGCCTGGCCGACCTCGACGACGGCGGCTACCCGCGCAACGCCGCGCGCTGGCGCAGGCGGGCGTAGCCGCGTCAGGGAGTCAGCTTGAGCGTGTGCGCCGCCGCCTTCTTGACCGACTCCGGCTTCGAGCGCATCGGCAGCAGCTCGCCCCTGGCCCAGACGGCGGCCTGGTCCCAGTAGTTGTCGTGGAAGGCGTGCCCCGAGGCCCCGGTGAGGTTGATCCACTGCGACTTGTCCAGGTCGGACAGGTCGAGGACCATCCGCATCGACGGCACCGAGGTGATCGCGTAGTCCTCCAGGACGTTCCAGCCGGTGGCGTTGACCGCGTCCTTGTTGCCCGCGACCGCCAGCGGCCCCCGGTTGAACAGGGACTCGATCGGGCCGATCCCGGACGTGCCGAGCGTCTGGTGGGTGAGCGTGAGCCGGTGCAGGTCGCCCCAGCGCCACGCCTTGACGTCGTCGCCGAGCAGCTCGGTGAGCTCCCGGTAGGCGGAGGCGAGCGCCTGACGCAGGATGTCGTCGCGCTCCTCGACGCGCTCCTCGGTGGTGACGTCGTCCCAGAACGGGTCGCCGGGGGAGTTCAGCAGTTGCCCGACCACCTCGTACCAGCGGTCGCCGCCGCTCGGCCTGGCCGCCTCCGGCAGCTCGTCGTGGAAGGTCAGCCTGAGCAGGTGCCGCCAGACCGCGTTGAAGTACGCCGCCGGGGCCGAGTCGAGCCCCTGGGCGCCGTCCCAGCCGTCGAGGAGCTGCCTGGCCTGGGCGCTCGGCCCCGCCAGGCTCACCTCCATCAGCGCAGGGACGAGCGTCGCGGCCAGCCCGTTGTGGTCGTCCTGCTGGATGCGCGACATGGCGGCGGCGTCCAGCTTGCCCTTGCCGATCTCCTCCTTGAGCCGGTCGAGGATGCGCTGGGAGCGGAACCCGTACGACCAGTCCTTGGTCAGCAGCGGCGCGTAGCGGGATGGGTCGATGACGGCGTTGTTGGCGGTGACGATGTAGCCCTCGGCGGGGTTGCGCACCGACGGGAGCTGGTCGTACGGGATCGGCGCGGTCTTCCAGTCGTACTCGCCGGTCCAGCCGGGCACGGGCACGGTGCCGTCGCCGTTCTCGCGCACGGGGATGCGGCCGGGGGCCTGGTAGCCGATGGTGCCGCTGGTGTCGGCGTAGACCAGGTTCTGCGCCGGGACGTCGAAAAGCGCGGCCGCCGCCCGGAACTCGTTCCAGTCGCCCGCCTCGTTCAGCGCGAAGATCGCGTCGGCGGTCCTGCCGGGGGTCAGCGCCGTCCACGACAGGGCGACGGCGTTGGCCTCGCCGCTCGGCTTGACGGCGCCCATCACCTCGTTGACCAGCGGCCCGTGCCGGGTGGCGCGCACGGTGATGGTCACCGGCCGCCCGCCCGCGACCTCGATCTTCTCCTGGCGGACCTCCAGCGGGACCCGCTCGCCCCGGTAGAGGTAGGTGTCGCCGTCGACCTTCTCCAGGAACAGGTCGGCCACGTCCGGCCCCAGGTTGGTGAACCCCCAGGCGATCTTGTCCGTGTGCCCGATGACCACGCCGGGGACGCCGGAGAAGGAGAACCCGGTCACGTCGTAGGAGCACGCGTCGCTGAGCTCGCGGCAGTGCAGCCCGGTCTGGTACCAGACGGAGGGCATCTGGGCCGACAGGTGCGGGTCGTTGGCCAGCAGCGGCTTGCCGCTGACGGTGTGGTCGCCGGAGACGACCCACGAGTTCGAGCCGATCCCGTCGCGCTCGGCGGTGCTCATCGTGCTCGGCACCGCCTTCAGCGCCTGCGCGGCCTGGGCGAGCACCCGGGCGCCGGTGCGCTCCTCGCGCGGCGGCCGGGGGTCGGCCCGCTGGTCGTAGACCTCCTTGACGACCGCGCCCACGGTGACGATCGGGTCGTGCCTGTCGTACGGGTAGCCGGGGTAGAGCTGCTCGACCCGCTCGGGCGGCAGCTTGGTGAGGGCGAGCGCGCGGTCGATCTCGTCCTCGAGGTTGGAGCGCAGGTCCCACGCCATGGCCTTGAGCCAGGAGACGGAGTCGAGCGGCGTCCACGGCTCGGGGGTGTAGCCGCCGTTCTGGACCTTCAGCACGGAGTACTCGAGGCTGCGGTCGGAGGCGTTGGGGTTGGCCGCGAGCCAGGCGTTCACGCCCTTGGCGTAGGCGTCGAGGTAGCGCTTGGTGCGCTCGGTGAGCTCGGTCAGCTCCTGCTCGGCGACCCGGCGCCAGCCCATGGTCCTGATGGCCTTGTCGTTGTCGAGCGTCGCCGTGCCGAACAGCTCGGACAGCCGCCCGGCGGTCACGTGCCGCCGGAAGTCCATCTCCCAGAACCGGTCCTGCGCGTGCACGAAGCCCTGGGCCATGAACAGGTCCTCGGAGTTGCCGGCGTAGATGTGCGGGATTCCGTTTTTATCGCGATAAATCTCTACATTTCCGGTTAACCCCGGCAACCGGAGCGTGCCTTCCACCTGCGGGAACGACTGGCGTACCGTGTGGACGAGCACCCCCGCCAGCACCAGCGCCAGTGCCAGCAGAACGGTCAAGATCCGCGCGGACCAGCGCAGTGGCCACGGCATCCACGCGTACGGCCTGAACCTCACGAATACCTCCATCCATCCCGCGCTGGACTAAGTCTGGCAGCCCCCGCTCACTCCTTCCGCCGCCCGTCACGGGGGGTTTCCGAGCCTGTACCGCGTGACATGACGCAACCCCGATGCAACCCACGATCTGCGTATCGTGCGCATGGCGCGTACCGTCCACCACCGCATCAGGACGGCGCCACGCGGGCGGACGGTCCCTGCCATGCCGTCCGCCCGACCTCTCGATAGGTGCTGTTTCCGCGCAGCGATCAGCCGCCCCGCCGCACTGCGTACGGCGGGGCGGCTGGGCAGCGGATCAGGCGGACCAGGCGGGTCAGGCGGCTCAGGCGGCCGGGCTCAGCCCCAGCTCTGGCCGTCCGGGGTGTCCGACACCCTGACCCCCAGCTCGGCCAGCTCGTCGCGCAGCCGGTCGGCCGCCGCCCAGTCGCGCGCCTCGCGCGCCCGCGAGCGCTGCTCCAGCAGCTCGGCCGCGCCCCCAGGCAGCGCCGCCGGGGCCCTGCCGATCTGCGTCGACAGGTCCAGCGCCAGCACCTGGTCCAGGTGCAGGAACGACTCGAACTTGGCCCCGGGAGCCACCTCGGGGTCGCGCTCCAGCTCGCGCATCAGCCGCAGCGCCGACGGCGTGTCGAGGTCGTCGTCGAAGGCCGCCTCGA
Source organism: Nonomuraea sp. NPDC023979 (assembly GCF_040639085.1). NCBI lineage: Bacteria > Bacillati > Actinomycetota > Actinomycetes > Streptosporangiales > Streptosporangiaceae > Nonomuraea > Nonomuraea sp. NPDC023979. The sequence goes on from NZ_JBEZZG010000020.1 coordinate 61,631, forward strand.
CCCGCTGCACGTAGTGCGCGGCCATGGGCGAGCTGGGCGACTCCGACCACTCGGCCACCCGGGTCCGCCAGCGGCGCAGCGTGCGGTCGGCGGCCCGCAGGGTGTCCCAGGTGAGGTTCATCTGCTGGCGGTAGCGGTGCTCCAGGAACGCCAGCCGCACCGCCAGCGGGTCGAGCCCGGCCTCGGTCACGTCGGACAGCAGCACCACGTTGCCGCTCGACTTGGCCATCTTGCGCCCGTCGAACAGCAGGTGCTCGCCGTGCACCCAGTGCTTGACCACCTCGTGCCCGGTCGCCGCGCCGGACTGGGCGCGCTCGTCCTCGTGATGCGGGAAGCGCAGGTCGATGCCGCCGGTGTGGAGGTCGACGCGCTCGCCGAGGAACCGCAGCGACATGGCCGAGCACTCCAGGTGCCAGCCGGGGAACCCGGCCCCCCAGGGCGCCTCCCACGACAGGTCGCCCTCGGCGGGCTTCCACAGCGCCCAGTCGGCGTGGAAGCGCTTGCGCGGGTCGACGGCCTCGATGCGGTGGGCGGGCTGCAGATCCTCCAGCCGGTTGCCCGAGATCTCCCCGTAGGTGGGGAAGGTCCGTACGTCGAAGAACACCGATCCGTCCGGGACCGTGTACGCGTGTCCCCGCTCGATCAGCTTGGCCACCAGCTCGACCATCGGCTCGATCGTCTCGGAGGCGCGCGGCGTGTGCTCCGGCGGGCGCAGGTTGAGCGCCAGCGTGTCGCGGCGGAACTCCTCCTCGTACGCGCGCGCCAGCTCGGCGGGGGAGCGCCCCTCGGCCCGCGCCTGCATGCGGACCTTGTCCTCACCGGTGTCGGCGGCGCTGTCGTCCGTCACGTGGCCGACGTCGGTGATGTTCTGGCAGACGACCATGCGCACCCGCTGCCGCTCCAGCACCCGCCTGATCAGGTCGGACAGCAGGTAGGAGCGCAGGTTGCCGACGTGGGCCGACCGGTAGACGGTCGGCCCGCAGGTGTACATGCGCAGGGCGCGGGATCGCTCGATCTCCTCGACCTGCCTGGCACGCGTGTCGTAGATCCGCAGCATCCCCCGATGCTAGCCGCCCAGGTAGCCGAGGATGTCGCGGTCGCCGCGCTCCCGCAGCCTGGCGAGCACCTCCTCGCGTGTCGCCGTCTCCGGCAGGCCGATGCGCGCGCCGATCAGGCGCAGCCCCTCGGCCTCGGAGCTGACGGGCGCGGTGTAGCCGATCAGGTAGAGGGCCCGGTTCAGCGGCGGCATCGCGGTGGCCGCCGCCGGCAGGTGACGGGTCAGCAGCTCGCCGCCGTCGGAGACGGTCAGGAAGACGTGGTCGCCCTCGCTCGCCTTGAAGTCGGCCAGCACGTTGCGGATCGACCCCATCGTCGGCTGGTTGTGCCAGCTGATCACCACGTCGCCGGTCGCCGTGGACGCGGTGAGCTGCCCGCCGGGCGCCATCCCCAGGTAGGCGGCGAACCCGGTCGGCAGCGGCGACCCCGAGCCGCGCAGGTGCTCGGCGTTCACGTCCACCCGGTGCCACCAGCGGCCGTCGCGGCTGCGGAAGCTGCGCCGCGTCTCGGAGACGTCCTTGCGCGGCTGGTACGGCTCCGACTCCCCGGTGGGCGAGGTGCCCGCGACGCGGATCCAGCCGCGCTGGGTCCGCTCGAACCCCGGGCCGCCCGAGTAGGCGCGCACCGAGCTCTCGCTGACGTCGTAGCGGGAGGTGAGGTTGGTGACGATCGTGCTGACCGACGCCTCGCCGCCGGCCCGCTCGATCTCCCGGGCGATCATCTCCCGGATGCCCAGGTACTCGTCGCCGCCCCAGCGGGTCAGGCCGTACTTGTTCCTGTCGACGCGGCGGAAGCGCTCGTCGGCGGTGAGCTGGTTGCGGATGCCGACCAGGCTGTAGTCCTCGCCGATGCGCTCCTGGATCTCCTCAGGCGTCAGCGGGCGCCCGGCCACGGCCAGCACCGCCTCGGCCTTCTCGTTGATGCTGCGCGGCCACGGCACCACGTGCTGGTCGAGCACGCGCAGTTGCGGCACGGCGAGGATCCAGCGCTCGGCCACGTCCTCGCGGACGCCGAGCTGGGTGACCATGGCTACGGCCTCGCCCAGCGGGTGCGGGCCGTCGGCGAACAGCTGCCTGGTCTTCTCGCGCAGCTCGTCGGCGCCGCCCGCGACCAGCCACCCGTCGGCCTGCTCGTATCCGGTCAGCAGCGTGCGCACGAACCGCCAGGCGGGGATGCCCAGCGTGCGCAGGTCGCCGCGGTGCCACGGCACGGCGGCGGCCAGGTCGTCGGCGGGCACGGCCGAGCCGAGCCGGCCGCGCAGCCAGGCGACGTGGGCGACCAGCGCGGCGGCGTCCGGCCCGGCCAGCCAGGCTTCGACGTGGTCGCGCAGGTCGCGTTCGATCTGCCGGATCCGTTCCCTGGTGACCGAGAAGCGCTGCGCCAGCTCGTCCAGCGTGGCCCGGTCGGCCGCGTACAGCCGGTCGCGCGCGATCGCCCGCTGGCGGTCGTCCAGCGCGCCGAACAGGGCGTCGATCAGCTCGGGCAGCGGCTTGTCCTGGCGGGCCGGCACGGGCGCGACGGCGGCGGGTTCGAGCAGCCGGTCGAAGACGCCCCCGTACAGCTTCTGCACCACGTCCTTGCCGAGCATCTCCGGGGTCCGCTCGGCCTCGGCCGGGTCGGAGAAGCGCAGCAGGGGAAGGATGTCGCCCAGGAGCAGGTGTCCCCAGAAGGCCACGGACAGGTCGGCGAGCCGGGACGCGACGGCCTGCGTGCCGGCGATGGCGCACACGCGGTCGAGCGGGATCGCCTGCCACCACGCCTCGGGCAGCTGGGGCTCTTCCGCGATCGGCGCGATCTGGCCAGGGGAGGTCCAGCGCAGGGGTGGCGCGAGGTCACTCAGGCTGAGGTTCATTGGGGTCCAACCGGCAAAGGGAAGATATCCGCAGTTCAGACTATGTGATCAGAAGGACAGAAAGGGGCTACCTCTTCCGGAATGGGATATGTAGAGCAATGATCGGGCACGCGTGCACGCGACGAACAGCATGCTCCGCTCCCGCTGCAACGCCCTGGCCCGGGCCCCCGGATCGTCGGGCGGACGCTCGGGGACGACGCCCTCAGCCACCCCGATCAGCGCCACCCGGTCGAACTCCAGGCCCTTCAGATGCGCGAACGCCGACACCCGCACCGGCACGTCCCGCAACGCCCGCCGGGCCGCGCGCACCTGCTCCGGGCCGCGCGCGCCCACGGCGATCCGGTCCGCCGGCACGCCGTCATCCAGCCAGGCAGCGATCACGCTCTCCAATCCGGACAGCTCCGCCTCGGGCGACTCGAAGGCCCGCACCACCGGCCGCGCACCGAAGTGCGAGCCGCGGAAACCGTACATCGCCGACATGCCCTTGACCAGCCCATCGGCCGGACCGCCGCCACGCACCCGCACCGCGAACGCCAGCGTCTCGCGCGAGAGCCGGTGCGACAGCCGAAGCTCGTGCGACTCGGCCGGGATGCCCACCGCGCCCAGCGCCACCCGCGTGTCGGTCACCCGCTGGTGCGGGTCCCCGACGACGAACAGGTCGTCGTGCGCGCGCGGCGCCGCCGCGCGCAGCAGCCGCCACTGCGCCGGGCTCACGTCCTGCCCCTCGTCCACCACGATGTGACGGTACGGTTTGCGCCCCGGCTCCAGCTCGTCGAGCACGTCGCCCGTCGTCCTGGCCAGCAGCCGCAGCGCCTCCTCGGTCAGCTCGGCCATGCTCCGCGCCCCCGGCCCGACCAGCGCCGGACGCCGCCCCTCCGCCAGGCCCACGATGCGCATCGCCAGCCGTTCCGGATTGTCCACGTCGATCCGCTTGCGCAACGCCACGTCCCGCACGAGCAGGTCCAGCCGCGTCGCCAGGTCCTCCGCCAGCCCCTGCGAGAACGTCACCAGCAGCACCGGCCCGCGCCCGTGCGCCGCCAGATGCGCCGCCCGGTGCAGCGCCACCACCGTCTTGCCGGTGCCCGCCCCGCCCACCACCAGCACCGGACGCTCGTAACGCGCCGCCCTGGCCAGCCGATGCTGCGGCGGATGCACGTACGTGCACCACTCCGGCGCCGTCAGCACCTGGTCCAGCTCCGACTTGTCCGCCGCGAACGCCGCCCGGTCCGGGCTGCGCAGCAGCGCCGCGTGCAGATCCTCCGGATCGACCGGCTCCTCCGGCTCCGCCAGCGCGCGGCAGCCGTCCAGCTCCCGCCACGCCTCCGTCAGCGTGCCGCCCCTGGCCAGCACCGCCAGCGGCAGATACTGCGTCGGCGGAAGCAGCGGCTCCAGCGCCTCCAGGTCCGCCTCGGTCGTCACGAGCCGCACCAGAGGCAGCGCCCGCGCGTCGATGCCCAGCGCCAGCAGATCACCATCACAGATCCGCTCGAACAGCCGCGAAGCCCCCGCCGACCGGCGTAACGCCGGCTCCACCCGCTCCAGCGCCTGCGCGTCCCACTCCTCGACCACGCCGATCACCGGGTTGACGCCGTAACGATGCCGCTGCGCGAACGACCAGGCGTCCGCGTCCGGCAGCACCGTGCGCAGCCAGTAGACGTCCCGCTGCCGCACCACCACCCCGCGCAGCCCCTCGGCCAGCCGCAGCGTCGCCACCCGCGCGTCCCGGCCGCCCCGCACCCGCTCGGGATGCGGCGCGCCCGCCACGTTCAGCAGGAACCGCCGCAACGCGACCACGGCGTCCCTGCGCACCGGCTGGGCCAGTGCGCTGAGCTCCCTGGGGGACTCAGGGCCGATCGCGAGCCGCGGCACGGCTCAGTCCAGAAGGCCGAGCAGGTCGCGGTCCCCGCGCTCACGGAGCCTGGTGAGCAGCTCGGGCAGCCCCACCGGGCCGGTCATCCCGATCCGCGTCGCGATCACCCGGGCCGCCTGCTCCCGCGTGCCGCCCGGAGCCGTGTAACCGACCAGGCGCAACGCCTTGGTGATCTTCTCGGCGCCCTGCGCGGCCACCGGCAGGTGCCGGGCACGCAGCACGCCCTCGTCCGACAGCGTCAGGAACAGGTGGCCGCCCTCCTTGGCGCCCACGTCCACCAGCAGCCGCTCGATCGACTCCAGCACCGGCCTGCCGTGCCAGGTCATCGTCAGCTCACCCGCCGCGCTCCTGACCGTCCTGCTCTCACCCGGCGACAGCCCCAGGTAGGAGGCGAACCCGGTCGGCAGCGCGCACTCGCCTCCGGCGAGCTGCTCGGCCGTCACGTCGATCCGCAGCCACCAGCGCCCGTCCGGCTGGCGGAAGCAGCGGCGGGTCTGCGACACGTCCTTCAACGGCTGGTACGGCTTGCCGTGCTCGCCCGAGTTCCCGTTGCCGTCCCCCGGCACCGGCACGGCCGGGGCGAACGCCTGGAACTGGGACGGCACCGGATCCGGCGGCACGAACCCCGGCGGCAGCGCCCCCAGCGGCCCGAGAGACCCGAGCGGCGTCGGCGGCTGCAACGGCGCCGGGGCCGGCTTCGGCGTGAACGCCGACGGGGCCGGGGGCGCCGGAGGTGCCTGAGGGACGGGCGGCGCCGGCGGTCCGGGTGGCGGCGCCGGCGGGCGCGGCGGCAGCGTCGCCAGCACGAACTGCCACGCGGGCACCTCCAGCGCGCGGATCTCCACCCCGTGCCAGTCGGCCGCGTCGATCAGCCGCTCCTTCGGCGCCGCCGGGCCGATCGTCCTGCGCAGCTCGTCCAGATGCGCCCGGTACGGGGCCGCCTCCTCGCTGGCCAGCCAACTGTCCAGCTTCGCCCAGAGCCGCTCCTCCGTGGCGGAGATCTCCGCCGGCGGCACCGCGAACAGCTTCGCCAGCTGGTCCACGGCCGACGGCTGGTCGGTGAACACCCGGTTCTGCGCGACGGCCCAGCTCTTGTCGTCCAGCCCGGCGAACGCCGCCTCGATCAGCTCAGGCAGCTCACCCGCCTGCGCCGACCCTTCCCCGGCGGAGTCCTGGCCGCCCGCCTCCTCGGCCCCCTCACCCCAGCCGGCCTGCGCAGCGAAGGCCCCAGCGGGCTCATCCGCGGCGTGCTCCTCGTCGGCGGCGGCATCCTCGTGCTCGCGCTCGTCGTCGTCGGCGGCGTCCTCACGGTCGTCGGCGGGGGCCGCGTCCTCGTGCTCCTCCGCGAGGGCCGCGTCTCCGGCCTCTTCGGCGGAGGCGGCGTCCTGGCGTTCGTCCTCTTCGGAACGGTCACCCTCGGCGGCGGGGTGCGGGGCCTCCTGGGGCGCGCCGTCCGCGGCGAAAAGCGCGGCCGCGCGCTCCTCCACGGGAGCCGCGTCCTCGTGCTCCTCGGCGGCGGCGCGCTCGCGCTCGTCGTCGGCGGCGTCCTCACGCTCCCCAGCGGCGGTGCCGTCCTCACGCTCCTCGGGGGAGGTGGCGTCTGCGCGCTCCTCCTCCCCATCCGGACGCCCGCCCTCGGCGGCGGGGCGCGGGAGCTCCTGGGGCGCGCTGTCCGCGGCGAGGGGCGCGGCTGCGGCCTCCACAGCGGGCGCCGCGTCCTCGGCGGGGGCGGCGTCCTCGGGCTCATCGTTCTCGGGACGTTCGCTCGCGACGGCGGGGAGGGGCGTGGCGGGGAGTTCGCGCTCGTCGTCGAGGGTGACCGCACTGGACCCGGGGCCGGCCCAGGCGCCGGCGCCCGGGGCCAGCCGGTGGAGTGCGGCCGAGAAGAGGGTGCCGAGCACGGGCCGGGCCTGGATGAACGGCTGGTCGGCCAGCTCGCGCCCGGTGAGCGCCAGCAGCCCCGGCCACGACCCCGCGCGGTCGAGCGCGATCGCGACGTGCGGTTCGTCCGCCTCGTCGGGGTCGAGCACGTGCAGCGCGGGCAGGATGTCGCCCACGGCGGCGGCGGGCCAGTGCTCCAGGGCGATCTCGGTGAGGAGTTCGCCGAGCGATTCCGGTCCGATGGCGGCGAGCACCCGGGGCATGGGCAGGCTGCGCCACCAGGCGTCCGGCAGGTCCGGCTGCCCGGTGAGCAGCGTGATCGTGGACGAGTCGCTCCACCTCAACGGTGGTACGAGGTCGCTCAGGCAGAAGTTCATCCCGTTCCGTTCACCAGCCCCTCACGCCGCCGTCTTGTAGCGGTGCCATCGTCGTCGCCCACGGAACAGACCATAGTCCGGCAAAACAGCCCTACGCATCATGCACTACGCATCAGCGTCGAACGGCGGCAAACCGTAGGCGCACGTAGTCGGCCATCCAGCCGCTCTCCCTGCGAAGGGCGGGCGCGGCGAGCTCGTTCACCCGCTGGAGCAGGGGTTCCACGAGGTCCTGGGGCAGCCCGTCGAGCGCCGAGGCGGCGAACATGCGCACCCAGTCGGCGGCCCCGCGCGGGCATTCGTCGAGCGGGGTGGGCCGGTCGAAGTACTCCAGCAGCCGCACGACGAAGCCTTCCTGCTCCAGGCGGCGGGCGTACTCGGCGGGGGTGGGGAAGTACCACGGCAGTTCGGGCTCGCGCAGGCCGTGCTCGCGCCAGGCGGTGAGCATCGCGGCGGTGAGCTCGGCGCAGTTGCCGGAGCCGCCCATCTCGGCGACGAAGCGCCCGCCGGGGGTGAGGGCTTCGCGCACGCTGGCGATGACGGCGGAGGGCTCGCGGCTCATCCAGTGGAGCGCGGCGTTGGAGAAGACGGCGTCGTACGGCCTGGCCACGGTGAAGTCGTGGCCGTCGCCGACGATGAAGTTCATGCCGGGGTACTGCGCGATGGCCTTCTCGATCATGGCGGCGGAGCCGTCGATGCCGAGCACCTCGGCGCCGCGGAAGGCGATCTGCGCGGTCAGCACCCCGGTGCCGCAGCCGAGGTCGAGAACCCGTTCGCCCGGTTGGGGGTCGAGCAGGTCCACGAGCGGCGCGCCCTGCGTGGACACGTAGCCGAAGCTGCTGTCGTAGGCGCGACTGTTCCACCGCTCCACGCTCGGTGTGTCGTATCGCAAGCCGATCAGCTCTCATTCGTCAGACATCGGGCCCCCGTGGCCGTGCTGTCCGTTCACTTTAGAGCCAATTGTCGCTACGACATATCAGGTCACTTCAGGCTCATCCCACGCTGCGCGCCCACTCCTTCCTCAGGTACGCCTTGGCGGCGTCCGTCTGCGGGATGGTCAGCAGCACGGGCGGCCCGGGGGCGACCGGCAGCTTGGCCGCCTGCTCGGTGTCGAGCGTGCCCTTCATCAGCATGGCCTCGCCGCGCGCCGGCCTGGCGTACCCCTTCTGGAACAGGTTCTGGCCCTCGTCGGAGAAGAGGAACTCCTGCCACAGCCGGGCGGTGGCCGGGTGCGGGGCGTCCTTGTTGATCGCCTGTACGTGGTAGGCGCCCAGTTCGGCGCCGCGCGGGATCGTCACCTTCCAGGAGGTGGCGTCCTGGGCGGAGCGGGCGGCGTTGAGGTGGTCCCAGTCGACGATCACGTTCGCGTGGGCCGGGTCGGTGAGCTGCCCGGCCTGCTTGAGCCTGCCGAACAGGTCGACGGCGCGCTTGGGCTGCGGCATGCCGCCCTGCAGCGACGCCGCCATCACGCCCTTGAACGCCGCGGCCGAGCGCAGCGGGTCGCCGTCGAGCGCCACCTTGTAGCCGGGCTTGAGCAGGTCGCTGAAGGACGCGGGGGCGGGCACGGCACGCGGGTCGTACCCGAGCGACATGTAGCCCCCGTAGGCGGCGTACCAGGCGCCGCGCGGGTCCTTCACGTGGTCGGGCAGGTCGAGCCAGCCCTGCACCTTGTACGGCGCGAACCGGTGCGCGTTGGCCACGGCCACGTCCATCGTCAGGTCGAACACGTCGGGTTTGAGCTGTGCGGCGGCGTCCAGCGAGCGCTTGCTGTTGGCCCCGGGCTCCAGTTCCTTGACCTCGATGCCGTACTTGTCGGCGAACGTGTCGATGATCTCGCCGTAGTTGACCCAGTCGCGGGGCAGCGCGATCACGTGCAGCGTGCCCTCCTGCTTGGCGGCCTGGGCCAGGCGCTCCATGCTGGTGAAGCCCTCCTTCATGGAGGCGGCCCTGGCGTTGACCGGCGGCCCCGTCGGGGCGGCTTCTTGGGTGGACGACGCGCCGCATCCGGCGCTGGCGAGGATGGCTACTGCGGCGGCGCAGGTACGTACGGTCACAAGCTGAATACTTACGGTTACTTCCGCCCGGGTCGAGGAGGCGCGGCGGGAACGACGCGCCCGGCCACCAGCGTTTCCTCGGAAATCTCCACCAGGGTGCCGTCGCGCTTGCGGACGCGCAGCACGCCGCCCTCCCACGATTCGAGGATTCCCACGGCGTCGCGGAACCCTCCGGGCACCTTCCGGCGTGTGGTGATCCGTGCGCCGATGTCCGCGGCTGAGATAGTGATGACGAGGCGAGCGGCCACGAGTTTGCCACCCTCCGTTTCAGCCGGGGTCCGGGCACGGCAATACTAGGGCCTAGCAAACCGCGGTCAGAGTCATGCCATGGTGCGGAATGGTGCGGAGAAGAAGGAGCTCGAGGTGACCTACGTCATCGCGCAGCCTTGCGTGGACGTCCTGGACAAGGCGTGCATCGAGGAGTGCCCCGTCGATTGCATCTACGAGGGCGAGCGCATGCTTTACATCCACCCCGACGAGTGCGTGGACTGCGGCGCGTGTGAGCCTGTGTGCCCGGTCGAGGCGATTTTCTACGAGGACGACCTTCCCGAGCAGTGGAAGGACTTCTACAAGGCCAACGTCGACTTCTTCGAGGACCTGGGCTCGCCCGGCGGCGCCTCCAAGGTCGGCAAGATCGAGAAGGACCACCCGGTGGTGGCGGCCCTGCCGCCGCAGGCCGAGGGATAGCGGGCGCAGGCACGCCCGCGGGTGCTCTGCCCGCGGGTCGTTCCCGCATGTACGGCGCCCGACCAAGGAGAAACGTGAACAACCTGCCCGACTTTCCCTGGGACCGGCTGGAGCCGTACAAGGAACGCGCCCGCGCCCATCCCGACGGCATCGTCGACCTGTCGGTCGGCACGCCCGTCGACCCGGTGCCCGCGCTCGTCCGTGACGCGCTCGCCGGGGCGGCGAACAGCCCCGGCTATCCCTTCACGCACGGCACGAAGGCGCTGCGCGAGGCCGCGGCCGGCTGGCTGCGCCGCAGGCACGGCGTCAGCGTGGGCGAGCAGGACGTGCTGCCGCTGATCGGCTCCAAGGAGTTCGTGGCCTGGCTGCCGACCTACCTGGGCGCCAGGCGGGTGGTCTTCCCCGAGCTCGCCTACCCGACCTACGACGTGGGCGCGCGGCTGGCCGGGGCCGAGGCGACGGCCGCCGACGGGCTGCTGAAGCTCGGGCCGGAGCGCGCCGACCTGGTCTGGGTCAACTCGCCCGGCAACCCCACCGGCAAGGTGCTGCCTGTCGAGCACCTGCGCAAGGTGGTGGCGTGGGCGCGCGAGCGCGGCGCGGTCGTGGCGTCCGACGAGTGCTACATCGAGCTGGGCTGGGAGGACCGGCCGGTCTCGATCCTGCACCCGGACGTCTGCGGCGGCTCGCACGAGGGGCTGCTGGCGGTGCACTCGCTGTCCAAGCGCTCCAATCTGGCCGGCTACCGCGCCGGGTTCGTGACGGGCGATCCCGTCCTGGTCAAGAGGCTGCTGGAGATCCGCAAGCACGCCGGCATGCTGATGCCCCAGCCGGTGCAGGCGGCGATGACGGTGGCGCTCGGCGACGACGCGCACGCCGACGCGCAGCGCGAGCTCTACGCGGCCCGGCGGGCGGCGCTGCGGCCCGCGCTGGAGGCGGCCGGATGGCGGATCGACCATTCGACGGCAGGGCTGTACTTCTGGGCCACTAACGGGCAGAACTCCTGGGACCAGGTAAGCAAGCTTTCCGAAATCGGCATATTGGTCGCGCCGGGCGAATTCTATGGATCAGCAGGTGAGCGGCACGTGCGCATCGCGCTCACGGCCACTGACGAACGGATCGGTGCGGCGGTGCGCCGCCTCCAGTAGGATCGCCCCGCAAGCGCCCCTTCCCGGGGGGTGACATCCGCGAGCACAAATAGATATCGGTCGTTTGCCTAGGCGAACCGCGAGTGGAGCGAGCCGAACGATGAGCATGACCTCCGTGGTCGTCCTCGGGCTGAGCATCGCCACCGTCCTCCTCCTTCTGGGGGCCTTCCTGGCCACCCTCCGCCAGGACAGGAAAGGCCGCACGACAGCGCCACCGGTCGAGGCCGCTCCCGTCGAGCCCCCGCTGCCGGCGCCGGTCAGCGAGCCCGCGCATGCCGGTGCCGACTACACCGACCCGCGCACCATCAAGGTCGGCGACAAGATCGAGGTGTACGGGGCTCCCGCCCGCGTGCTCGGCGCGATGCACCTGTCCTGGCAGGGCCAGCAGTGGATCGAATACCGGCTGCGCGACGCCGCCCGGCGCGTCCAGTGGCTGTCCGTCGAGATGCGCCAGGGCCCGGCCGCCGGCGACCCGCCCTTCCTGGAAGTGCTGCTCTGGACCGGAGTGCCGACCCAGGGCATGGTCCCCGCCCGCAGCTCGCTGGTCATGGACGACGTCGAGTTCCACCCGCTGGAGCGCGGCACCGCCGCCTTCCGCTCCGAAGGCAACACCGGCGCCCCCGACCGGGGCCTGCTCGACTTCGCCGACTACCGCGCCACCGACGGCCGCCTGCTCTCCTTCGAGCGCATCCAGGGCCAGGCGTGGACCGCCTCCTACGCCCAGCCGCTCCCGCCCGGCTCCATCTCGATCGTCAGCCGCGCCACCTAGGCGAGCTCGACCTGCCTGGCCCCCGCCTTGCCGCCTTCCTTCCAGCCGGTCGTCTCGACGTCGTTGACCCAGGTGGCCCCGCTATAGGCGACCTGGGTCAGGCCGTACTCCTGCGCGTGGGCCACCGACCAGGCGGCGATCAGCCACCCGCGCTTCTCACTGGTGACGGCGGCGCTGCCGAGCGCCCGGGTGAGCTGGCGGCGCGCCTCCCGGGTCCGCGCCTTGCGGGCCGCCTGCGTGACGCCGGGGTCCGACGGATAGACGCAGTGCACGGCCCTGGGCAGCCTGCCGGTGAACGCCGCGGCGAGGATGCGGGCGTCGTGCTCGTGCTGGGCGTAGGCGTAGCCGGCGGCCGAGCGCTGCACCGCCTGGGCCGCGTCGGCGATCGGCATCTTGCGGTAGCCCTTGACCTTGGCCAGCGCGGCGAAGAACTTGTTGGCCGAGTAAACAGGGTCCATGATCTGCTTCTTGGTGCCCCAGCCCTGCGACTCGCGCTGCTGGAAGACGCCCACCGAGTCGCGGTCGCCGTAGTTGACGTTGAAGAGCTTCGACTCCTGCAGCGCGGTCGCGTAGGCGATCACCACCGCCCTCTCGGGCAGCTTGCGCCGCGCCGCGACGGCCGCGATCGTGGCGGCGATCTGCGCCTGCTCGACGTCCAGGCTGAGGGCGACCTGGTCCTTGGTGAGCGCGACGCAGCCCGGCTCCGTGACGGCCAGCGGCTTGGCCCGCTTGAGCAGCTGGTAGAGGCCGAACGAGATGGCCACGGCCAGGACGACGACGATCACCGCGATGGTGACGACGCCGCGGGAGAAGCGCAGGTGCACGCAGAAGAACCTACCCGGCCAGATAGGCTCCGTGGCCATGACAGACGTGAGCACCATGTCACCGTTGCCGGCGGTGATCGACGAGCTGTGGGAGCGTCGTGCGGAGTTGTCGGCTGCTGACGCGGAGGCGCGCCACGCGGTGGTCGCCGCCGTGGACCTGCTCGACACCGGCAAGGCCCGCGTCGCCCAGGTGACCGGCGACGGCCTGGTGGCGGTCGACGAGCGGGCCAAACGGGCGATCCTGCTGAGCTTCAAGGTGCTCGGCATGGCCAGGTCCCAGGTGGGCGACTTCCAGCACCACGACCGGGTGCCGCTCAAGAGCACCTTCGACGGCGTGCGGGTGGTGCCGGGCGCGATCGCGCGCTGGGGCTCCTACCTGGCTCCGGGCGTGGTGCTCATGCCGTCGTTCACCAACATCGGCGCGTACGTGGACTCCGGAACCATGGTCGACACCTGGGCCACGGTCGGCTCGTGCGCGCAGATCGGCCGCGACGTCCACCTGTCGGGCGGCGTCGGCATCGGCGGCGTGCTGGAGCCCCCGAACGCCGTCCCGGTCGTGGTCGAGGACGAGGCGCTGATCGGCAGCCGCGCGATGATCGTCGAAGGGGCCCGGGTGGGCCGCGGCGCGGTCGTCGGAGCGGGCACGATCCTGTCGGCCTCCATGCCCGTCATCGACGTCCACACCGGCGAGGAGCTCGGCCGCGGCCGCGTCCCCGACTGGTGCGTGGCCGTGGGCGGCACCCGTCAGAAGGAGTTCCCCGGTGGCACGTTCGGCCTGCCGTGCGTGCTCGTGCTCAAGCGTCTGGAGCCGGGGCAGCGGCACGACAAGGCAGCGCTCAACGACGTGCTGCGCGAACACGGAGTGAACACCTGATGCTCGACCTCACCCAGGACGTACGCACACTGACCGCCCGCATCGTCGACGTCGAGTCGGTGAGCGGCGCCGAACAGGCCCTCGCGGCCCAGGTCGAGCAGGCGCTGACCGCGCTGCCCCACCTGAAGGTCGACCGGTCCGGGCAGACCGTCGTCGCCCGCACCGAGCTCGGCCACGCCGAGCGGGTGCTGATCGCCGGCCACCTCGACACCGTCCCCGTCGCCGCCAACCTGCCCAGCCGCGTCGACGGCGACCTCCTGTACGGGTGCGGCACGTCCGACATGAAGGCCGGGGTGGCCGTCGCGCTCAAGCTGGCCGCCACGGTGCCCGCCCCCGTGCGCGACGTCACGTACGTCTTCTACGACTGCGAGGAGATCGAGGCCGACCGCAACGGCCTCACCCGCGTCGCCCGCGACCACCCCGACTGGCTCGCCGCCGACTTCGCGGTGCTGATGGAGCCCACCGACGGCGTCATCGAGGGCGGCTGCCAGGGCACGCTGCGCGCCGACGTCGTCGTGCCCGGCAAGCGCTCCCACAGCGCCAGGTCGTGGTACGGCATCAACGCCATCCACCGCGCCGAGCCGATCCTGGCCAGGCTCAACGCGTACGAGGCGCGGCTGCCGGTGGTCGACGGGCTGGAGTACCACGAGGGGCTCAACGCCGTCGGCGTCCGCGGCGGCGTCGCCGGCAACGTGATCCCCGACGAGTGCGTGGTCACCGTCAACTACCGTTTCGCCCCCGACCTCACGATCGAGCAGGCGCAGGAGCACGTGCGCGACGTCTTCGACGGGTACGAGGTCCGCTTCGTCGACGCGGCGCCCGGGGCGCGGCCCGGCCTGACGCACCCGGTGGCCGCCGCGTTCACCGCCGCCGTGGGCGGCACCCCGAGGGCCAAGCTCGGCTGGACGGACGTGGCGCGCTTCTCCGCGCTCGGCGTGCCGGCCGTCAACTACGGCCCCGGCGACCCCAACCTGGCGCACCAGCAGGGCGAATACGTGTCGCTGACGCGGATCGTGGAGAGCGAGCAGGCGATGCGCACCTGGCTGACGACCTGACACCCGGCAGACAACATGAAAGTGGCTCTCCTCGCCGGCCATTTGGCGGGGAGAGCCACTTTCAGTCCCGAGCAGCACCCTCGCCGGTTAGACGCAGGGTTCGCGAAATTCGGTTCCAGGTTTCCCGGGAAGTTTTTCAAGATTCTTCCGAGCCGGGTAGACGTGGAGTTCGGGCACGATCCGCACCACACGAAGGGCTAGCGTGAACTCATGAAATCAACCCGCCGGGAAAGGCGTCAGGGGCAGGCGGTCGTACGCGGCGACATGGTCCCCTCCTCCACCCACGACCAGCGGCTGCTCGCCCGACAGGGCCCGGCCGACTGGGTGCACATGGACCCGTGGCGGGTGCTGCGCATCCAGTCGGAGTTCGTCGAGGGCTTCGGCCAGCTCGCCGAGCTGCCCAGGGCCGTCACCGTGTTCGGCTCCGCCAGGACCCCCGGCGACTCGCCCGAGTACGCGGCCGGCCGCGCCCTCGGCAGCGCGCTGGCCAAGGCCGGCTACGCCGTCATCACCGGCGGCGGGCCCGGCGTCATGGAGGCGGCCAACCGCGGCGCCTCCGAGGTCGACGGCGGCGTGTCGGTCGGGCTCGGCATCGAGCTGCCCTTCGAACAGCGCATGAACGACTACGTGGACCTCGGCATCGAGTTCCGCTACTTCTTCGTGCGCAAGACCATGTTCGTCAAGTACTCCTGCGGCTTCATCGCCCTGCCCGGCGGCTTCGGCACGCTCGACGAGCTGTTCGAGGCGCTGACGCTGGTCCAGACGCACAAGGTCACCTCCTTCCCCGTCGTGCTCATGGGCAGCGAATACTGGGGCGGCCTGATCGAATGGATCAAGGGCACGCTGCTCGGCACCGGCAAGATCGCGCCGCAGGACCTCGACCTGATCACCGTCACCGACGACGTGGACGAGGCCGTCAGCATCATCGTCGAAGCCGACCGGGCCCGCTCCCAGCAACGCGAGGAGGAGATCCGGGCCACCCAGTCGCAGGTCGCCGAGCCGCAATAGGCTGGCTCCTCGTGAACATCTGCGTCTACTGCTCCTCCAGCCAGAACATCGACGGCAAGTACCTCCGCCTCGCCTCCGACGTGGGCACCGAGCTCGCCAAGCGCGGCCACACGCTGGTGAGCGGAGGCGCCACCGTGTCCTGCATGGGCGCCGTCACCACCGCCGCCCGCGCCGCCGGCGGCCACACCGTCGGCGTCATCCCCCAGGTGCTCGTCGACATCGAGGTCGCCGACCGCGACTCCGACGAGCTGATCATCACCGCCGACATGCGCGAGCGCAAAGGCGTCATGGACGCCAGGTCCGACGCCTTCCTCGTCCTCCCCGGCGGCATCGGCACGCTGGAGGAGCTGTTCGAGATCTGGACCGCGCGGGTGCTCGGCATCCACGACCGGCCGCTGGTCATCCTCGACCCGTGGGGCCTCTACGGGCCGCTCAAGGAGCTGATCGTCGGCATGCACGACGCCGGGTTCACCCGCGCCGGGGTTTTCGACGCCATCGCCTGGACCACCACCCTGGAAGAGGCGTTCGACCAGCTCGAAGGCCGTGCCACCCCCGTCAGGCCGAGCGTCGCCGAGCTCGGAGAGGCCGTCGGCTGAGCGGGATGCGGCAAGTGCGGGACTCATGCCTCCGTGGTATGAGTACGATGCCAATGTGCTGGTCATACTCGCCATTGCCGCGCTCGCCATCCTGGCCTGCGTGGTGCTGGTCTCCCTCGGCAGGGGCGGTGAGCTGACCGAGTTCCCGCCGGACGTGCCGCCGCTCAACCTTCCCGAAGCCGGCAAGCTCACCGCCGTCGACTTCATGGCGCTGCGGCTGCCCGTCAACCTCGTCGGCTACCACACGCAGTCCGTCGACGAGACCCTGCGCCGGGCCGCCAACGCGATCAGCGCCCGCGACACGCGGATCGCCGTGCTGGAGCAGCGGGTGTCGGAGCTGCTGTCGAGCCGGTTGCACGCGCGCCAGGAGGTCTACGCGGCCCCCGGCGCCGGTCTCCGCACCGACCACGAGCCCCCGGCCGCCCCCCACACCCTCCCCGACCCGGACCCCACACCATCGCCCGCCACCGTGACGGCCTCCGAGGAGCCCGCCCCCGGTGAGGGCGCCGCCGCAGGGGAGGCCGTGAGCGCCTCCCCGGCGGAGCCCCCCGTTCCCGGTGAGGCGGCTGTCCCGGAAGAGACCGCTTCCACAGGGGAGGACGTCGCGCACGACGCCGAGCCGCCCGCGCCCGCCGAGCCGCCCGCGCCCGCCGAGCCGTCGGCGTCCGGCGAAGCCGCGAGCGCCTCCGTGGAGCCCGCCGCCTCCGACGAGGCCGCCGACGAGGTCGCCGTCCCTGGTGAGGGGGCCACCGCGTCCGGCGAGGTCACGTACGTTGACGGGGTGGACGGCGCGGAGCGGGCCGGAGGCGGTCCGGCGCAGAACGGCGAGGGGGAGACGGTGCGGGTGGCGCGGGACGGGGACGAGCGGGCGTGAGCGAGGTGATCCGCTGCTCGTGGACGGGGATGACGGACCCGGTCTACATCGCCTACCACGACGAGGAGTGGGGCCGCCCGGTGCGCGGCGACGACGGGGTGTTCGAGCGCGTGACGCTGGAGGCGTTCCAGTCGGGCCTGTCGTGGCTGACGATCCTGCGCAAGCGGGAGAACTTCCGCCGGGCCTTCGACGGGTTCTCGATCCCGAAGGTGGCGGGCTACACGGACAAGGACGTGGAGCGGCTGCTGGGCGATCCGGGGATCGTGCGCAACCGGGCCAAGGTGGAGGCGGCGATCGGCAACGCGCGGGCGGCGCTGGAGCTGCCGGACGGCATTTCCGAGCTGGTCTGGAAGTATGCCGATCCCGACTCGCCGGTGCCCGCGTCGATGGCCGACGTGCCCGCCGTCACCCCGGCGTCCAAGGCGCTGGCCAAGGAGCTGAAGGGGCGCGGCTTCAGGTTCGTCGGGCCGACCACCGCCTATGCGTTGATGCAGGCGATCGGCCTGGTCAACGATCACATCGAGGGCTGTGTGGCGAGGAGTCAGGCGGGCCGGTGAAAGACGGGGCGTTCCTTGTTGAGGAACGCCTTGGTGGCGGCCAGGTGGTCGTCGGTGGCGACGCATTCGTCCTGGAGGTCGGCTTCCAGGGCGAGCGATTCGGGCAGTGAGTGCGTCGCGGCGTGGGCGAGTGCGCGCTTGGTGGCGGCGTACGCCTGGGTGGGTCCTTGCGCGAGGCGGGCGGCCAGGTCGGCGGCGGCCTCGGCAAGCGCGTCGGCGGGGACGACGCGGTTGACCAGGCCGAGCTCCAGGGCGCGGGCGGCGTCGATGGGCTCGCCGAGCAGCATGATCTCGGTGGCGCGGCCGAGGCCGACCAGGCGTTGCAGCGTCCAGGAGGCGCCGGAGTCGGGCGCGAGCGCGATGCCGGCGAAGGCGAGCGCGAACTTGGCCTTGTCGGAGGCGACGCGCAGGTCGCAGGCGAAGGCGAGGGAGGCTCCCGCCCCGGCGGCGACGCCGTTGACGGCGGCCACGACGGGCTTGGGCATGGTGGTGATGAGCTCGACGATCGGGTTGTAGTGCCGGCGCACGGTGTCGGCGAGGCCGCGGCCGGCGTCGAGGTTGGCGGCGTGCTCGCGCAGGTCCTGGCCGGCGCAGAAGGCGCGGCCGGAGCCGGTGAGCAGGACGGCGCGGACGCCGGGGTCGGCGGCGGCCTTCCGGAGCGCGTCGAGGAGCGCGTCCTTGAGGCCGGCGGTCAGCGAGTTCATGGCGTCGGGGCGGTCGAGCGTGATGGCGGCGACGGCGTCGCGCACGTCATAGCGGATCAAGGCGTCTCCCTCAGCGGCGGTCAATGCATCTCCCTGTCGACGAACGCGGCGGCCGTGGGCAGCAGCCGGGCGGCCTCCTGCTCGAAGTAGGCGCGGGCCTTCTCGCCCGGCCAGCCGGCCGGCAGCAGTTCGGGCGGCAGGCCGGGGTCGCGGAACAGGAAGTTGCGCCATCCGTGCACGAGCCTGCTCCTGGTGGCGAACACCCGGTCGGGCGGGGCCCCGTCGGGCAGGGCGCTGATCAGCGTGACAGCCTCGGCGTGCCATTGCTCGTACGCCTCGCCGATGGCGGTCAGATCCCAGGCGCGGGAGACCAGCTCGCACGGGTCGCCTTCGAGCGCGGCGTCGAACCGGTCGGCGCGCACGCCCTCGGCGTCCAGCAGGTTGTCCAGCTCGGCGGAGGAGTGCGGGCCGATCCAGGTCGTCTCGGACAGCGCGGCGTAGCCGAGGAACGTCAGCTCGGCCCTGATCCGCTCGCGGCGCGCCCGGTCTCTCACGGAGCCGAAAACGATCACGTGCCAGCGGCCGTGCCAGGTCACCGTCCCGGCTCGGTAAATTCTCAGCGCCGCCTCGTCCAGCCGTCTGACGCACTTCGGAGTGAGCCCGTACCCGGGTCCCCGGGGCAGTTTGACGGGCCGCAGCCAGCCCTGCCTGACCATGCGCGAAACGGCGGTACGCACGGCGGGAGCGGCGATTTCCAGCGGTCGCATGAGGCGGACGAGAGCGGCCACGGACGCCTGCCCACCGCGTGAGCGCAGGTGGTCTCCATACAGGTCGAACAGGGCGGCGCGTGCATGCACGAAGTCCAGTTTGGCCGCCTTCGCCCCCCTGGACAACGCATTCTGGGAGGAGATCGTTACCCATGAGGGCTCTCGATGCGGGAGAATAGGACATCACAGAAGACGTGAATGCGCCGACCACCCCCCACGGGCGGTCGGAAATCGCGGGCCGCGGGAGCCCAAGGCAGGAAGGGATGCACGCATGGCGGCGATGAAGCCGCGGACCGGCGATGGTCCGCTCGAGGTCACCAAGGAAGGGCGCGGCATTGTCATGCGGGTCCCCCTGGAGGGCGGCGGCCGGCTCGTCGTGGAGATCTCCGCCGACGAGGCGAAGGCCCTCGGCGAGGCGTTGAAGAACGTCGTCGGCTGAGAGATCCCGGGACAGGTTTGACCCACGACCCTGGCGTACGCCCGTCGCCAGGGTCGCTGACGTTGGAGGAGAGCGAACGTGCCCATTGAGACCGCTGCGTCGGTGGTCGCCGAGGTTCCCGCGGACGCCGCGTTGCTGGCCGTCCCGTACTCGGCGGACCTGGACCCGCCGGCCGTGGTCGACCTGCGCGTGCCGGTCGCGGGGCTGTTCGCCCACTACGAGGCCAAGGGCGAGGCCGGCGAGATCGTCGAGGTTCCCGTAGCGCGCGGCGACGGCGTCGGCCGCGTGCTCCTCTACGGCGTGGGCGACGGTTCGCCGCGCGCCCTGCGCAAGGCCGCGGCCGCGCTGACCCGCCGCGTGCGCGGCCAGGACGAGCTCGTGGTGCTGACGCCCGAGGGCGACGTGACGGCGTTCGCCGAGGCCGCGCTGCTGGCCGCCTACTCCTTCAAGATCGGCGCGCCGGGCAGGCAGCCGGTGGCGGCGCTGACGTTCGCGGGCGCCGACGAGGGCCAGGTGCGGCGCGGCGAGAGCGTGGCGCGGGCCGTGGCGCTCGCCCGCGACCTGGCCAACACGCCGTCGTCGGTGAAGAACCCGGCCTGGCTCGCCGACCGCGCCGCCGAGCAGGGCCTGCCGGTGCGCGTGTGGGACGAGGAGGCGCTGCGGGCCGAGGGGTTCGGCGGCATCCTGGGGGTCGGCCAGGGCTCGGCCAGCCCGCCGCGGCTCATCCAGCTCTCCTACACGCCCGCCGAGCCGGCCGCGCGGCACGTGGTGCTGGTGGGCAAGGGCATCACGTTCGACTCGGGCGGCCTGTCGCTCAAGCCGACCGACAACATGAAGACGCAGAAGACGGACATGGCGGGCGGCGCCGTGGTGATCGCCGTCCTCGGCGCGCTGGCCCGGCTGGGCGCGCCCGTGCGCGTCACCGGCCTGATCGCCGCCGCCGAGAACATGCCGTCCGGCACCGCCCAGCGGCCCAGCGACGTCATCAGGCAGTACGGCGGCCGCACGGTCGAGGTGCTCAACACCGACGCCGAGGGCAGGCTGGTGCTGGCCGACGCGCTCGCCTACGCCGACGCCGAGCTCGACCCGGACGTGGTCGTCGACATCGCCACGCTGACCGGCGCGATGAGCGTGGCGCTCGGGCGCAACGTCGGCGGCCTCTACGCCACCGACGACGAGCTGGCCGGCCAGCTCGTGGCGGCCGGGCGGGAGAGCGACGACAGGCTGTGGCGGATGCCGCTGATCGACGACTACGCCGACGGGCTGCGCTCGTCGGTGGCGGACCTGGCCAACATCGAGGTCGGCTCCACCTACGGGGCCGGGTCGATCACGGCGGCGCTGTTCCTGCGGGAGTTCGCCGGGAAGCGGCCCTGGGCCCACCTGGACATCGCGGGCGTGGGGCGCAGCACGGTCGACGAGGGCGTGCTGACCAAGGGCGCCACAGGCTTCGGCGTGCGGGTGCTCCTGGAGTGGCTGACCCGCTCCTGACGGCCCGTACGGAGCGCGTACGGGCTAGTCGGCGATCTTGATGGCGGCGAGCAGGCCGTCGCCGAGCGGCATGAGCACCGAGCGCAGCCGGTCGTCGGTCTGCACCAGCTTGCCCAGCTCGCGCAGTGAGACCGTGTCGGGGTCGCGCTGGGCGGGGTCGGCGACCCGGTTGTGCCACAGCACGTTGTCGAAGGCGACGATGCCGCCCACGCGCAGCAGGCGCACCGCCTCGGCCAGGTAGTCGGCGTACTCCTGCTTGGCGGCGTCGGCGAAGACCAGGTCGTAGCCGCCGTCGGACAGGCGGGGCAGCACGTCGAGCGCGCGGCCGGCGATCAGCCGCACCCGGCCGCCGGAGAACCCGGCCTCGGCGAACGCTTGCCGGGCCAGCCGCTGGTGCTCGGGCTCGACGTCGACGCTGGTCAGCGTGCCGTCGGAGCGCATGCCTCGCAGCAGCCAGAGCCCCGAGACGCCGCAGCCGGTGCCGACCTCGACGACCGACTTGGCGTTGACCGCCGTGGCGAGGAAGCACAACGCCGCGCCGCCGCCGGGAAGGATGGGCGTGGCGCCCATCTCCAGCCCGCGCTGCCGCGCCGCGTGCAAGATCTCATCTTCCTGATGGAACTGCTCCGCATAGGCCAGAGTGGCCTCTACCGGACTGGTCATCGGCCTCCTCCCCCCACTTTCGTGCGATTGGTCACCGATCGCAGCCTAGGGGAGACACGCCGGGACGGGAACTCAGGAGGCCCCCGAGGCGTTGCAGGTTTAAACGGGCTTTGCCGGTCCTGAAGGCAGCCAGTGCGCATGAAGGGACAAAACCAGGCACTATGGCGGTAGCGGTGGTCCCAAAGAGAGGAGTTCTGGTGGACGAAAGTGACCACCAGGCCGAGACTCCGACGAGCATGTCCGAATCCGACTGGACTCCCCCCACATGGGAGGAAGTAGTGCGGACGCATTCCGCACGCGTCTATCGCCTGGCTTACCGCCTGACCGGCAACGTCCACGACGCCGAGGACCTCACCCAGGAGGTCTTCGTCCGCGTCTTCAGGTCGCTGTCGAGTTACACCCCGGGCACGTTCGAAGGCTGGCTGCACCGGATCACGACCAACCTGTTCCTCGACATGGCGCGGCGCAAGCAGCGCATCAGGTTCGAGGGGCTGGCCGACGACGCGGCGGAGCGACTCCGTGGCCGCGAGCCGTCGCCGGCGCAGGCGTTCGACGACGCGCACCTCGAGCCGGACATCCAGGCCGCGCTCGACGCGCTCGCCCCGGAGTTCCGGGCCGCGATCGTGCTGTGTGACATCGAGGGCCTGTCGTATGAGGAGATCGCGGCCACGCTCAGCGTCAAGCTGGGCACGGTCCGGAGCCGCATTCATCGTGGCCGGGCGCAGTTGCGGGAGGCGCTCGACCATCGGGCTCCCCGTAATTCCCAACTCCCCCCGACCGTTACCCGTGGGGAGGAAGTCTGATATGGCTCATCTTGGAGAACGCGTATCCGCGCTGGTCGACGGAGAACTCGGCCACGCCGATCGTGAGCGCGCGCTCGCGCATCTGACATTCTGCGCTGACTGCAGGCGGGAGGTCGAGTCGGTGCGGGCGCTGAAGTCGCGCCTGCGCTCGCTCGACGGCCCGTCGATGCCGGCCGACCTCACCATGTCGCTGCTGCGCATGGCCGAGCCGGGCGGCCCGTTGCCGCCCCGCGAGCGGCCGTTCCCGGCCCGGACGTTCGGAGGTGTGCCGATCCCGGGCCCGCACAGCATCGCCCCTTTGGACAACAGGCCCCGCAGGGGCGCCAGTGGTGGCGCTTCTTCGGGGCCGGGCCGAGGCGGTAGGCGGCGCACCGCGTACGTGGCCGTCAGCGTGGTCTCGGCGGCCGTGGCGCTCGGCACGTTCTTCGCCGTGTCGGGCGGCGGCCAGACCACCGCGCCTCCGGTCGAGCTCGTCAAGCGGGTGCAGAACTCGCCCTCGACCGCGCAGACGAGCGCGCCCACGCCTTGACCGGTTCGCTCCTGGGATACTCGGGATGGCGTAGTCCATGGCGTGGTGGGCATACGATCTGAGATCGGGATTTGTCGGGCGATTTTGCTGACAATTGCTTTACGACTCTCGTATGCCGATCACGCCATGATTGCGGTGTCCGAGCAAGGAGTGGTGAGTAGTAGATGACCGACGAGACGCGCCCCGACGATGGACGCACGCCGTCGGACAACCCTGATCCACAGGGGCGGCCGGAGTTCCTGCCCGCCGGCGACCAGCCGGAGCGGCGGCCCGAGCCGGGCTGGGGCGCACCGTCGGGCGAGCCCGGCGACACCACGATCTACGGCTCCCCGCCGCACACGTTCGGCTCTCCGGAGTTCGGTTCACCGGAGTTCGGCTCGCCTGAGGGGGTCAGGGGCGACACACGCGCCTACGAGACCCCCTCCTTCGGTTTCGGCAACCCGGGCGGCGAAGGCCCCTCCTACGCCCCTCCGGGCCCCGAGAGGCCGCCCTACGGGCTCAGCAGCCCCAGCGGCGAAAGCCCCGCCTACGGCTTCGCCAGCCCCAGCGGCGAGAATCCCTCGTTCGGCTTCGGCAACCCCGGCGGCGAAGGCCCGGCGTTCGGCCGGCACGGCACGCCGCCCCCGCCCCAGCGCGCGCTCGGCATGGGCGCCGGATGGGCGCCGCCTCCCGGCGGGTTCGGCGGCGGCGCGATGGCGCTGCCCCGGCGCGGGCCCAGCACCTCGTTCCTGATCGTGCTCGCCGTCGTCATCGCGCTCGTGGCCTCCCTGCTCGGCAGCGTCGGCACGTACCTGCTGACCAGGCCGGGCAGCGGCACCGACCCGAGCTTCAACCTCGGCGCCGCGCCCACCGGCAACACCAACAGGCCGCCCGAGTCGGTGGCCGGGGTGGCCTCGCGGGTGCTGCCCAGCGTGGTGTCGCTGGAGGTCGGCAACGTCGGCAACACCGAGGGCGCCTCGGGCTCCGGCTTCCTGATCAAGGACGGCTACGTGGTGACCAACAACCACGTGGTCGCGCTCGCGGCCAAGGGCGGCGAGATCAAGATCCAGTTCAACAACCGCAAGACCACCACGGCCCGCATCGTCGGCCGTGACCCCGGCTCCGACCTGGCCGTGGTCAAGCCGGAGGAGACGTTCGGCACCCCGGAGATCCGGCTCGGCAACTCCGAGGAGGTCGTCGTGGGCGACCCGGTCATCGCGATCGGCTCACCGCTGGGCCTGACCGGCACGGTCACCACCGGCATCGTCAGCTCGCTCAACCGGCCCGTGATCGCGGGCGACGAGAGCGGCGCCACGGGCGAGGAGCCCGCCTACATCAGCGCCATCCAGACCGACGCCGCCATCAACCCGGGCAACTCCGGCGGCCCGCTGGTCAACGCCAGGGGCGAGGTCGTCGGCGTCAACTCGGCGATCGCCACGCTGAGCCGGTCGGTCACCAGCCAGAGCGGCAGCATCGGCCTCGGCTTCGCCATCCCGGTCAACCAGGCCCGCCGCGTCGCGCAGGAGCTCGTCACCACCGGCAAGGCCAAGCGGCCCAAGATCGGCATCGTGCTCGACCCCGAGTGGCGGGGCGAGGGCGTCCGCATCGCCTCCGGCAACCGCAGCGGCCGCCCGCCGGTCGACGCCGGCGGCCCCGCCGAGAAGGCCGGCCTCAAGGCGGGCGACGTGATCCTGGAGGTCGACGGCCTGCGCCTGCAGGACGGCAACGAGCTCATCGCGCTGATCCGCAGCAAGGCGCCCGGCTCCAAGATCGAGATCAAGTACGAGCGCGACGACCAGGAGCACATCGCGACCCTCGTGGTCAGCGCCGACGAGGAACCCGTGCCCACCCCGTCCTGACGCGGGTGCCGACCGCTTCGCAGGAGCCCGTACTCTGTGGATAGGCCGGGGGTTTTGTCCTCGGAGCGGATGGACCGGTAGGAGCTCAGGTGTTCGGACTTGGCTGGTTGGAGATCGGCGCGCTGATCGTCATCGCGCTGCTGGTCTTCGGTCCGGAGAAGCTGCCCCAGGCGGCCGCACAGGCCGGCAAGACGCTGCGCAACCTGCGGCAGATGGCCAACAACGCGCGTGACGACCTGCGGGCCGGGCTGGGGCCGGAGTTCAAGGACTTCGACCCGGCCGACCTCAACCCGCGCAACTTCGTGCGCAAGCACCTGCTCGACGACCTCGAGGACGACTGGAACGCCAAGCCCGCGCTGGACCCCGCTCCCGCCTACGCCGCGCCGATGGCGGAGGAGCTGGGCGTGGGGGAGATCCCCCCGTACGACACCGAGGCGACCTGACGGGCCCACCCGCGTGGTGGGCCCGCCGTGATCGTGATCGTGTCAGCCCCGGTTGGGTGAAAGGCCGAGCTGCATGCCCTTGAGGCTGGAGCCGCGCTTGCTCAGGCCCGCGGCGATCGAGCGGAGCTCGGCGGCGGCGGGCGAGTCGGGGTCGGTGAGGACGAGCGGCTTGCCCTCGTCGCCGCCCTCGCGCAGCCGCAGGTCGATCGGCACCTGGCCGAGCAGCGGCACCCGGGCGCCGAGCGTGCGGGTCAGCGCGTCGGCGACCGTCTGGCCGCCGCCCTCGCCGAAGACCGCGATGCGCTCGTCGCAGTGGGGGCAGGGCAGCCAGGCCATGTTCTCGATGACGCCGGCGATCTGCTGGTGGGTCTGGGCCGCGATGGACCCGGCCCGCTCGGCCACCTCGGCGGCGGCCATCTGCGGCGTGGTGACGACCAGGATCTCGGCCCCCGGCAGGCGCTGGGCCACCGAGATGGCGATGTCGCCGGTGCCGGGCGGCAGGTCGAGGAGCAGGACGTCGAGGTCGCCCCAGTAGACGTCGGCGAGGAACTGGTGCAGCGCCCGGTCGAGCATCGGCCCACGCCACACGACCGGCGTGTTGCCCTCGGGCTTGAACATGCCGACCGAGATGACCTTGATGTCGTGCGCCACCGGCGGCATGATCATGTCTTCGACCTTGGTGGGCCGCTCGGCGGCGCCCAGCATGCGCGGGATGCTGTGGCCGTAGATGTCGGCGTCGACGATGCCGACCTTGAGGCCGCTGGAGGCCATGGCGGCGGCCAGGTTGACGGTCACGGACGACTTGCCGACGCCGCCCTTGCCGCTGGCCACCGCGAACACGCGGGTCAGCGAGCCGGGCTGGTTGAAGGGGATCTCCTTCTCCGGCCCCCGGTCGCCGCGCAGCGTGGTCTGCAACGTCTTGCGCTGCTCGGCGCTCATCACGTCGAGCTCGATCTCGACGCCGGTGACGCCGTCGAGCTTGGCGACGGACGTGGTGACGTCGCGCCGGATGGTGTCCTTCATCGGACACCCGGCCACCGTGAGGTAGACGCCGACCCGCACCTTGCCGTCTGCGGCGATGTCGATGCCCTTGACCATGCCGAGGTCGGTGATCGGGCGGCGGATCTCGGGGTCGATGACGGTGGCGAGGGCGGCCGTCACCTGTTCCTGGGTTGGTGCCATCGAAGTCTCGGCACGCCCGCGAACGAGGGTGCCGTCCCTCCTTTGCCGGTATATGTGTGACAGGCGCCTGCACGCCAGTGAGGATGCCCCTCCATGGTATGAACCAGGCGGGCCGTCCCGTTAATCCAGCGCGGTTTTAGGTGTTTGTGCAACGTTCTAAGGTTACTCCGTGACTGTTCTGCCCGACGAGGGGCTCACCGCCGGGGAGCTGGCGGTCTGGCGCGGTCTGCAGCGAGCCCAGCTGGGCATCACCCGTCACCTGGAGGCCGAGCTGCTCGACGGCCACGACCTGCCGCTGGCCTCGTTCGACGTGCTGACGCACCTGGCCGAGGCGCCGGGGCGGCGGCTGCGGATGAACGACCTGGCGGGCCGGGTGCTGCTGTCGCGCAGCGGGCTGACCCGGCTGATCGACCGGTTGCAGCGTGACGGGCTGGTGACGCGCGAGGCGTGCGCCGACGACGCCCGCGGGCTGTTCGCGGTGCTGACGCAGGCCGGCGTGGAGCGGCTCGCGGAGGCCACACCCACCTACCGGCGGGGCGTGCGGGCGATGTTCCTGGACCGGCTCACGCCCGGCGACCTGGCCCAGGTGCGCGGCCTGCTCGACCGGCTCACGGACGCTCCCTGAGGTCCTCGGCCAGCCGCTGGAGCTCCGAGCGCAGGTAGTCGCGGGTGGTCACCTCGCCCAGCGCCATCCGCAGCCCGGCGATCTCCCGGGTCAGATACTCGATCTCCGCCTGGTTGCGCTCGGCGGTCTCGCGGTCCTGCTCGTACTGGATGCGGTCGCGGTCGTCCTGGCGGTTCTGCGCCAGCAGGATCAGCGGCGCCGCGTACGAGGCCTGCAGCGACAGCATGAGCGTCAGGAAAATGAACGGGTACGGGTCGAACTGCAGGCGGTCCGGGGCGGCGACGTTCCAGAGGATCCACACCGTCACGAACACGGTCATGTAGACCAGGAACCGCGCGGTGCCGAGGAAGCGCGCGATCCGCTCCGACAGCCGCCCGAACGCCTCGGGGTCGTAGTGCGGGCGCAGCGAGCGGCGCAGCTCCCTGGGCTGGTCGAGGCGCTCGCTCGTCACGGCTCCGGCCTCTCGCGCCAGTCCTCCGGCAGCAGGTGGTCCAGCACGTCGTCCACGGTGACGGCGCCGACGAGCCGGTTCAGCTCGTCGACCACCGGGGCCGCGACCAGGTTGTAGTTGGCCAGGTAGAAGGCCACCTCCGGCAGCGTGAACTCGGGCCTGATCGGGTCGATCGACGGGTCGATGACGGCGCCGAGCAGCGTCGACGGCGGGTCGCGCAGCAGCCGCTGGAAGTGCGTCACCCCCAGGTACGGGCC
This sequence comes from Nonomuraea sp. NPDC023979, assembly GCF_040639085.1. Taxonomy (NCBI): domain Bacteria; kingdom Bacillati; phylum Actinomycetota; class Actinomycetes; order Streptosporangiales; family Streptosporangiaceae; genus Nonomuraea; species Nonomuraea sp. NPDC023979. Next base: position 89,296 of record NZ_JBEZZG010000020.1, read on the forward strand.
CGTCGGCGTCTCGTTCGGCGGCCGGGTGATGTAGACCTGGGCGGCCACGGCGGGCGTCAGGTCGTGCTGCCGGATGTGCGCCAGCGCCTCGGCCACGGTGCCGCTCGGCGGCAGGATCACCGGCTCGCTGGTCATCATGCCGCCCGCGGTGTCCTGCGGGTAGGTGAGCAGCCGCCGCACCGGGGCGGCCTCCTTGGGCTCCATCAGCGCCAGCAGCTCGGCCGCCTGCTGGTCGGGCAGGCCGCCGAGCAGGTCGGCGGCGTCGTCCGGGTTCATCTCCTCCAGCACGTCGGCGGCCCGCTCGGGCTCCAGCATGCCGAGGATGCCGATCTGGTCGCCGGGCGGCAGCTCCTCCAGCACGTCGGCCAGCCGGTCGTCGTCGAGCGCGCGGGCGATCTCGATGCGCCGCTTGCCCGGCAGGTCGTGCAGCGCGCTGGCCATGTCGGCGGCCCGCATCTCCTCGAACGAGGCGATCAGCCCGGCCGCCCCCTGGTCCTTCTGCAGGATGTCGAACCCGGACACCTCGTCCCAGTCGACGACCTTCGGCTCGCGCCTGCGCCTGCCCTTGTAGACGGCGACCTTGGTGATCTCCCAGGTGGACGGCTTGATCTCGGCCATGGCCACGTCGTAGACGGTCATCTGCTCGTCGCGCACCCGGACGGTCAGGTCCAGCATCTCGCCGATCACCAGGGTCTCCGTGACGCGCTGCTCGAACCGGCGCATGTTGATCCGCCCGGTGAAGATCACCGCGCCTGCCTCGATGCCGCGCACGCGGGTGATGGGCAGGAAGACGCGGCGGCGCGGCTGGACCTCCACGACCATGCCGTGCGCGCTCGGCGGCCGGCTGCCCCGCAGGGTGGTCACCACGTCGCGGATGCGGCCGATCTGGTCGCCGGCGGGGTCGAAGACCGGGGTGCCGGCCAGTCGTGCCACGAAGATCTGCACGTCAGCCACGTTAACAGGGGCCCGGCGTTGCGCCGGGGACCCCGAGCGTGTCAGTATCAAACGTTTCGAACGGTGATTACTCCTCCCTGGTGGTGCGCCCATGCGGTATGCGGGACTCGCGATCGCTTTCGTGTCCTCGGTGTGCTTCGCGTTCTCCGGACCGATGGCGAAATATCTCATCGCGGCCGGGCTCGCCCCCATCGAGGCCGTATGGGCGCGCATGGCCGGCGCCGGGCTGCTCCTGCTCGCCGTGCTCGCGCTGGTCAAACCGGCCGCGCTGCGCATCCCGCGCTCGCGCCTGCCGTTCTTCGGGGCGTACGCGATCGTCGCGGTCGCGGGCGTGCAGGCGCTCTACTTCGTGGCGATCACCCGGCTGCCGGTCGGCATCGCGCTGCTGCTGGAGTTCATGGCGCCGGTGATGGTCGTGCTCTGGGTGCGGTTCGTGCGGAAGGTACGGCTCGCCAGGGCCGCGTTCGTGGGCGCGGTGACGGCGGTGCTGGGGCTGGGCATCGTGGTCGAGTTCTGGGACGGGCTGCGGCTCGACGCGCTGGGGCTGTTGCTGGGGTTGGCCGCGGGGGCGTGCTGCGCCGGATATTTCCTGATGAGCGATAGCTTCGGCGACGACGTGGACCCGCTCGGCCTGATCGCCTGGGGCATGACCGGGGCGGCCGTCGTGCTGCTGCCCTTCGCCCGGCCCTGGGACATCCCGTGGAGCGCCTTCGCCACCGCCGCCACCCCGGCCGCCGGGGCGTCGGAGCTGCCGGTGCTCGGCGCGTATCTGTGGATGGTGCTCGTCGCCACCGTGACGGCCTACATCCTGGGCGTCAACGCGGTGCGCCGCCTGTCGGCCGCCGTGGGCGCCACCGTCGCCTCGCTGGAGGTCATCGGCGGCGCCGTCGTGGCCTGGGTGCTGCTCGGGGAGGCGCTGGGCGTCTTCCAGATCATCGGCGGCCTCATCGTGCTGTCGGGCGCGCTGCTCGCCCAGACCGCCACCGCGGGCGCTCAGCCCTCGCCCGCCACCGGCCTCGCCGAGCCGGTGCGCACCTGACGCCTCAGCAGGTGCACACCGGCTTGGGCGTCAGCCGCAGCACCGAGGAGCCGGCCGCCCACCGCTCGGCCAGATGCTCGCTGTCGGTCGTGTTGAGCCGCTCCTTGACCAGCGCCGCGACGGCCTCGGGCTCGGCGGCCTGGTCGACCAGCTCGATCCTGGCCTCGAACTCGGCGAGCCTGGCGCCGTTGTCCTTGCTGCGCAGCGTCACCCAGACGCTGCCGAGCCCCTCCAGGCCGGGCAGATACTGCTCCTCGCCGCCCGTCACCACGTAGATGGCGCCGTCGTGCCAGGTGTGCCAGGCCAGCCGGGCACGGTCGAGAGAGAGCCAGAGGACGCCGGACTTCTTGGCGCCCTCGATGATGGCCCCGTTGATGTCGGTCACGGCTCGACCTTAGCCGGGGGGCCGATTCCGGGAGGGCCGAACGGGCCACTAGCGTGGGCGCATGCGTTCACGTCGCTCGGTCCTCGCGGTGCCCGGCAGCAATCCCCGGTTCCTGGAGAAGGCGCAGGGCCTGCCCGCCGACGAGGTGTTCCTCGACCTGGAGGACGCCGTCGCGCCCCTGGCCAAGGAGGAGGCGCGCCGCAACATCGTGGCCGCGCTGCGCGAGGGCGACTGGACCGGCAAGACCCGGGTCGTGCGGGTCAACGACCTGACGACGCAGTGGACGTACCGGGACGTCATCGAGATCGTCGAAGGTGCCGGCGACAAGCTCGACTGCCTGATGCTGCCCAAGGTCCAGGACCCCACCGAGATCGTCTGGCTCGACACGCTGCTCACCCAGATCGAGAAGACGATGGGCTTCGAGGTGGGCCGCATCGGCATCGAGGCGCAGATCGAGAACGCCCGCGGGCTGGTCAACGCCGACTCCATCGCCGGTTCGTCCAAGCGGCTGGAGACGCTGGTGTTCGGGCCGGCCGACTTCATGGCCTCGATCAACATGCGCACCCTCGTCGTGGGCGAGCAGCCGCCCGGCTACGAGGAGGGCGACGCCTACCACTACATCCTGATGCGGCTGCTGATGGCCGCCCGGATGCACGACCTTCAGGTGATCGACGGGCCCTACCTGCAGATCAGGGACGTCGACGGCTACCGGCGGGTCGCCCGGCGGGCCGCGGCGCTCGGCTTCGACGGCAAGTGGGTGCTGCACCCGTCGCAGATCGAGGCGGCCAACGAGGTGTTCTCGCCGTCGCAGGAGGACTACGACCACGCCGAGCTCATCCTGGAGGCGTACGAGCACTACACCACCGTGGAGCGGCGCGGCGCGGTCATGCTCGGCGACGAGATGATCGACGAGGCGTCGCGCAAGATGGCGCTGGTCGTGGCCGCCAAGGGCCGGGCCGCCGGGCTGACCAGGACGACCCGGTTCGAGCCCTAGACCTTCAGCCCGATCGTCGTGAAAAACCAGAACGACGAGGTCAGCCAGAGCCCCACCAGCGCGGTGAACGCCAGCCCGCCCAGCACCGGCAGCGTCCAGCCCGGCGCGTCGGCCCTGCGCAGCGACAGCATCTTGGCCACGAACACGCCGTAGAAGAAGCAGCCGAGCAGCGAGTGGACGGCGACCCTGGCCACGTCGTACTGCAGCCCGAGCGCGTACAGGCAGTGGAACGCGACCGGGATCGTCAGCAGGAACGCCAGCCTGCCCGACCAGCGGTGCACGCCCGCCGGGATGTCGACGCCGAGCCGCCCCCACAGCGACAGGGCGGAGACGACCTGCACCAGCGCCAGCACGGTGGCGCCCGTCGTCAGCCACACCTTCATCGGCAGCGCGGCCGAGAAGCCCGCGACGCCCACGGCGAAGCCCGTCGGGGTGTGCGCGCGGCCGTACACGCCGAGCGCGACCATGATCAGGCCGCCGGCGAGCAGCGGCAGGAGCAGCGCGGCGGCACGGGCCGGGCGGTGCTGGATGGCGGTCATCGCATCTCCTCGATGAAGCCGTCGACGTCCTCCGGGTAGACGGTGGTCCCGCCGACGGTGACGGGGCCGGTCGGCTCGTCGCCGTCCAGCCGGGGGACCGGCACCTGCTCGTCGCCCGCGAACGCGGTCCCGACCTGGGTGAACCCGCCCTGCGGATCGCGCAGCACGATCCAGCCGGCGCGGATCCTGGCCCCTCTGACGATGGCGCTCGCCCGGTACAGGCCGGACGGCTTCTTCGCCACCGGGGCCACGAAGGTCCAGCTCTTGCCGCCTATCGACACCCGGCCGGTGGCCCTGCCGTCGCCGAGCTCGGCCTCGACCTTGGCCCCGCCGGAGCCCTTCAGCACGAGCTCGTCGCCGGTCGCGTCGCCCTTGAACCAGACCTCGGTTCTGCCGTCGCAGAAGTAGCCGATGGCCTTGCCGTCGCGGACGGAGATCGCGATCAGGCCGCCGTTGCCCTTGACGCGGCCCGCGTAGTCGGCCCTCCTCGGCGCGGCGGGCACGGACTCCTCGAACGTGGGGGTGGCGCTCGGCTCGGGCGTGCTCTCCGCCACCGGCGCGTTGGTCCCGGTGGTGTTCCCGGTGGTGCCGGCGGCGTTGTCGCCGGTGACGGCGGGGGTGTCCGCCGCGGGTATCGCCGTGATGCTGGCGACACCCAGCCCCACGGCGAGCACGGCGCCCGCCGTCAGGGTGATGACTGGTCCCAGCCTTGACATGGATGCGCTCCCAGGGTCGACATGACCTACGTCCCTGAGCATCCGCCGAAATCGCCGCGCCGTCTGTGAACTATTGCGTACAGGCTGGGAAGATTCTGTAGATGCAGGAGAATCCTGGGCCACCGCATTCCTACGGCACGTACCCGTACCCGCCGCCGCAGCCGTCCTGGTACGTGCCGACACCGCGCGGCGCCCGCTACGACCATCTGGCGCGCACGCCCGCCGCGCAGCTCTGGCGGCAGGTCGTCGGCACGCTCGTGGTCGCCGCCGGGTTCTTCGCGGTCGGGTTCGTCGTGCTGCTCGCCGGGATGATGCTCGGCACGATCCTCGGCATCCCGCCGCCCGCCAACCCCGAGCAGATCTCCGGCGACCCGGTGTTCGGCATGGCCCAGCTCCTGCTGTCGCTGGCGGTGGTGCTGCCGGTGGTGTTCGGCACGGTCGCGCTCGTGCAGCGGCGGCGGCCGGGCACGATCTCCTCCGTCGCCGGGCGGCTGCGGTGGGGCTGGATGCTGCGCTGCGCCGCGCTGGCCGTGCTGGCGCTGGTGCCCGGGCAGGCCGCCCAGCTCGTCACCCTCGCGATCACGGGGGAGCCGGTCGACGACTTCTTCGGCTGGGTCGGGTGGGCGTACTTCCTGCCGGCGCTCGTCGTCATCGTGCTGCTGGTGCCGTTCCAGGCGGCCGCCGAGGAGTACGTGTTCCGCGGATGGTTCCTCCAGGCGTTCGGGGCGCACGTGCGCAATCCGGTGTGGAGCATCCTGATCAGCTCGGCGGTGTTCGCGGGGATGCACGGCTACTCGTCGGCGGGGCTGGTGGACGTGTTCCTGTTCGGGGCGGTCATGGGGTTCCTGGCGGTGCGGACCGGCGGGCTGGAGGCGCCGATCGGGCTGCACGTGGTGAACAACATGGTGGCGTTCGGGCTGAGCGCGGCCTCGGGGCAGCTCGACGACGCGCTGTTGCAGGACCAGGTGCCGTGGCAGTCGCTCGCGGGGTCGCTGGTGCAGCTGGCGGTGTACGCCATCGGCGTGCTCTATCTCGCTAAAAAGCGGTCAATCAGCGCCTATTCCGGATAAATCGCCGCGCAGTGCCGGGAATCTCGCTAGAGAGGTCTCGCCATTCCGGCTCCGGCATGCTGGTCTGGATGTCGTGGGTTGCGAGCGTCATTCGGAAGTGATCATCGGCGCCCCCCGGGGTAGAAGCAGTTGGAACGGTCCGCCTCCCCGCGGCCCGATCCACCCGCCGACCAGGCCAGACCTGACACGTGGAGGAGGTACGGCGCGTGGCCTCCGGCGCCAGTGACGAGCCTCGGCTACCGCCGGGCGACGACGACCCGGGTTCCGGGAGCGGATCCGGCGAACCCCGGATCCGGCACACCCCGCCGGGTCCCAGCGACGACCGTGCCCGCGGCTTACCGGTGACATCCCCCTGGGGCATGCCGCCGTTCGCCGCCCCCACCCCCGAGGACGACGACGAGGCCGCCGAGGACCCGCCCAAGGGCCGGCGCCCCTACAGCTCCCCGACGGCCGACCCCGGGACGGAGCCGCGCCGCCGTCCCCGCCGCACGGTCAACCGGCCCGACAAGCTCGTCGCCTCCGGACCGCCCCGCCCCACGCCGGAGGCCGCCAAGCCCAAGGAACCCCCCTACCACCTGCCTCTCCCGCAGACCGACGACGACGACGAGCCGCGCCCCGTCCGCATCCCCCCGTACCTCCTCACCCACCATCCCCCGGCCCCCGCCCCACCCGACGCTCCCGTACGGCCTCCCGCCCCGGAAGAAGCGGATCCCGTACGGCCCTCCGATCCGGAAGAAGCGGACCCCGTACGGCCCCTCGCTCCCGAGGAGGCGCAGGCCGAGGGCGGCGAGGTGGGCGAGGAGACCGTGCGGCGGGTGGGGAGGCCGCCGGCGGGGCGGCCGACGCGGCCGGACCTGCTCGTGGCGGCCGGCCCGGAACGCCCCGGCAACGGGGGCAGGCACGAGCGGACCCTGGCCCCCTCGGCGGTGCGCCGGGCGAGCCCGATGCGGCGGCGCCGGCGCGGCACGGTGCCGATGGCCGTCGCGCTCGTCGTCGCCCTGCTCGTGGCGGGCGGCGTGCTGCTGTGGCAGTGGGTCACCCCCGACGACCCCGGCCTGAGGCTGGCGGCGGGCGTCGGCAGGCCGGGAGACAGCCTGTTCACCGTGCCCGCCTCCACCGGCCTGGGCTCCAACCAGAAGCTCAACGACATGGCCTCCGTCGGCGGCGCGGTCGTGGCGGTGGGCAGTGACATGACGAGCCCGACGCCGCGCCCGCTGTTCCTGTTCTCGCCCGACGGCGAGCGGTGGCGGCTGGGCCGGGTGACCGGCGCGGCGGCGCCCACGGTGCAGCGGGTCGTCGGCGGCGGCGGACGCTGGCTGGCGAGCGGCGGCGACGAGCTGACCGGGCGCGCCATGTGGACGAGCGCCGACGGCCTGACCTGGGAGGCGGTGGAGCCGGCCGGGCTGGCCGCGTTCCGCGACGGCGACGTGGTGCACGACATCGCCAGGACCGGGTCCGGGTTCGTGGCCGTGGGCCGCTCGACCCTGCAGAACGGCGGCGCGGGCGCGGCCGCCTGGCACTCCGCCGACGGCCGCTCCTGGGACCGCGTCGACACGCGCGGCCTGGACGTGGGCGAGCTGCGCGCGGTGGTGGCGAAGGGCGACACGGCGGTGGCGCTGGCCCAGCCGGGGCAGGGCGACGGCTCGCGGGTGCTGCGCTCGGCCGACGGCGGCCGGAGCTGGGCGGCGACCGGGTTCCAGCTTCCTGAGGCGATGCCGAGGGCGGGCTCGCTGGCGGTGGCGCCGAAGCGGTTCGTGCTGGTGCCGGTCCGCCACCGCACGGCCTCGGGCGACGTGCGCGTCTACTGCTCGCCGACGGGCGCGGAGTGGTCGCAGTGCGGCACGCTCGACGAGCTGGGCGGGCAGAGCCCGGGCGTGGAGTCGCTGATCTCGCACGCGTCGGGCGTCGCGGCCGTCAGCCAGGCGAACCTGGGCGGCTACTCGGTGCTGACCAGCGCCGACGGCGGGTCGTGGAAGGAACGGGCGGAGCTGGGCGACCTGGCGGGGGCGACGCTGCGCGGGTTCACGATCTCCGGCGACGGCACCCTGTTCGCGGGCGGCGACCAGGCGGCGGCCGACGTGGACAACCAGCTCGTGCTGATGGCGGCGCCCGAGCGCGGCAAGCCCGCCCGGGTGCGGCTGGCGGGCGTGGACGGCCTGTCGCGGGCCGCCCGCGAGACCTCACGGGTGGCCGGGCACGACGGCCGTTACGTCGCGGTGGGCTCGGCGTCCGGCGACGCCGGCATCTGGACCAGCCTCAACTGGCAGGACTGGACGTCCATCAGCCTGGGCGGCCCGCGCCAGCAGCGGCTCAGCGACGTGGCCCACGGCCGCAAGGGCTGGCTGGCGGTCGGCGCCACCCAGACGGACGTGCAGGTCACCGAGCCGCTGCTGGTGGCCTCGGAGGACGGCCGGGCCTGGCGCAAGGTGGCCGCCGACGGCGATCTGGCCCGGCCGGGCGACCACCCGTACCTGGACGCGCGCGTCCTGGCCGCCGGGCCCGACGGCTACGTGCTCGCGGGGGAGGACCGGGGGCCGACGGGCACGGTGTCGGCCGCGCTGTGGTTCACGCCGGACCTGCGCCGGTTCACCCGCTCGGACAAGCTGCCGCAGGGCGGCTCCGACGTGCGGATCCACGACCTGGCGGCCACCTCCGACGGCTATGTCGCGGTCGGCGGCGCGGGCGTGGGCGCCGGCGAGAGCGGCGTCGTGTGGGTCTCCGACGACGGCGTCAACTGGAAGGCGCGCAAGCGCGTCGCCCCGCCGGGCACGTCCTCGGCCGGGCTGCGCCAGGTGGCCGCCTACCAGGACCGGCTCGTCGCCATCGGCGCCGCCGTGACGGACGAGGGCGCCCGCCGCGCCTTCTCCGCCGTCTCCGAGGACGACGGCGCGACCTGGCGCACGGCCTGGCTGCCCGCCGAACGGGCGGCGGCGGTGTACGACCTCGCGGCGGCCGGCCCGGGGCTCGTCGCGGTCGGCTGGCACGGCACGCCCGGCGACGGCGACAGCGCCGCCTGGACCTCCGAGGACGGGATCGGCTGGAGCCGCCTGGACCTGACCGAGGACAGCCTGGCGGGGCCGGGGGCGCAGTGGCTGACGGCGGTGACGGTGGCGGGCGAGGAGGTCGTGGCGCTGGGCCGCTCCACCACCTACAGCGACGACCACCTCATCCTGTGGACCTCCACCCTCACGTCCAGCCGCTGATCAGGGCGGGAGCGCGTCCCACTCCCGCAGCGCCTCCAGCAGGCCGGGCGAGAGGGCCAGGCGGGTCAGCTCCGTGCGGGCGCACCAGCGGGCGTCGACGGCGTCGTCCGACGCGCTGAGCACGCCGCCGGTGACCGTGGCGAAGTAGTCGCGGATCTCGTACGTGACGCCGGCCGGGCCGGGACGGTCGACGGCGCCGGCGAGCGGGCCGACGGCGACGCGCAGGCCGGTCTCCTCCATGACCTCGCGGCGGACCGCGGCCTCGTCGCTCTCGCCGGGCTCCACGCGACCGCCGGGAAGCGACCACAGCCCGGCCGACGGAGCATGGCCGCGCCGTACGAGAAGCAGCCGCCCGGCGTCGAAGATGATCGCTCCCACACAATTTACGCGCACATGGCCAAGATTACGACGGGATAACGATGAGCGGCCTTGACGGGGCCGGGCCCGAGGAAGCACCGTGGGTAGCTGTGAGAGCGGCTCCAACGTGCCCACGGTGTTTTGGCCCGCTTCACGGGCCCGGTGCGTGGTCCAGCGCATGGCGTTGTGACGCGCACGGAGACGTCCTGCCGTATCAGCCGCCCCGGCCGCCGTCCGCGACGGCCCTGGAGGCGATGCGGAAGAACTCCATGGTGCCCGTGTGGCTGCCATGGCCGTTGCCGTCCAAATGGATGGTGACCGGCTTCGCGGAGGTGGGCGACGAGCACAGAGGCGTCCGGGCCAGCGTGGTGGCGCTGAGCGGGCCGTCGTTCATGCACGGGCCGGCCGACCTGCTGATCGTCGCCGAGGAGCCCGGGGTGGGGCTGGGCGCGGCGTTCGCCGGGCTCGACGGGCCCGACCCGGGCGAGGGGTTCGACCACGGGCCGCCGAACGCGAAGATCGAGGTGCTCGGGCACCCGACGCCGCTGTGGTGCGTGGGCGCGGCGGCCGACCGGGCCGTCTACGCGGGCGAGGCGGCGGGCAACTGGCTGTGGACGATCGCCTGGCCGTCGGAGGCCGGCTGCCTCATCGCGCTCGCCGAGCTCAGCCTGCTCGATCTGCGCGACCTCGACCTCGACGTGCCTTACGGGGCGTTCTCCCCGAGACTGGAAGACTGACAGGCGTTCCCCCTCGTACGGCGTGCTGGGGGAGCGGTGCTGAGGTTCTTCGTCGAGGCGTTCGTGACGATGTTCGTCATCATGGACCCGCCGGGAGTCATCCCGCTCTTCCTCGCCTACACCTTCGGGCGCACCGCCCAGGAGCGCAAACGGGTCGCCTGGCAGGCGTCGGTGACCGCGTTCTGCCTGATCGTGGTGTTCGCGGTGTTCGGCCAGGCGATCCTCGGCTACCTGCACGTCGAGGTGGCCGCCATGCAGATCGCGGGCGGGCTGCTGCTCCTGCTGGTCGCGCTGGAGCTGCTGCGCGGGGCGGCCGAGCCGCGCGCCGACACCGTCCGCTCCAACGTGAACGTCGCCCTGGTGCCGCTCGGCACGCCCCTGCTCGCCGGGCCCGGCGCGATCGTGGCGACCATCGTCTTCGCCCAGCAGGCCGCCGGGGTGCCCGGCGGCATCCTGGCGCTCGGGCTGGCGATCGCGGCCGTGCACATCCTGCTGTGGCTGTTCATGCGCTTCTCCGTGAGCATCATCCGCCTCATCAAGGAGAACGGCGTCGAACTCGTCACCAGGATCGCCGGTCTGCTCCTGTCGGCGCTGGCCGTGCAACTCATCATCAACGCGATTCGCTCACTCACGCAGACGGGCTAGAGTTCGGAGGCGTGACAGCGCGTATCGAGCGAGTGGTGACCGAGGGCGTCGTCGAGATCGACGACGTCGAGCACAAGGTCGAGAACAACACGTGGATCATCGGCGATGACGACGAAGTGATCGTCATCGACCCGGCGCGTGACGCCGACAAGATCCTTGAGCAGGTCGGCGAGCGCGAGGTGCTCGCCGTCATCTGCACCCACGGCCTGCCCGACCACGTCGGCGCGGCCATCGAGGTGGCCAGCCGCGACGAGGCGGTCATCGCCCTGCACCCCAAGGACAAGCCGCACTGGCGGGAGACCTGGACCGAGACCTGGCCCGACATCGACATGGAGGACGACGGCATCTTCGGCGTCGCCGACGTGCAGCTCGATGTCATGGAGACGCCCGGGGTGACGCCGGGCGGCGTCTCGCTCTACTGCGAGGCGCTGGAGGCGGTCTTCACCGGCAAGACCCTTCAGGCCGACGGCCCGGGCAAGCTCGGCGGCGAGTACCCCCGCCTGGCCGACCAGCTCACCGCGATCGGCGGGCGGCTGTTCACGCTGCCGGCCGCGACGCGGGTGCTGCCCTCGCACGGCGAGGAGGTCACCGTCGGCGACCTGGAGCCGCACTTCGACGACTGGATCTCCGGCTCGCTGACCCGTGAGCCCGCTCCCGAGGGCCCGCTCTCCGACGGCACCCGGGTGTCGGGCATCAAGCTCAACCCGGGCGACGAATAGGGTGCAGGGCCAGCTTCCGCTGGAAGGGATGCCGCGGCGGCTCTATTCGTGCACGCCGTCGCGGTTGAACGCCTGGCTCGACTGCCGGCGCCGCTACCGGTTCACCTACCTGGACCGGCCGCAGCCGTCCAAGGGCCCGGCCTGGGCGCACAACAGCGTCGGGGCGAGCGTGCACAACGCGCTGGCGGCCTGGTGGCGGGAGCCGTACGAGCGGCGCACCCCGCTCACGGCGGCCACCCTGCTCACGAGCGGGTGGATCACCGAGGGGTTCAGGGACGGGGAGCAGTCGGCGCGGTGGCTCGCGCGTGCCCGCGACCTAGTGTCCGGATATGTCGCGACTTTAGACCCCAGTGATGATCCGGTCGGCGTCGAACGGACCGTCGCCACCCGCACCAAGGTCATCGCGCTGTCCGGCCGCATCGACCGGCTCGACCGGCGCGGCGACGAGCTGGTGGTCGTCGACTACAAGACCGGGCGGCGGCCCCTCACCCAGGACGACGCGCGCTCCTCGCTCGCGCTGGCGGTCTACGCGATCGCGGCGTCCCGGATGATGCGCACCCCCGCCCGCGCCGTCGAGCTGCACCACCTGCCGACCGGCGAGATCGTCGAGTGGCGGCACACCGACGAGTCCCTCGGCCGCCACCTGAGCCGCGCCGAGGAGATCGCCCTGGAGGCGGCCGACGCCGACGACCGCTATCGCGCGGCGGTGTCCTCCGACGCCTCCAGCGCCCCGAGCCGCCGCTCCCGGTCCGCCCCGGCCTGGGAGACCGGACCCGGCGGCCCGGCTCTCCACACGCCGCCTCAGCCGCGCCCAGCGGAGCCTGAACCACGGCCCTCGGCGGATCAGGGCAACCCGGGAGCCGCCTGGCCGTCCAAGGACGACCTGCGGCGCGAGCGGGCGTCCGTGGGCCCGGCCGCCGTGCCCGCCGAGATCGACGCGCTGTTCGCGCCCAGCCCGGGGCCGATCTGCGGGTGGTGCGACTTCCGCCGCCACTGCCCGGAGGGGCTGGCCGCCGCCCCCGAGCGCCGCCCGTGGGACGGCCTGGCGGAATAGCGCACCCCTGACCGGCCCGGTCAGGAGGTGGGCCAGTGGCGAGGATGGATGGCGCCGGTCAGGGGCTGGGCCAGTGGCGCGGGTCGACGGCGCCGCGCAGCCCCTTGCGGACGTCGTAGCCGGCCGCCGCCAGCCGCTGCCGGGAGTCGCGCAGCATCCGCCGCGTCGCGGGCAGGAACGCCCGGTCGTGCAGCGGCTCCGGCAGCGCGTTCATGGCCAGCCTGAACGCCGCCAGCCCGGCCGTCACCACGTCCTGCGGCACCTCCGGCAGCATCCCGTACATCCGCCTGGCCCAGTCCGGCAGCGTGTAGTAGCACAGCGCCCCGAACGGGAAGTAGACCGGTTTCCCGGCCGACAGCAGCCGCAGCCGCGGCGGCATCTTCGGCCACAGCAGGAACCGCACGGCCGCCCTGGCCTCCTCCGTGACCCGCAGCGCGGGCCTGGCCGCCTTGAAGTAGGCCGCCATCTCGGCGCGCGAGCCGGGCACGTCCTCGGGGTGCAGCCCCACGTAGGCGGCGCTGCGCCGCTGCTCGGCGAGGTAGCGGTCGGCCTGCGGCCCGGTGAGCGCGAGCCCGCCGCGCCGGGCGACCTCCAGGTAGGACGAGACCTCCGCGCAGTGCACCCACAGCAGCAGCTCCGGGTCGTCGACCCGGTGCGTCCGGCCGCCGGGCCCGACGACGCGCAGGCTCCGGTGGATGCCGCGCACCCGCCTGCCGATCGCGCCGGCCTCCTCCGGGGTGCCGAACGTGACCCGCCCCACGAAGTCGGCGGTACGGCGCAGCCGTCCGAACGGGTCGGTGCGGAAGTCGGAGTTCTGCCAGACGCCGAGCATCGCCAGCGGGTGCAGAGCCTGGAGCATCAGCCCCCGGACGCCGCCGACCCACATCGTGCGGTCGAGGTGCACCCGCCAGGTCGCGCTGCGCGGTGACTGGACGGCGAGGGTCGGGACGGCGAGGTCTTCGGACATGGTGGACGCATGGTTACACAGCGCCCGATCGAGTGTCCAAAAAGTGGCTTTCGGCGTCGTTCCAGAAGCGGACCAGCGCGGCGGCCGTCGTCTCGGGCGCCTCCACGGCGGGTGAGTGCACGGCGCCCGGCACCACCACGCACTCCGCCTCCAGCGTGGCCGCCATCTCCGCCTGCGTCTCGGCCGGCCAGCCGTCGTCGTGCTCGCCGTACAGGACCAGCGTGGGCACCTCGATCTGGCGCAGCTCGGGCGTGCGGTCGTGCATGGTGAGCACCTGCTCGGCCATGCACGCCAGCCCGGTCGGGGAGTTGGCCAGCAGCCGCTTGCGCAGGAACGCCATGATGTCGTCGGGCACCCCGGCGGCCACGGCCTCCGGCTCGAACCTGGCGTGCCACACGTGCTCCAGGCCCAGCTCGGGGATCTCGCGCAGCATCTTGCGGCCGTGGTGGGCGCGCTTGCCGGCGATCGCCGACGGGCCGGAGCTCATCAGCGTGAACGAGGCGAACTTGGTGCGCCCGTCGATGACGGCCTCCCGCGAGACCAGGCCGCCGAAGGAGTGGCCCACCAGGTGCACCGGCTCGCCGCCGCCGAGGGTCTGCGCGAGCTGGTCGACGTCGGCGCCGAGCGCCGCGCAAGTGTAGGCGCCGGGGTCGTCGGGGCCCGGCGACTCGTACTGGCCGCGCAGGTCGATGGCCAGCACCCGGCGGCCCGACTGGGCCAGGGTCTGCAGGACCGCGATGAAGTCTTCCTTGCTCCCCGTCAGGCCGGGCACCAGGAGTGCGGGCCAGCGCTCCACCACGCCGCTCACCGGCGACGCCTCCAGGGCCGCGAACGTGCCCTCGGGGGTGTCGATCTTGCGTGGTGCAACGCCGGGAGGCAGCTGCAGGAATCGCGGCGTACTCACGTGGGGCAACAATACCCAGAGGTCAGTGCGTCAACACCGGCTAACCTCCTACGCTGGTGCCGGATTTCGGGGGAGTTGCCAGCTTATGGGGGTGCCGGACGCCGGGTCCGGGACGCGCGGCGCGTACCTGGAAGGCCGGTGGGCGAGGTTCCGGCCGGAGCGCTCACCCGCCCGTCACGGGGGCCGCTGACATGCGGAAGGGCGCGCACCCGGGTGGGTGCGCGCCCTTCACACTGTGCTCTTCACACTGCGGTCGTCAGCCCGCGCGGCGGCGGTTGCCGCCGCCACCACCGCCACGAGCCTGGCGGCGCTGCTGCTTGCGCTCGGTGGCGGCGGACGGGGCGATGTCGTCGTCGTCCGTCGCCAGGTCGGGCGACTGGAAGATCACCGTGAACGGGCTCGGCGGGATGATCCGCTCCGGCTCCCTGGACGCCGCGGGCGGCGGCGGGGTGGTCAGGAAGCTGGGCACCGGCTCGGCCGGCGACGGCTCGACGGCAGGCGCCACCCGGACCGGCTCCGCGGCCCGCGCCGGCTCCGGCGCCCGCGTGGGCTCCGGCGCCCTGGCGGGCTCAGGAGCGCGTACGGGCTCGGCGGCCTTGACGGGCTCGGGCGCCTTGACGGGCTCGGCGGCCTTGACCGGCTCGGCGCTCACCACGGGCTCAGCGGCCTTGACAGGCTCTGTGACCTTGGCGGGCTCTGTGGCCCTGGCCGATTCGGCGGACGCCCGCTCCGCCGACGAACGGCGGGTGCGGCGGCGCGGCTCGGCGGCCACGGCCTCCACCTCGTCAGCAGAGATGATCGCGGGCGTCTCCTCCGGCTTGCGGGAGCGACCGTTCACGAGCTCGACCTCCGGCGTCTCGACGGGAGTGCCCTCTTCGGCGGACTTGCCACCACGGGTGCGGCGGCGCTGGCGAGGCGTGCGGGCCGGACGGCGTTCGTCACGCTCCTCACGCTCGTCACGGCGTCGGCCGCCGCGGTTGCGGGGGCGGCCCGTCTCGCCGAGGTCCTCGATCCGCTCCGCCGACAGCCCCGCCCGGGAGCGGTTGGCGTGCGGCAGCACGCCCTTGGTGCCCTCGGGGATGTTGAGCTCGGTGAAGACGTGCGGCGAGGTGGAGTAGGTCTCGACGGGCTCGGCGAAGTCCAGGCCGAGCATCTGATTGATCATCTTCCAGCGGGTCAGCTCCTCCCACTCCACGAACGTGACCGCGATGCCCGTGCGCCCGGCCCGGCCGGTGCGGCCGATGCGGTGCACGTAGGTCTTGTCGTCGGTGGGAGCGTCGTAGTTGACCACGTGGGTGACGTCGTCGATGTCGATGCCTCGGGCCGCCACGTCGGTGGCCACCAGCACGTCGATCTTGCCGTTGCGGAAGGCGCGCAGAGCCTGCTCGCGCTGGCCCTGGCCGAGGTCGCCGTGGACCGCCGCGACCGCGAAGCCGCGGGTGTCGAGCTGCTCGGCGACCATGTCGCAGGCCCGCTTGGTCTCGCAGAAGACCATGGTGAGCCCGCGCCCCTCGGCCTGGAGCAGCCGGGCGACGATCTCGATCTTGTCCATCCGGTGGGTGCGCCAGACGATCTGGCGGACCTGCGGAGTGGCCTCACCCTCGCCGCTCTCGTGCTCGGCGCGCACGTGGGTGGGACGGTTGAGGTACTTGCGCGAGAGCGAGACGATCTCACCCGGCATGGTGGCCGAGAACAGCATCGTCTGCCGCTGCGCCGGGATCAGCTTGAAGATCCGTTCGATGTCGGGCAGGAAGCCCAGGTCGAGCATGCGGTCGGCCTCGTCGAGCACCAGGCTGGTGATCTGGCTGAGGTCGAGGTGCTTCTGCTTGACCAGGTCGAGCAGGCGTCCGGGGGTGCCGACGATGACGTCGACTCCGGCCTTCAGCGCCTCGATCTGCGGCTCGTACGCGCGACCGCCGTAAACGGTCAGGACGCGCGAGCCGAGCTTGCCCGCGGCGGTGACGAGGTCCTCGCTCACCTGGTGGGCCAGCTCGCGGGTCGGCACGACGACCAGCCCGCGGGGCTTCTTGCGGTTCTTGCGCGGCTTGCCGATGCTCTGGAGCATCGCGATGCCGAACGCGTAGGTCTTGCCCGTGCCCGTGCGTGCCTGTCCGATGAGGTCCTGGCCGCCCAGTGCGAGCGGGAGAGCCATCTCCTGGATCGGGAACGGTGTGGTGATGCCCTCGGTCTCGAGGGCATCGGCGATTTCTGGTGTGACTCCGAGGTCTCGGAAAGTCGTCAGCGTGGCCTGCCTCAGTCTCAAATGAAGGCGGGCCTGCCGGGACCGATCGGGCGGAAAAATACCCCCGTGCCTGGGTCCTCGCGGTAGAGCCAGCCCTCTCATGTCATCAGCGACCGCGCACCCGGGGAGCGGGGGCATCCGGGAGAGATTCCCCCGAATTTACACAGTGCGGTCGCACTTTCACAGAGCAGTGTACTCGATACCACAACGCTGGCCGAGCTCACGTATGTTCCCGAAGATTGACCGAAGTACGCTGCGACGTATGAACGAGTCCCCTGCGGTCGTCGATTTGCTCGGCGTCCTGGCCTATGCCGAGCTCAGCGCCTTCACGCGGATGACCGACGACGCGGCGCGGCTGGCGCCCACGCTGGCCGACCGGGCCGCGCTCAGCGAGCTGGCCGTGGCGGAGTACGCGCACTTCCGGCTGCTGCGCGACCGGCTCACCGAGCTGGGCGCCGATCCGGACGCGGCGATGCAGCCGTTCGCCGAGGCGCTCGACGCCTGGCACCGCCAGACCACGCCGACCGACTGGCTGGAGGCGCTGGTCAAAGCCTATGTCGGGGTCGGCATCGCGCTCGACTTCTATCGGGAGGCGGCCCGGCGGCTGGAGCCCGCGATCGCCAAGCTCGTGGACGAGGTGCTGGCGGACGAGGGGCGGGCCGGGTTCGCGGTCGAGCGGGTCAGGGCGGGCATCGCCGCCGACCCGGTCGTCGGCGGGCGGCTGGCGCTGTGGGCCAGGCGGATGGTCGGCGAGGCGCTCAGCCAGGGGCAGCGGGTGGCCGCGGCCCGGCCGGAGCTGGCGATGATGCTGGTCGAGTCGGGGGCCGACGACCAGGCCGAGATCTCCCGGATGTTCGCCCGCCTCACCGAGGAGCACAACAAGCGCATGGCGGCGCTCGGCATCTGAACCCGGTGCAGGGCTGTCGAGGGGATCGCACGGCGCGGGGCGGCGAACGGCTGTAGCGTGCCAGGCATGAGGGCCTCGCGCCGCTACGGCAGTTCCTTGACCAGATGTGGGCCGAATCGCTGGCCGTCGCGGGCCGTGCTGCGCAGGGGAGGCGCGTGGTGCCCGGCCCGGGGGCCGGAGATCGCCCCCCGGCGCCGCCGCCCACGCGGCTGCCGCCTCGCCTGACCTGATCTGACCTGACCTTGATCGGGCACTGATCGGGCCCGGCCTGGTCCGGCCCGCCAGACCCGCGACCCCCGGGGCCGGTGGAACGCGGTCCCGGGAGTCAGGTCGTGCGGGCCGGAAAGGTCAGAGGGTGCCGCCGAAGCCCACCGGGCGGGATTCGTCCTCGCCGATCTCGATGAAGCCGAGCGCCGCCACCGGCACGACCACGCGCCTGCCCTTCACGTCAGTGATGGCGAACACGCCCCGCTCGGCTGCCAGCGCCTGCCTGATCTCCTCCTCGACCTGCTCCGACGACAGGTCGGTCTCCACCACGAGCTCGCGGTGTACGGAACGTACCCCGATCTTGACTTCCATCGTGCTCCCTTTCGACGGGGCTGTGCTGGTCCCATCGTGGCCGCTGCGTGCCGGAAACACGCCGATTGATCGCGCCCAGCGAACGGGTTATGCCGTACGCGGAAAACCGCTGATGCCCCGCCAGGCCAGCCGGGCCATGAGCTGCTCGGCCGCGTCCTTCGGGATGGAGCCGTGCTTGGTCACCCAGTAGCGGGCGCTGACCTCGGCCATGCCGACCAGCCCGACCCCGAGCAGGTGCGCCTCGTCGCTGGTGCAGCCGGTGTCCTCCTGGATCACCGCGCTGACCATCTCGGCGCACTCGCTCAGCGACCGCTCCACCCGCTGCCGCACCGGCGCCACGTTGCGCAGGTCGGACTCGAAGACCAGGCGGAACGCCTCGCCCTGGGTGGAGACGAAGTCGAAGAACGCGCTGAACGTCGCCTGGACCCGCAGCTTGTTCTCGCTGGTGGAGGCGAGGGCGTCGCGGCAGCGGTTGACCATGTCGTCGACGTGCAGGTCGAGCAGCGCCAGATAGAGCTCCAGCTTGCCGGGGAAGTGCTGGTAGAGCACCGGCTTGCTGACCCCGGCCCGCTCGGCGATCTCGTCCATGGCGGCCGCGTGGTAGCCGTTCTCGACGAACACTTCCTGCGCGGCGCTGAGCAGCTGCCGGCGGCGGGCGAGTCGGGGCAGCCGGGTGCCCCGGGGCTTGGCGTCCGGGGTAGCGGTCACGCGGGTCTCCAACGTCTTCGTGCGGATCGTGCCGACATCCTACGCGCGGGTAGCCGCCGCCTCAGCGATAGTCGTCATCGTCGAGCTCGACCACGCGGTCCTGGTCGGCCGCGTCGGCGGGGTCGACGTCGAACGGGACCTCCCGGCGCGGCCGGGACTCGTCCTCGCTCAACCGGCGCCGCTGCTCGACGGCGTCGGCCTCCGGCGCCTCCAGCGGCCGCTCCTCGTCGTCGGCGAAATTCGCCTCGTCCCCGCGTACGTCCATCTCCGACATGTCGTTCCCCCTTCACATGTGGCCCCGTTGCGTGCGGACGCACCCAGCCTACGCCGCGTCGAAAAGGTCGCCGTGCTTCTCCACCCTGGCGAGCACGTCGGTCGTGGTGAACACCAGGTCGTCGGCGTGTTCGCAGGTCTCGACCTCCTTCCACAGCAGCGGCGTGGAGACCGTCGGCCTGGCCCTGGCGCGCAGCGAGTAGGGGGCCACGGTGGTCTTGGCCGGGTTGTTCTGGCTCCAGTCGATGAACACCTTGCCGGGCCGCAGCTTCCTCGTCATGACGCTGACCACCTCGCCCGGATGCTCCTTGGCGAGCGCCTGGGCCAGCCGCTTGGCGTACGCGGACGGCTCCTCGCGGCCGTCCCAGGCGGCGTAGAGCTGCATGCCCTTGCTGCCGCTGGTCTTGGGCCTGGCGGTGAGCCCGTCGGCGGCCAGCACCTCGCGCAGCATGAGCGCCACCCGGCAGCACTCGACGATCGTGGCGGGCGGGCCCGGGTCCAGGTCGAACACGAGCGTGTCGGGCGGCAGCGCCTCGCCGTCGTCCGAGACGCGCCACTGTGGGACGTGGAGCTCCAGGGCGGCCAGGTTGGCGTAGTAGACGAGGGTAGGCAGGTCGTCGACGACGGCGAAGTCGATGCTCTCGCGGTCCTTGGTGCTGCCCGGGACCGGCAGCCGGACGCGCCGGACCCAGCCGGGGGTGTGGTCGGGGGCGTTCTTCTCGAAGAACGAGGCCCCCTCGACGCCGTTGGGGTAGCGCTTGACGGTCAGCGGGCGGCCCGCCAGGTGGGGCAGCAGCACCGGGGCGACGCGGCTGTAGTAGTCGATGACCTCGGCCTTGGCGAATCCCTCCTCCGGGTAGAGCACCTTGTCCAGGTTGCTCAGCGTGAGCTCGCGCCCGTCCACCTTGACGGGGACCTTCACCGCGTCACCTCCGCAGGGAGCTTGTCCGCCCGCAGCCCGCGCCACACGGGATGGCGCAGCCGTTGGTCGTCGGTCCACATCGTGTAGGCCACCTCCCCGACCAGATCGGGTCTAACCCATCGATTACGCCACGGGACCGCGTTGCTGAACGGGCTCCGCGCGATCTCCAGCGGCGCCAGCATCCCGTACAGGAGATCCAGGGCCTCCTCGGTGAAGCCGGTCCCGACGTGGCCGACGTACGTGAGGCCGGCGGGCGTGAACACGCCCATGACGAGCGAGCCGATGCCGCCCGCCCGGCGGCCCTTGCCGGGCTTCCAGCCGCCGATCACCACTTCCGTGATGCTCAGGTTCTTGACCTTGATCCAGGCGGGGGAGCGCACGCCGGGCTGGTAAGGAGAATCGAGCCGTTTGGCCACCACGCCTTCGAGGCCCTGCTCCGAGGTGGCCGCCAGCAGGCCGGAATCGCCGGGGAAGTAGGGAGGGGCGCCGATGTCGAGCTCGTCCAGGAGGCTGCGCCTGGCCCGGTACGGCAGGTCGCACAGGGACATGCCGTCGAGATAGAGCAGGTCGAAGGGCAGGTACGTGACGGGGTAGCGCTCCAGGATCAGCGGCTCGGGGTCGGTCAGGTGCATGCGCCGCTGCAGCCGGACGAAGTTCGGCCGGCCGTGGCGGTCCAGCGCCACCACCTCGCCGTCGATGACCGCACTTTTCATGCCGAAGTCCGAAATTTCGGGGTAGCGGCGGGTGTAGTCAGCCCCGTGCCTTCCCGTCACCCGGAGGCCACCGTCCACGTGCACGATGGCGCGAATGCCGTCCCACTTGACCTCGAGGCCGTACCGGTCGTGATCGGAGGGTAGTTCCCCTGGTACAGCCAGCATTGGTTCAATCGAGTGTGGCATTGGTTGCACCATGACGGGTATGTGCCCATTGGTGGACCGCCCGCTACTGCTGAGGAGTGCCGATGCGCAGCATCTGGAAAGGTGCGATCTCCTTCGGGCTGGTCACCATCCCCGTCAAGCTCTACACGGCCACCGAACAGAAGGACGTCAGCTTCCACCAGGTGCACCGCGAGGACGGCGGCCGCATCCGCTACAAGAGGGTGTGCACCGTCGACGGCGAAGAGGTCGCCTACGCCGACATCGCCAAGGGTTATGAACTCGGCACCGGCGAGATGGTCGTGCTGACCGACGAGGACTTCGAAGGACTGCCCCTCAGCACCTCCCGGCGCATCGACGTGCTGCAGTTCGCCCCGGCCGAGCAGATCGACCCCATCTACTTCGCCAAGTCCTACTACCTCGAACCCGACGCCCAGGGCGCCAAGCCGTACGTGCTCCTGCGCAACGCCCTGGAGAGCTCCGGGCAGGTCGCCGTGGTCAAGGTGGCGCTGCGCCAGCGTGAGTCGCTCGCCACGCTGCGGGTCCGCGACGGCGTGTTCGTCCTGGAGACCATGCTGTGGCCGGACGAGATCCGCAAGCCCGACTTCGAGTTCCTGGACGAGGACATCGAGGTACGGGCCCAGGAGCTCAAGATGGCCGAATCGCTCATCAACACGATGGAGGCCGACTTCGACCCCACCGAGTACCACGACACCTACCGCGAGGCGCTGCAACAGGTGATCGAGGCCAAGGTGGCGGGCAAGGAGGTCGTCGCGGCCCCCGAAGAGGAGGAGGCCGGGCCGGCCGTCGACCTCATGGCCGCGCTGCGCGCCAGCGTCGACGCCGCCAAGCGCGAGCGCACCGGCGGGGGCGCCGCCAAACCCAAGAGGGCCGCCAAGGAGTCCAAGGAGTCCAAGGAGTCCAAGGAGAAGGAGGCGGCCCCCAAGCGCAAGGCGCGCAAGTCCGCGTGACTCAGACGGACAGCCACTTCTTCGGGCCGAGGTTCTTCAGCCTGTCGGTGCGCGCGTAGCCGATCTTGCCGCGTTCCGGGGCCAGGACCTTCGTCCACTTCTCACCGGGGCGCGAGGCGCACGCGCCCAGTGTGCGGCCCTGGGAGCCGAAGTGCTCCAGCTCCTTCGCGCCCCGTTCCGGCTTCACGTAGACCCGCGTCCCGGCCTTCACCCGGTAGGCGCACGTGGTCAGCCGCGCCTGGGCGGTGGCGTTCCCCCGATCCCGGGTCTCCGGCCTCGGCCCCCGCGCCTCCCTCTCGACGCGCCCCTCCGTCAGCCCGGGCCCCTGCCGGGCGTCGCGCCGGTCACCTGCTCGGCGGTCGCGCAGGTCGCCGGGGGTGCGGGTGTCCTGGAGAGCGCGGGTACGGGCCTCGCGGGCCTCACGGTGGTCGCGGGTCGGGTGGCGGTCGTTCGCCCAGTGGTCCGGGTGGGTGGGGAGGTTGTCGGCCCAGTGGCCGCGCCGGTCGTGCCGGTCGTGCCGGTCGCGGTGGTCGGCGGACCAGCGGTGGCGGGCTTCCTGGAGGTCGCGGGCCCGGGCGTGGCGGGACTCGTGGAGCTCCTGCCGCAGCTCGCGCAGGTCGCGGTGGGCGTTCGGGCCGGGCGGTGCGGGGTCGGCGAGCACGGGTGGGGCGGTCGCCAGGGCGGCGCCGGAGGCGGCCAGCAGGACGGCCGCGATGCGGGTGAATGCCATGGAAGCAGCTCCTATGTCGATGAAACTCCTCCTTGCATCGCATTTCCGACCCCGGACGGGAATGCGCCGCACAGCCGTATGACCGAATGCGGGTCCACGGCTTACCCGCACACATGAAAGCGAGGACACCGGAGATGATCCGGCGCCCCCGCGTTAGCTCTGCCCGGAACCCCGGGCCGAGATGATCGGTTTACCAGTGGCCACCGTGGTTGTGGCGGATCTTCAGGCAGCCGCGACGGTGCACAGAGCGGACCTTGTCCTCGGCCAGGTTGAGGAACACCTTGACACGGTTGACGTAACGGCCGTGGCCGTGACGGTGGCCGTGGTGGCCCCAGCCCCAGCCGTGGCCGTGGCCGCGACCCCAGCCGTGGCCGTGGCCCCAGCCGTGGCTGCGGTGCCAGCGGCACCAGCGCGGGTGAGCGACGAAGTTGGAGACGTTGGTGGCCGCGCCGACGCTGGTGGAGGCGTTGGCGGTGGTGGTGGCGGAGGCCGCCTCGCCGACACCCACCATGCCGCCGGTGAGGGCGGTGGTCAGCGTGGCGGCAGCCATCATGGTCTTGAGCTTGGACATTGTGCTTCCCCCTGAACGGTTCCTTGCACTTGCGGCAATTTCCGTGATGACGGAGAGTGCCTGAGATGTCACGCTGGGTGTCATCTGGTTGTCATACTTTCCGGGGGTTGCAGGCCATAAACGGCGATCAAGTCCTTTTGCCGCACGCTTGGCCTGTCGTTAGATCAATTAGAGATGTATGAAGCGATATAAGCTGAAATGTCCAGAAACTCGTGTGTGAGGAGGAGGCATGGCAGAGCCGGTCCCGCACTGGCCGGGGCGGATGGTCGGTGACGTCCACGTCAGGTCCACCCCGCCCGGCGCCCCCGAGCAGGCGGTCTTCGTACACGGTCTGGCAGGGGCGGCCACCAACTGGACCGACCTCATGGACGAGCTGAAGGACGACGTCACCGGGCACGCGATCGACCTGCCGGGCGCCGGGCACTCGCCCGCGCCTGCCGACGGCGACTACAGCGTGGCCGCGCACGCGGCCGCGGTCGTCCGGCTGCTGGAGCAGGTCGGCCCGGCGCACCTGTTCGGCAACTCGATGGGCGGGGCGGTCTGCGTGCGCGTCGCCGCCGGACGCCCCGAGCTGGTGCGCTCGCTCACGCTCATCTCGCCGGCGCTGCCGGACCTGCTGCCCCGCTCCGGCCCGGTGCGGGTGGCCGCCGCCGCGACGCCCCGGCTGGGCGAGTGGGTGGCGAGCCGGCTCAAGCTGATCCCCGCCGAACAGCGGATCAACGCCTCGTTCGCGGTGGTCTGGGCGGACATGGCCGCCGTGCATCCGGTACGGCTGCGCGAGGCGATCGAGGAGCAGCGGCGCCGCGACGAACTGCCGTACTCCGCGGCCGCGATGATCGGCTCGGCCCGGGGCATCGTGGCGGAGTACTTCCGGCGCGGCGCGGACAACCTGTGGCGCCAGGCCGAGAAGATCCAGGCCCCCACGCTGATCATCCACGGCCGCCACGACCGGCTCGTCCGGCCCGCGATGGCCGCCAGGGCGGCGCGCGCGTTCCGTGATCTGAGACTGGTGCTGCTGCCCAGGGCCGGGCACGTGGCGATGATGGAGGTGCCGCGCGTGGTGGCCGCCGAGGCGCGCCGTCTGATCCGTGAGACGCGATTGGGGAATGCCCCACTGCCCGGCTAGGTTTCACATGGAGATAGAGACCCCCTGAAACGGGAGCGTAGAAAGTGTCGTTGCCACCGCTGGTAGAGCCGGCCGCCGAGCTCACCGTCGACGAAGTGCGCCGTTACTCGCGTCACCTGATCATTCCCGACGTGGGGATGGCCGGGCAGAAGCGGCTCAAGAACGCCAAGGTGCTGTGTGTCGGCGCCGGCGGTCTCGGGTCGCCGGCGCTGCTCTATCTCGCCGCGGCGGGTGTGGGCACCCTCGGCGTCGTCGACTTCGACGTCGTGGACGAGTCCAACCTGCAGCGCCAGGTCATCCACGGCCAGTCCGACGTGGGCAGGCTGAAGGCCGAGAGCGCCGCGGCGTCCGTCCGGGAGATCAACCCGCTGATCGACGTCGTGATCCACAACACGGCGCTGACCACCGAGAACGTCATGGAAATCTTCTCCGGCTACGACCTGATCCTCGACGGCACCGACAACTTCGCCACCCGCTACATGGTGAACGACGCCGCGGTGCTGCTGGGCAAGCCGTACGTCTGGGGCTCGATCTACCGCTTCGACGGCCAGGCGAGCGTGTTCTGGGCCGAGCACGGCCCCTGCTACCGCTGCCTCTACCCGGAGCCCCCGCCTCCCGGCATGGTGCCGTCGTGCGCCGAGGGCGGCGTGCTCGGCGTGCTGTGCGCGTCGATCGGCTCCATCCAGGTCAACGAGGCGATCAAGCTGCTCACCGGCATCGGTGACCCGCTCGTCGGCCGCCTGATGATCTACGACGCCCTGGAGATGAAGTACCGCGACGTCAAGGTCCGCAAGGACCCCGAGTGCGTGCTGTGCGGCAAGAACCCGACGGTCACCCAGCTCCTGGAGGACTACGAGGCGTTCTGCGGCGCGATCTCCGACGAGGCGGCCGAGGCGGTCAGCGGCTCCACGATCACCGCCCAGGAGCTCAAGGCCATGCAGGACAACGGCGAGAACATCTTCCTCGTCGACGTCCGCGAGCCGAACGAGTACGAGATCGTCTCCATCCCGGGCGCCACGCTGATCCCCAAGGGGGAGTTCCTCAACGGCTCGGCCCTGGAGAAGCTGCCGCAGGACAAGCGGATCGTGCTCCACTGCAAGTCCGGCGCCCGTTCGGCGGAGGCGCTCGCGGTCGTCAAGAACGCGGGCTTCGCCGACGCCGTCCACGTCGGCGGTGGCGTGCTGAGCTGGGTCAAGACCGTCGACCCGAGCCTGCCGTCCTACTGAGTCTGCTTTCCGACGGATGACACGGGGTCGCCCGCATTAAGGTCGATCCCGTGGACAACGCCCGCCTCTGGCCTTCCCTGCTGGTGGCCTCCGCGCTGACTCTGGTCTGCGCGGTGGCCGCCGGGGTCGCGGCCGGTTCGGCGAGCGGCGAGCTGACCCGGGGTCCCACCGCGGCCGAGCTCAGGGCCGCCGCCGAGCGCGAGGTCGCCGAGCGCTGGCGCACCTGGGCGGCCGGGCGCGTCTTCCCGTCCAGCCTCGCCTACTCTGCCGAGCAGGGCGGCCGCGAGCGGGCCCGCCGGATCGGCATCTCGCCGCGCACCACCTGTCACGACGCCGTCGACGCCGAGGCCGCCGCCGCGCTGGCCGCCGCGGGCTGCCGCGCCGTGCTGCGCGCCACCTACATCGACGCCCTGCGCGGCGTGCTCGTCACCGTGGGCGTGGTCGCGCTGCCCGACAAGCAGCGCGCCGCCCGCGCCAGGTCCGCCTTCCCGGGCAGCGGCGCGCCCGTTCCCGGCCTGCGCCCGCTGGCCTTCCGCGGCACGGTGTCCGACCGGTTCACCCCCGCCGTGCGGCAGTCCGGCTCGGTACGGCAGGCGGGCCCGTACCTGGTGCTGACCACGGCGGGCCAGGTCGACGGCCGGCCGGCGAGCAAGTCGGGCGAGCAGCGGCCGGCGGTCTTCGCCTTCGCGACCGAGATCTCCGAGCGCGTCCTGGCCGACCTGAGCAGGCCCCGGATGCCCAACTGCGCGGCCGAGGAGTGGCGGTGCTGAGCCGCGGGCCGCTCGTGCGGGCGGCGCTCCTCGCCGGGCTGCTGCCGGCGCTCACGGCCCCGGCGTGGGCGGACGAGGTACGGTCCGGGCAGGAGCGGGTCATCAGGACGCTGGACCTGGCCAAGGCGTGGCGGATCAGCGAGGGCGACGGCGTCACCGTGGCCGTGCTCGACTCGGGCGTCGACCCGGGCCACCGCGACCTGGCGGGCTCGGTCACCGTCGGCCGCGACTTCACCGCGGGGGCGAACCCGCCGGGCGTCACGCCCCGCCGCCTGCACGGCACGTACATGGCCTCGCTGATCGCCGGGCACGGGCACGGCCCGGACGGGAAGCTGGGCGTCATCGGGGTCGCGCCGCGCGCCCGGGTGCTGTCGGTACGGGTGATCCTGGAGGACGAGGAGCCGGGGTTCCGCACGTTCAACACCGACGAGCGGTTCGAGAACGTGGTCGCGCGCGGCATCCGCTACGCCGTCGACCGCGGGGCCGACGTGATCAACCTGTCGATCTCCAAGGAGCTGGCGACCCGCCAGGACCGGGCGGCCGTGCGTTACGCGGTGTCCAAGGGGGTCGTGGTGGTTGCGGCGGCGGGCAACGAGGGCACCCGCGAGGTCGAGGGCGGCGGCGCGGCGCCGTACTCCTACCCGGCGGCCTTCCCCGGCGTGGTGTCGGTGGGGGCGACCGACGGGAGGCTGCGGCGGGCGACGTTCTCCAACTGGAACTCCTCGGTGGTGGTGGCCGCGCCGGGCGTCGACATCATGGGCGCGGGGCCGGGCGACGCCTACTGGGTGGGCCGGGGGACGTCGCAGGCGACCGCGCTGGTGTCGGGGGTGGCCGCCCTGATCAAGGCCGAGTATCCGGACCTGTCGCCGCCGCTCGTCGTGCGGGCGCTCGCGGCCAGCGCCGACGACCGGCCGCCGGGCGGCTACGACACCGGCACCGGGTTCGGCGTCGTCAACGCCGCCAGGGCGCTGGCCGAGGCGGAGCGGCTGGCCGGGCACACCGAGACCGCGGCGGGCGCGCAGGCGGCCGACCCGGACAGGCCGCTGGGCCAGGCGCCGCCCGCCCCGATCCAGGTCGTGCACCGCGACGGCGCGCACATCCTGCTGCACGGGGGCCTCGCGGCGGCGCTGGCCGTGGTGGCGCTGGGATCGCTGGGAGCCGTCGTCGCCCTGGTCAGAAGGGGCCGACGCCCACACAATGACCAAGAGGCATGATCCGCCCCGTTAGGGGGACGAAATAGACACGAAGCCGAGCTGGGAACGAGGCGGTGGTGAAGGCACGTAGGCCCACCTCAGGACTACCGCGCGTCGGGGGACGATCCACGCCGGGACGGAGCAATCCGCTCGGCGCCACCACCGGCCGCCGGTCGCGCGTGCGCGACTGGCCCACGGCGGGCATGCGGAGCAGGCGGGCGGCGGCCGAACGCGCCGAGACCGACTCCCTCCAGCAGGGCGTCCGCTACCGGCGCATGTTCGTCGCGCTCCTCACCGTCATCGTGGCCGTCTCGGCCGTCGTCGTGCTGCTCGGCACCGCCGGCCTGTTCAAGGAGACCCGGTCGCGCCCGCTGACCGCCGAGGAGCAGAACCGCTACAAGCAGGAGGAGATCGCCCGCCGCTGGCAGGCGTGGCCCACCACCGGCGTCTTCCCCGAAGAGGTCAAGTACCTCGGCCTCGACCGCGCGCAGCAGTACGCCAGGCGCGTCGGCATCGCCCCCGAGACCGCCTGCCGCGACGCCGTCGACCCGTCCGTGGCCGGCGTCCTCGACGAGTACGGCTGCGTCTCCATGCTGCGCGCCACCTACGTCGACCAGACCTCCACGTTCGTCATGACCGTCGGCGTGGCCGTGCTCAAGGACGAGGCGGCCAGGGCGTCCGTCACCGACCAGCTCAGCCAGGACGACCGCGTCGGCGTGCTGCCCGTCGCCTTCCCCGGCACCGTGACCGAACGGTTCGGCGTGCAGCAGCGCCAGCGCACCGGCTGGGTGGGCGCCGGGCCGTACATCGTGTTCTCGACCGCCGGTTACGCCGACGGCCGCACCAGGGCCGCGGTCCCGCCCGAGGAGATCCTGCACCCCGAGCTCTGGCCCGCCGCCAAGTCCGTCGGCAACCAGATCGCCTACTTCCTGGCGGACCCGCCCAAGGTCCCGCCCTGCACCCAGGGGAACGTGTGCTGACCGTCGTCCGCGTTCTCACCGCCGCGATGCTGGCCCTGCACGCCCCCACCGACCCGCCCATCCGCGAGCAGCAGCAGTGGGTGCTCGACGCGCTCAACGTCGAGCAGGCGTGGAACGTCACCAAGGGCGCCGGCGTCACCGTCGCCGTGATCGACAGCGCCGTCGACACCCGGGTCAAGGAGCTGCGCGGGCGCGTCACCGTGGGCCCCGACATGAGCTCGGGCTCGGCCCGCCCGCGCGAGGTCGAGCCCGGCGAGCACGGCACTGCCATGGCCGCGCTGATCGCCGGATCGGGAGCCGGGGACGGGTTCGTCGGCGTCGCCCCGGAGGCCCGGGTGCTGTCGCTGCCGCTGGCCCTGGACGAGAACCCCGAGGACCAGATCGCCCCGCCGCTGCTCACCGACCCCGGCGCCACCGAGAGCCCGCTCGCCCGCGCCCTGCGCTACGCCACCAACCACGGCGCCAAGGTCATCAGCATGTCGATCGGCAACTACGGGCCGCACAAGTCCGAGCGCGAGGCCGTCTCCTACGCGCTCGGCAAGGGCGTCGTCCTGGTCGCCGCCGCGGGCAACGACGGGCAGACCAGCTACACCAAGGACAACGAGACCTCCTACTGGAGCTTCCCCGCGGGCTACCCGGGCGTCATCGGCGTCGCGGCCGTGGACAAGACGAGCAAGCCCGCCCCGTACAGCAGCGACAACCTGTCCGTGCTCGTCGCCGCGCCCGGCTCCGGGGTGCCCGTGGTCCAGCGCGGCAGCGGCTACGCGCTGTCCGACGGCACCAGCTCGGCGGCGGCGCTGGTGGCCGGGGTGGCCGCGCTCGTCAAGGCGCGCTACCCCGACCTGCGGCCCGAGCAGGTCGCGCAGGCGCTCGCCACCGGGGCGCGGGGCCGCCCCGCCGCCGGGTACGACGACAGGACCGGGTTCGGCGTGGTCGACGCGGGCGCCGCGCTGAACGCCGCCGAACGGCTCACCGGCCACAAACGCCAGGTCCCCGTACCCGCTGACCAGCACTTCGGGCAGGGCGAGGACACCCCGCAGCCGTCGGCCCCCGGACCCGACCCGTGGCGGCTCTGGCTGTACGGGATCGGCGTCCTCGTGGCCCTCGTCATGTTCTGCGGGGCCATCGTGCTCCTCAATCAGCGGAGGGAGTAAAGATCCGCTATGGTCCCCCGTCATGGGATACGAGCTACGCGTGGTTCGTGAGGCGCCGCTGGCCTTCGCGGAGGTCGCGAAGGCGATCGCGCCGGCGGGTTTCGAGCTGCGCGGATCGCACGAGATCGTCGCCAGGCACGGCGACGGCACGCACGCCGTGGGCGCATGGCGTGAGCAGGTGATCGGGGCGCCCGGCTCCGACTGGCAGGTGGCCCAGCTCGTCCGGCTGGCGGGCGTGCTCGGCGCCCGGCTCATCGGCGAGGACGGCGAGGTCTACGGGCTGCGTGAGGGCGTGGTCGAGGTGGTCGCCGACGGGTCGGTGATCGAGCTTGGCAAGCTGGACGAGATGATCGACGCGGGACCGGCGGCGTGGAGCCGCTGAAGCCGTTCGCCGAGCGCGTGCTCGACCTCGTCGAGCGCATCCCGCCCGGCAAGGTCATGTCCTACGGCGACATCGCCGAATACCTGGGCGAGGGCGGCCCCCGGCAGGTGGGACGCGTGATGTCCGTGTGGGGCGGCGGCGTTCCGTGGTGGCGCGTGGTGCACGCTGACGGCAGCGGCGTGGCCCCTGACCACCTGCAACGCTGCCTGGCGCACTGGCGCGAGGAGGGCACCCCGTTGCGGGGGGAGCGCGTGGACATGCGCGGCGCCCGCTGGGACGGGCGTTCAGCCGATTCTCAGGAAGGCCGCTGACCTGCCGGTTCCCTGAATGGGCGATTTGGTAGTAGGTGACTCCTATTACCATGGGCAGAACACTGACGGCAGCCTGAAAGGCGGTGCCTCCCCGATGGCTACCGGCGTAACTGCCCAGAGCCCGGGCGGCGATGCGGTCCCCGACCGACTCAAGGCCGTCCAGGACCTCTGCGACCGTGGCGAGCCACTCGACGCGGTCATGCGCGCCGTCGGGCCGGGCGGCCGCGACGCGGCGTTCGACGCCGAGGTGCTCAGCGGGCCGCTCGGCGCGCGGATGGACCTCGCGGTCAAGCGCGGCGCCGCCCGCAGGCGCGAGCTCGTCGACCTCGTGCGACCCTACCTGGCGGGCGTCGCCGCGGGGGTCAAGCGCGAGCTGCCCGTGGCCCGCCGCCTCATCTGCCACCTGATCGAGCACCGCCCCGACGACGAGCTCGTCGAGGGCGAGACCCTCGCCAAGGTCGTGGCGGCCGCCGCCGAGCCGTCCAAGCGCATCCGCAAGGGCCTGCGCTGGTACGCCGACCTGCCGTTCCGCGACGAGCTGCCCGCCGAGCTGTTCCGGCTGCGCCGCGCCGACCTGGTGCCCGTCACGCACATCGACGACATCGTGTGGGTCGACGGCAAGCTGCGCATCACCGGTTTCGCCTACCTGGCCGGCCTGTCGGTGCGCAGCCGCCGCTTCAACCGCGCGACCGTGGTGCTGCGCGGCCCGCGCTGGCTGCCGCCGGTGCGGCTGCGCACCCGCCGCGTGCTCGCCCCCGAGGCCACCCACGGGGCCCGCGAGCCCGGCTGCAACTACGACTGGTCGGGCTTCCACGCCGAGCTGAGCCCGTGGGCGCTGCGCTGGCGCGGCGCCGTCCGCGGCCTGGTCTCCGGCGTGCGCCGCCGCCTGCGCCGCCGTCCCGCCGTGCGCGACACCACCACGTGGCGGGCCGAGATCGTGTTCTGGAGCCGTGGCGCCCGCGCCACCGGCCTGCTGCGCGGCGCGTCCATCGGCCGCAGCGAGCGCCCCGCCGGCCGCCAGCTCAAGCCTGGCTGGTGGGCCAGGCCCGTCTGGACCTCCGACCGCGCCCTCCAGGTGGTGCTCCAGCCCAACCGGGCCGAGCTCACCGGCGTCACCGTCGACGACGAGCGCCTCCAGCTCAAGATCCACCTGCCCGACCGCGTCGTCACCAAGGGCCACGCCCGGCTCGGCGGCCACCGCATCGCCGCCGACTTCAGCCCGGCGGGCAAGGGCACCGACGTGCTGCTGACGCTCGCCGTGCCCGCGCTGCTGCAGGAGAAGGACGGGCGGCGGCTGTGGGTCGAGCCCAAGGGCGACCCGGCGGCCTCCGTCATGCTCGGCGACCTCAAGGGCACCAGGGCCGTGGCCGGCGACCGCGAGATCACCGTGCTCGGCGACCGCCGTGACCGCGTGGTCGTCTCCGCCCACCGCATCCGCCCGGTGATCTCCTCGGCCGTCTGGGACGGGCCCACGCTCGTCCTGCGCGGCCACTACCCCGACGCCGAAGGGCCGCGCTCGCTCACCCTGCGCCACCGCTCCGGCCTGGCCTACCAGGTCCCGATGGAGCGCGAGGGCGAGGAGTTCACCGTGCGCGTCCAGCCCGGGTTCATGGACCGCTTCGGCGAGGCGGTGCCGCTGTCGTCCGGCACCTGGCAGATGTCCGTACGGCACCCGTCCGGCGAGATCGTGCCCGTGCGCATGGACCATGCCGCGCTGGAGACCCTCGACGAGGACCCGCGCGTGCTCGGCGGCCACTCCTTCCGCATGGTCTCCACCCGCTTCGACGTGCCGGTGGTCGTCTCGGAGGAGGAGCGGCCCGCCGCCGAGAAGGGCGTCGCCGGCACCCACGTGCTGCGTCGCGTCTTCTACCCGGCCCAGCGCACCGAGCCGCTCGACGAGGCCACCGTCTACGTGGTCAACGACGGCCGCCTGTACGCCGACAGCGTCCGCGCCATCTACGAGGAGCGGGTGCGGCGCGGCGACGACCGCCCGCACATCTGGATCGTCAAGGACGGCGCGTTCACCCCGCCCGACGGCGCCACCTCGGTGCGCGCGGGCAGCCGCGAGCACCACGCCGCGCTGGCCCGCTCGCGCTACATCGTCACCAACGCGTTCCTGCCCGTCTGGTTCCGCTCCCGCGAGGGCCAGGTGGTCGTGCAGACCTGGCACGGCACCCCGGTCAAGCACATCGGCAACGACCAGGCCCACATGCGGCGCGACCCCAAGCCGCCGGTCTGGCACCGCCAGGCCGCCGAGGTGCGCGGCTGGGACGTGCTGCTGTCGCAGTCGCCGTGGGCCACGCCGGTGCTGCGCAAGGCGTTCGGCTACCAGGGCGAGGTGCTGGAGAGCGGGCTGCCGCGCAACGACGTGCTCACCTCGCCCGACCGTGACGAGCTCGCCGCCGCCGTGCGCGAGCGGCTCGGGCTCGCCGAGGGCAAGCGCGTGGTCCTGTACGCGCCCACGTGGCGCGATTACGACCGCAAGAACGCGATGGTCAAGCTCGACCTGGCCAAGGCGCGTGAGGCGCTGGGCGCCGACCACGAGCTGCTGGTACGGGCGCATCCCATGCAGGCCATGCCCGCCGTTCCCGACATCGCGCGTGACGTAACGACTTATCCGGATATGGCGGATCTGCTGCTCGTGGCCGACGTGCTGGTGACCGACTACTCGTCCGTCATGTTCGACTTCGCGGTCACCGGGCGGCCGATCGTCCTGTACGGCTACGACCTGGCCAAATACTCCGCCAAGCGCGGCATCTACGTGGACCTGCCCGAGGTCGCCCCCGGGCCGGTGCTGTCGACCTCCGGCGAGGTCGTCGAGGCGCTGCGCTCCATCGACGAGGTCGCGGCCGCCCACGCCGACCGCTACGACGCCTTCCGGGCCACGTTCGCGCCGCGCGACGACGGCAAGGCGACGGCCCGCGTGGTCGACCACGTTTTCTGAGGGCGTACCGACGACGGCGTGTCGGGGCGAATCCTGAATTTTGCCCCGATTGGCCCCGATAACGTGGGCGTCCGCGCGGGGAGACCGGGCAAGTCGGCACGATCTACCCCTGTGGTCTGGTGGAATCTAGTGCTGTGAGTGGTCAGACCTGGCGATTGGTGCGCCGCGGCAGCGGGAGGCCTGTTGAGGCCCCTGTGCTTGATGAACATCAGCGCGCCGTGGTCGAGCACCCCGGAGGCCCCCTGCTCGTCCTCGCCGGGCCCGGCACCGGCAAGACGACGACCATCGTCGAGAGCGTCGTCGACCGCATCGAACGGCGCGGCGCCGACCCCGAACGCGTCCTCATCCTCACCTACAGCCGCAAGGCCGCCGGCGAGCTACGCGAACGCGTCACCGGCCGGCTCCGCCGCACCACCCGCACCCCGCTGGCGCTCACCTTCCACTCCTACGCCTACGCCCTGCTGCGCCGCGAGGCCGTCCTCGCCGGCGAGCCGCCGCCCCGCCTCCTCACCGGCCCCGAACAACTCCTCGAAGTCCGCCGCCTCCTCCACGGCGAGCTGGAGGACGGCGCCCTCGACTGGCCCGAAGACCTGCGCGAACCGCTCAAGACCCGCGGCTTCGCCGAAGAGCTGCGCGACTTCCTGTCCCGCGCCGCCGAACGCGGCCTCGACGGCGAGCGCGTACAGGAGCTCGGACGGCAGCACGGCCGCGCCGACTGGGTCGCCGCCGGCCGCTTCGCCCAGCGCTACCAGCTCCGCTTCGACCTCGACCCCGACCCGGCCATGGACTACGCCGAGCTGATCCGCACCGCCGCCGGACTGCTCGCCGACCCCGACGTACGCCGCCGCGAACGCGCCGCCCACGACGCACTGTTCGTCGACGAGTACCAGGACACCGACCCCGCCCAGGAGTTCCTCCTCCAGCAGCTCGCCGGCGACGGCCGCGACCTGGTGGCCGTCGGCGACCCCGACCAGTCCATCTACGGCTTCCGCGGCGCCGACGTACGCGGCATCCTCGCCTTCCCCCAGCGCTTCCGCACCCGGTCCGGCCACGACGCGCCCATCGTCGCCCTGCGCGTCTGCCGCCGCAGCGGCGCCGACCTCCTGGAGGCCTCCCGCCGCGTCGCCGACCGCCTCCCCGCCACCCCCGCCCCCTCGGCCGGCCCTCCCGCCGACGGCATCCCCCGGGCGCGCGGCCACCGCGACCTCGTCCCCCTGCCCGACACACCCTCCGGCGAGGTACGGGTGCTGCTCGCCGACAGCACCAGCCAGGAAGCCGCCGTCGTCGCCGACACCCTGCGCCGGGCCCACCTCATCGACGGCGTGCCCTGGCACCGCATGGCCGTCCTGGTCCGCTCCGCCACCCGGCAGGTGCCGCTGCTGCGCCGCGCCCTCGTCACCGCCGGGGTCCCCACGATGATCGCCGGCGACGAGGTGCCCATCGCCCAGGAGCCCGGCGTCCGCCCCCTCCTCACGCTGCTGCGCGTCGCCCTCGACCCCGCCGCCCTGGACGAGGGCGTCGCCGAGGAGCTCCTCACCGGCCCGCTCGGCGGCACCGACATGATCGGCGTCCGCCGCCTCCGCCGCGCCCTCAAGATCGCCGAAAACGAGGCCCACACCGCCCCCACCCCCTCCGCCCCCACCCCGGCAGACCCCCCGGCCTCCGCAACCCCGGAAGGTGACGCCCCCCAACCGGGCGCACAGGCCGGCGCACCCCAGAGCGCCCCGCAGACCGGCACCCTGGCGGACCCCAAGGCGGCACCGGGCCGCGCGTCCGGCGCGGCGCCGTCTGGTGCGGCGCAGGGCGGCCCGCAGGCTCCGCAGGAGGAGCCGCCGCCCGCGGACTCCCCCCGTGCCGCCGTAGCGGAGGCGGTCGCGCCGCAGGGCGACTCGGCCGGGCCCGGAGCGGCGGAGGAAGGGGCGGCGGCGGGCTCTGGGGAGGGGGTGCGGTCGTCGGGGGAGTTGCTGGTGGCGGCCGTGAACGATCCGCGGGAGCTGGTACGGGTGGAGCCGCACGTGGCCGTTCCGGCGGAGCGGGTGGCGAGGCTGCTGGCCACGGCGAGGGAGGCGCTGCGGGAGGGCGCGACGGCCGAGGAGGTGCTGTGGGCCGTGTGGCAGGGCAGCGGCCTGGCGGAGCGGTGGACGGACCTGAGCCTGAGCGGCGGCCAGCGGGGCGCGCAGGCGGACCGGGACCTGGACGCGGTCGTCGCGCTGTTCGATCATGCGGCGAAGTTCGTGGACCGGATGCCGAAGGCGGGCCCGGAGGTGTTCCTGGACGATCTGGCGTCGCAGGAGATCCCGGGTGACACGCTGGCGGAGCGGGCGCCGGACGGTGACGCGGTGCGGGTGTTGACGGCGCACCGCTCGAAGGGCCTGGAGTGGGACGTGGTGGTCGTGGCGGGCGTCCAGGAGGGCGTCTGGCCGGATCTGCGGCTGCGGGGCACGATGCTGGGCGTGGAGGACCTGGCGGAGGTGGCCGAGGGGGGCAGGCCGAGTGCGGCGTCGCTGGCGTCGAAGCTGCTGGCGGAGGAGCGGCGGCTGTTCTACGTGGCGGCGACGCGGGCGCGGCATCGGCTGGTGGTGACGGCGGTGGGCGGTGAGGACACCGACGAGCGGCCGTCGCGGTTCCTGTCGGAGCTGATGCCGGGCGCGGTGGACGAGGCGACGGTGGAGGACCGGTCGCGCTGGCTGAGCATGCCGTCGCTGGTGGCCGATCTGCGGAGCGCGGTGACGGATCCGACGAAGCCGGCGTCGATGCGGCGCAGGGCGGCCAGGCAGCTGGCGAGGCTGGCGGCGGCGGGGGTGCAGGGCGCGCATCCGAACGACTGGTACGCGTTGACGACGATGACCGATGACCGGCCGTTGAGCTGGCCGGACGACGTGGTGAGCATTTCCCCGTCGGCGGTGGAGAGCTTCACCAAGTGCGGCCTGCGCTGGCTGCTGGAGACGGCGGTGGGCGCGGCCGGGACGAGCACGGCGCAGGGGCTGGGCACGGTCATCCACGCGCTGGCGGTGCTGGGCGCCACGGATCTGTCGGACGAGAACGCGCTCGGCGACCGCCTGGACGGCATCTGGAACGAGCTCGACTTCGGTGGCGTATGGTTCAACCGCAAGCAGCGCCGGGTGGCCGAGCAGATGATCGGCCGCTTCCTCCGCTGGCAGCAGGACAACCCGCGGGAGCTCGTCGCCCTGGAGGAGGCGTTCGTCGCCATGGTGGGCGACGGCGTCCAGATCAAGGGCCGGGTCGACCGTGTGGAAAAGGACGCGGAGGGCCGGGCGGTGATCATCGACCTCAAGACGGGCGGCTCGAAGCCCAAGCCGGGCGAGCTCGACCGCCATCCGCAGCTCGGCGTCTATCAATTGGCGGCGCTGCTGGGCGCGTTCGCCAGGCACGGCATGGCGGAGCCCGGCGGGGCGGCGCTGGTGCAGCTCGGCAAGGCGGCGGGCAAGACGGCGGCGGTGGAGCAGAAGCAGGGCGCGCTGGCCGACGACGCGAACCCGGGCTGGGCGCGGGATCTGGTCGACACGGTGGC
Source organism: Nonomuraea sp. NPDC023979 (assembly GCF_040639085.1). NCBI lineage: Bacteria > Bacillati > Actinomycetota > Actinomycetes > Streptosporangiales > Streptosporangiaceae > Nonomuraea > Nonomuraea sp. NPDC023979. The sequence goes on from NZ_JBEZZG010000020.1 coordinate 125,975, forward strand.
GATCGGCATGTCGGGCCCGTTCTTCCAGGCGAAGGTCAACGACGGCTGCCGTACGTGCGCGGCCAGGGCGAGCTGCCCGGTCAACGACAGCGGGGGACAGGTGTGCTGACCCCGGTCGAGCTGGCCGGCAAGCTCGGCATCCTGCCGCCCACCCGGGAGCAAGCCGCCGTCATCGAAGCGCCGCTGGAGCCGATGGTCGTCATGGCCGGGGCGGGTTCGGGCAAGAGCGAGACCATGGCCGGGCGGGTGGTCTGGCTGGTGGCCAACGGTCTGGTGAAGCCGTCGAACGTGCTGGGTCTGACGTTCACCCGCAAGGCGGCGGCGGAGCTGGCGACGCGGGTGCGGGAGCGGCTGGCGGGGCTGGCGGAGGCGGGCCTGGTGGAGCCGTCGATGCTGGACGAGGAGCCGACGGTCTCCACCTATCACGCGTACGCGGCCCGCCTGGTCACCGATCACGCGCTGCGTGAGGCGCTGGAGCCGACGATGCGGCTGGTCACGCCGGCGGTGTCGTGGCAGCTCGCGTCGCGGGTGGTGGCGATGTACGACGGGCCGATGGACCGGGTGGAGCTGGGCCCGCCTTCGGTGACGGCGGCGGTGCTGGAGCTGGCGGGTGAGCTGTCGGAGCATCTGCGCGCCCCGGGTGACGTGCGGCGGGTGGGGGAGTGGCTGGACGAGCGTCTGGCCGAGCTGCCGGGCCGCACGGTGCAGGCGCAGCGCAAGCCGATCGCCGTGCAGGCGGCCAGGGAGCAGTTGCTGCCGCTGGTGGAGGCGTACGAGAGGTTGAAGCGGCGGCGGGAGGTCATCGACTACGGCGACCAGATGTCGCTGGCGGCGAGGATCGCCGCCAATCACCGCGAGGTCGGTCAGATCGAGCGGGAGCGGTTCGCGGTGGTGCTGCTGGACGAGTATCAGGACACCAGCCACGCGCAGCTGGTGTTGCTGCGTTCGCTGTACGGGGGCGGCCATCCGGTGACGGCGGTGGGCGACCCGTGCCAGTCGATCTACGGCTGGCGGGGGGCGTCGGCGGGCAACCTGCGCCGGTTCGCCGAGGACTTCCGGACGGGGGCGGGCGATCCGGCTCCGGTGCGGCAGCTCAGCGTCAGCTTCCGCAACGGTGACCGGGTGCTCGACGTGGCCGCCCGGGTGCAGCTGCCGCTGCGGATGGAGGCGCGTGAGGTGCCGGTGCTGGTCCCGGGCCCGAACCGGGTCGACCGGGGCCGTGTCACCTGTGCCTTCCACGAGACGGCCGAGGACGAGGCGAAGTGGGTCGCCGACCGCGTCGCCCGGCTGCTCGGCCAGGAGGTCGCCCCGGACGGCCTGCCGTGGGGGGACAAGGAGCGCAAGAAGACCCTTGCGCTGCAGCCGCAGGACGTGGCGATCCTGGCGCGCAAGCGGTCGCAGTTCCCGGCGTTGCGCAGGGCGCTGGAGGATCGTGACATCCCGGTCGAGGTGGTCGGGCTGGGCGGGCTGCTGACGGTGCCCGAGGTGACCGACATCGTGGCCACGTTGCGCGTGCTCTACGACGCGACGGCGGGCGACGCGCTGGCCAGGCTGCTGGCGGGGCCGCGCTGGCGGATCGGCCCGGCGGACCTGCGGGCGCTGGGGGAATGCGCCCGCGAGCTCAACCGGGAGATGCGTGACGGGCAGCGCGTGCAGGACCCGCTCGACCAGGTGGTGGCCGATCTGGCGGAGGAGCGCGGCAGCCTGGTCGACGCGCTCGACGAGCTGCCCGACCGGGAGGAGTGGCTGGAGGCGTTCTCGCCGCTGGCCGCGACCCGGCTGGTGGCGCTGGCCCACGAGCTGCGCCAGCTCAGGGCGCACACGGCGCAGCCGCTGCCCGACCTGATCAGCGAGGTGGAGCGCAAGCTCGGCCTGGACGTCGAGGTGGCGGCGCGGGGCGGCACGGTGAGCGCGTTCGCGGCCAGGGCCGACCTCGACGCGTTCCTCGACGCGGCGTCCCGGTTCGCGGGCGACGCCGAGGATCCGACGCTGGGCGCGTTCCTGGCCTATCTCCAGGCGGCGGAGAGCGAGGAGTTCGGGCTGGAGGCGGGCCGGGTCGGCGACAGCAACAGCGTCAAGCTGATGACCGTGCACGCGTCCAAGGGCCTGGAGTGGCCGGTCGTGGTGGTGCCGGGCCTGTCGCAGCTCCTCAACACGAAGGGCGCGGTCGCGACGGGCAGCGTGTTCCCGGCCACGCCGGTCATGAACAGCCGCTGGACCGACAACCCGCGCAAGCTGCCCTACCCGCTGCGCGGCGACGCCGCTGACCTGCCCCGGCTGACGGGGTTGAGCAAGGACGAGCTGGCCGCGTTCGACGAGCGGTGCCGCGAGCGCGACCTGATGGAGGAGCGGCGGCTGGCGTACGTGGCGGTGACGCGCGCCCACTACCACCTGATCGCCTCCGGCTACCGGTGGGGCAGCGCGTCCAAGCCGCTGGAGCCGTCCGACTTCCTGCGGGAGATCGCGCAGAGCGCCGACCGGATCGCGTTCTGGGCGCCGGAGCTCGCCGAGGGCGCCACGAACCCGCTGCTGGCCGAGCCGGCCGCCGCCGTGTGGCCCGTCACGCCCGAGGGGCTGCGGTACGAGTCCGTGCTTGACGGCGCCCGCCTGGTGGAGGACGCGCTGGCGGGCACCCTGGAGGACGAGGAGGAGGAGCAGCCGCTGCGCGCCTTCGAGGAGGAGCGGGTGCGCGCCTGGGACCGCGACACCGAGCTGCTGCTGCGCGAGCGGGAGTTGCATCGGCGGCGCGGCTCCACGACCGTCGAGCTGCCGTCCAAGCTGACCGTGTCGTCGCTGGTCACGCTGGCCACCGACGCCCGCGAGCTGGCGCGCAGGATCCGCCGCCCGGTGCCGGTCAAGCCCGCGCCGCTGGCCCGCCGGGGCACCTCCTTCCACAAGTGGCTGGAGACGCGCTGGGACCAGCAGCGGCTCATCGACGACTTCGACCTGGACCTGGAGCACGAGCCGGAAGAGGCGGACGTGCGGCTGGCGGAGCTGCAGGAGCGCTTCGAGGAGAGCGAGTGGGCCGAGCGGCGTCCGGTGGACCTGGAGGTGCCGTTCGAGACCATGATCGCCGACCGGCTGGTGCGCGGCCGCATGGACGCGGTGTTCGAGCTGCCCGGCGGACGTTACGAGGTCGTCGACTGGAAGACCGGCGACCCGCCGACCGGCAAGAAGGCCAGGGCCGCCTCGGTGCAGCTCGCCGCCTACCGGCTGGCCTGGTCGCACCTGGCGGGCGTGCCGCTGGAGCGGGTGAGCGCGGCCTTCCACTACGTGCGCGCCAACCGCACCGTGCGCCCGGTGGACCTGCTCGACGCCGACGGCCTGGTGGCCCTCATCGAGGCGGTGCCGGAGGTCAGTCGCGCAGATGGTGGAAGCCGGGCTTCGGGTGCATGAGGAAGTCGTGGTGTGAGATGTTCCAGGCGTAGGCCCCGGCCATCCCGAACACCACCGTGTCCCCCACCCGTACCGTTGTCACGATTTTTCGTGCGAAGACGTCTTTCGGGGTGCAGAGCTGCCCGACGAGCGTGACCGGCTCGTCCGCCACGCCCGGCCCGTCGCCCGTGGGCAGCACGGTGAAGGGCTGGTCGTGGCCCTTGGTCACCGGGGTCCGCAGGTGGTGGGTGCCGCCCAGCAGGACGGCGTACGCCTCCCCGCGCACCCGTTTCACGTCCACCACCCGGGTCACGTAGAAGCCGCAGTAGGCGGTCAGCGCCCGCCCCGGCTCGATCCTGACGAGCTGCCCCGGCCGCCGCAGCCGCGCCAGCCCCGCGCCGTAGGCCGCCCAGTCGAAGCGCTCCGGCGAGCCGTAGGAGACCGCCATGCCGCCGCCCAGGTTCACCTCGGGCTGGCCGGTGTCCAGCAGCACCGCCGCCAGCCGCAGCAGCTCTGGCGCGGCCAGCCCGCTCGCCAGGTGCGTGTGCCTGCCGCGCAGCCGCACCCGGTCCGTGAACAGCGGCAGGCACTCCTCGACCCCCGCCTCGTCCATCCCGAACGGGCCGCTCATGGTCAGCGCCGCGCCCTCCACCGCCAGGTCCGGGCTGACGCGCAGCAGCACGTCCGCCTCCAGCCCTGTCGCCACCAGCCGCCGCAGCTCGTACGGGGACTCCACGTGGATGCGGTGATGCGGCAGCCGCAGCTCGGCGTCGGTCTTGCCGGGGCCGCCCAGGGCCAGCGGCCTGCCCGGCAGCAGCGCCGACACGTGCGCGTGCTCGCCGCCGGACGACACCTCGAACCCGTCGACGTGCGCGTCGAGCACCCGCAGCAGCTCGGCGTCCGGATTGGCCTTGACCGCGTAGTACAGCTCGACGCCGGGCAGCGCGGCCCGTACCGCGGCCGCGTGCTCGTCCAGGGCGGGCAGGTCGTACAGGTAGGCCGGGGCGGCCAGGCGGGGGGCGGCCTCCAGGACCCTCGCGGTGATCATGCGAGCGGGTTCGCGATCGGGACATAACCGGCGGACCGGTCGGCGGCCCTTGCCCAGCGCACGCCCAGGTTGGCCTTGGCCGGCAGCGGCGCCCCCGCGAGCAGGTCCGACAGCGGCACCGGCCCGCCCAGCTCGGCGGCCTGCTTGGCGAGCACCTCCCGGGCGGCGCGCCACAGCTCGCGCAGCAGCCCGTCGTCGCCGTCCGAGACGGTCGCCGCGATCTCGACCAGGTGGTTGACCAGCAGGCAGTAGACCACCCGGGCCCAGCCGCGCTCGGCGTCGTAGGACATGGCCTCCGCGACCCGGGCCGGCACGCCGCTGAGGTCGTGGCGGCCGGTGACGAGCTTGGCGCCCTCCAGGTCGCGGAAGACCGCCTCCACGGGCAGGCCGGAGCCGTCGAGACCGACGAGCACGTTCTGCAGGTGCGGCTCCAGGATGACGCCGTGCGTGAAGTACAGCTCCAGCACCGGCGGCGCCACGGCCGTCACGTACGCCGTCCACCAGGCGAGCGGGTCGGGCGGCGGCGGCCCGGCGGCCAGCGCCCCGGCCAGGACCGGGGTGACGCCGGGCGAGCAGGCCGCCCACGGGCTCGCGCGGACGATCACGCCCAGCCCCTCCAGCAGCGGCGTCGCCGAGCGGTAGCCTGGCTCGGGCAGCCACCGGGCGCCGGGATGCTTGGCGGCCACCTCGGCGAACACCGGCGCGAGCCGCGAGGTCAGCTCCACCGCCCCGGCCAGCTCGTACCAGGCGTTCTTGCGCACGCAGTTGGTGATCCGCACGTCGAGGCTGAACTTCAGGCACGCCCCGGCCGCCGGGGCGTACACGGTGCGCACCGACGAGGTCGGCATCACGACCGGTCCCGGCCCCAGGTCGATCAGCTCGCCGCCCAGCGGGGGCCGCAGCAGGCCGAGCTGCCACGGGTGCGCCGGCAGCAGCCGGTAGCCGGGCGGCGCCTCGCCCAGCGCGTCGAGCGCGCGCACGTCGCCCTCCTCGGCGGCCGCGTCGTCCCGCACGCCGAGCAGCCGCAGCGGGAACTCGGCGTGCGCCTCGGGCGCGTAGGCCAGCCACCCGTCGCCGCCGCGCGCCTTCGGGCTCGGATGGAACGGGTGCCCGTACACCAGCGCCTGCTCCGAGGCCAGCCACGGATCGGCGGGCGGCACGGCCTCCGCCCTGGCCCGTAGGATCGCGGCCACCGCCTCACGGCTGGCGGCCACCTGCCCGGCGAACTCGTCGTTGCGCCCCGCGCCCAGCTCCGCCTCGGCCAGCCGGACCAGCTCGGCGGACGTCAGCGGATGCCAGGCGCCCGCGTCGAGCCGTTCGGGACGGCCGTCGAAGCGCAGCGCGGCCCCGCCGTGGGTGCGCACCCGCAGCAGCGTGCCCCCCACGCGCAGCAGCAGCAACGGCGGCGCCGGCCAGACCAGGCCGCGCGGTCCGGCCACCTCCCGCACGCAGCAGCGCAGCAGCGCGGCGAGCGTCGCCTCCTCGGCCGGCCCGGCAGACGAGGTGAGGGCCAGACCGTGCATTCAAGCTCTCCTCAGGTAGTTGGGCCCGCTGGTGCCGTAGAACTTGTTGATGTCACGCGCGCCCGACCGCTGCTTGGCCACGAGGGTCCCGGCGGTGACCATCGACTTGCCGGTGAGCCTGGCCGCCTCCAGCGTCCGGGCGCGCAGCAGCCTGGCCATCGGGTCGTCGCCGTAGGGCTCCAGCGCCGCGGCGAGCGTGTCGCGCAGCAGCGCGGACGCCTCGGCGTGGGGCAGCGCGCCGAACGTGATCGCGGCCGCCGCCAGGTGCAGCGTGATCGTCACGAAGACGTCGGCCAGCGCGTGCGGGTCGTCGGTCATCATCCGCGCGTCGCCGAACGCGGGCACCGCCACCCCGGCCGCCGCCAGCCTGGCGGGGGAGGCGAGCAGCCCGTCGTTGTCCTTGACCAGCAGCTTCATGGCGCCGTCGGCGAAGACCAGGGCCAGGTTCTGCTGGTGGGCCTCCAGCGCGACGCCGTACTCGACGAACAGCCGCACGTTCCAGCCGAACAGCAGCCGCAGGTAGGCGGGCAGCACGTCGCCCAGCTCGGCCAGCACCCCGGGCACGGCCAGCGCCGCCACCGGCACGATCTTGCCGGGCGGCAGCCTGCGGACCATCCAGGCCAGATACTCGTGCCCGGCGTGCGCGTACGCCTGCTCGTCGGCGATCAGTACGTCCGGGCCGGCGAGCTCGCGGAGCAGCAGCTCGGCCCGCGCGCCGTCGCGCAGCGTACCCGGCTTGATCGAGCGCCGGTTGCGGCTGCCCAGCGTGGCCGTGGGCAGCGGCAGCTTGAGGTGGACGCGCGGCCCGACCTCCACCGTCCGCATCGACAGCGTCGGGCGTACGGTCACGCGCGGCTCGTCCAGCACCCGCACCCCGTCGATCTTGGCGACCTCGGCGACGGTCAGCGGGTGCACCGGGAACAGCCCGTCACCGTCCGGCAGCACGTCGGCGGGCAGCGGCGACGAGCCTGCCATCAGCAGCTCGCCGGGCACCCGCGCCCACCGCAGCGGGAACGACGGCGCGAACTCCGGCGCGTACGCCAGCAGGTCCGCCTCCGACAGCCCCGTCCGCGCCCGCGCCGTCGGATAGACCGGGTGGTCGGTGAAGGCGGCCAGCGACTCGTACGACGGCTTCCTGGCCAGCACGCCGGGCAGATGGGCGTCGTGCAGCTCCAGGGCGGCCAGCGCGGCCAGGCACTCGTCGAAGAACGCGGCCACGCCCTCGGCGTCCGCCGGGTCGGCGATCTCCGCCAGCGTCTCCAGCACCTGTTCGAGGCCCAGCAGCTCGCCCGGCGCCACCACGAAGTCCTGGAAGAGCGATCCGGGAGCCAGCCGCACCAGCCGCCCGTCGGCCATCGTCAGCGCGACGCCGTCGCGGTCGCGGGTGACGCGGGAGGAGAGCCTGCCGTAGTCCTCGCGCAGCAGCGCGTTGAGCACCCGGGCGGCCAGGTAGGAGTCGCGGGAGCTCATCCGACGACCCACGGCCTGGACGCCCGGTAGCCCTCGACGGCGGCCTCGACGCGGGCCCGGTCCGGCCCGACGGCCCTGATCACGCCCAGGTAGTCGCGGTTGGTGTGAGTCAGCTCCACCCGCTCGCCGGCCTGGCGCAGCGGCTGGTGCCACAGCTTGACGCCGTCGTGCTCGGTCTCCTCGGCCCCGGGCGCGGTCAGGATCGTGCCCGGCCGGTCGGCCACCAGGCTGACCGCCGTCCCATACCTGGAGGATTCGGGCATCGCGGGCATGGGTTCGCCGAGGTGCACGCGCAGGATCCACTCGAACAGCGGCACTCCCAGCACGTCGGCCAGCAGGAAGTCGCAATGGTCGCCGATCACCCGGTAGTTCACCTCGACGATCCGGGGCCCGGCCGGCGTGACGACGTACTCGGTGTGACACGCGCCGAACCCCGCCCCGATCGCCCGCAGCGCCGCCAGCACGTGCTCGTGCGGCCCCTCGGGCGCCCAGTCGAGACGCTCCTCGACGAAGTGCGGCAGCGGCCCGAGCGTCGTCGCGAACCCGCCCAGCACGCCGATCCGCGAGCCGTCGCCCAGCGTCTCCAGCGTGCGCAGCGGCCCTTCCAGGTACTCCTCGACCACCACCGCCTCGCCGGGCCGCCGCGCCCGGACCGCCTCCACGGCCTTGGCCAGGTCCGACTCGACCAGCAGCACGTCCTCGCTGGCCACCCCCTCGCGCGGCTTGACCACCAGCGGGTACGGCAGGTCGTCCGGCACCGGGTCGCCCGGGGCCAGCCGCGCCGAGAACACCCGCTCCACGCCCGCCTCCGCCAGCCTGCGCCGGGTCAGGAACTTGTTCTTGGCCGTCAGGCAGGCCCGCCAGTCCTTGCCGGGCAGCCCGAAGTAACCGGCGGCCAGCGCGGTCTCCGCCTGGAGGTGGTCGGAGTTGGAGAAGATCGCGTCCGGCCTGCCGAGGTGCTCGATCGCGTCGATCAGCGCGCGCGGGTCACGCACGTCACAACCGACGGCGTACGGATGCCGCTCCGGCCGGTCGGTGAGGATCGTCACCTCGCACCCCAGCGCGCGGGCGGCGGGCAGGAACCCGCCGGTCACCGAATCGGTCGGTTTGAGCGCGGTCAGGTAGAGCCGCAACGCGAAGGCACCCCCGGATGATCAGGTAAGGCTAACCTAACCCGAAAGATCCTAGCCCCTCCAAGATCCCACCGCTGCAGGGAAACCGTAATCGGCGGCTAACCCTGAGGTCATAGGATGACATGGGATTTGGGAAGGGTGGGGCCTTGGATACGAGGGCGGAAGACCAACTCATCGGACCGCTGCTCCTCGCACGCGGCACCATCGACAGATCGGCGGCGCTCAGGGCCGACCGCGCCTGGTTGGAACGTGCCTGGGCCGACCCCTCGACCCGGGTGCTGATCATCGACAACGGCCACACGCTCGTCCGCCGCGACGGCGACGAGGTCCACGCCGTCCTCTACCCCACCGCCGACGCCCCCGACGGCGAGCGCTACCTGCTCGGCGTCGAGGGCGACGTCGCCTACTTCGCCGTCGCCGCGCCGCTGCCCGGCACGCCCGCCGGCGACGTCAACGGCCGCGTCACCGTCCCCATGAGCCTGCGCGACACCCCCGACGGCCAGCCCGTCCCGGCCGGCCTGCGCCAGGCCGGCGGCCTGCTCGGCGACCGCGACGCCGGCCTGCTCGTCTACGCCGTCGCCCTGGAGGCCTGGCACGCCACCCACGAGTTCTGCCCCCGCTGCGGCACCCGCACCGCCGTCCAGGCAGGCGGCCACATCCGCGTCTGCCCGCACGACTCCAGCCAGCACTTCCCCCGCGTCGACCCGGCCGTCATCATGCTCGTCCGCGACGCCGACGACCGCTGCCTGCTCGCCCGCGGCCCCCAGTGGCCCGAAGGCCGCCTGTCGATCCTCGCCGGCTTCGTCGAGCCCGGCGAGTCCCTGGAGGCGGCCGTCGCCCGCGAGGTCGCCGAAGAGGTCGGCGTCACCGTCACCCGGCCCCGCTACCTCGGCAGCCAGCCCTGGCCGTTCCCGCGCAGCCTCATGCTCGGCTTCTTCGCCGACGCCCTCACCACGGAGCTCACCCTCGACCCCGAGGAGATCGCCGAGGCCCACTGGTTCTCCCGCGCCGACCTGGCCAAGGCCATCGAAAAGGGCGACGTACGCCTCCCGCCCCCGGTCTCCATCGCCCGCCGCCTCATCGAAACCTGGTACGGCGAACCCCTCACCGGAGATTGGTGACGTATCGTAAAACCCGTTCGAGCCCCCGGCCAGTGGTCCGGGGGCTCGTGGTGTGTCAGGTGTGTCAGGAGACGCCCAGGAGGTCCTTGACCTCGCGGGCCGACGGGTTGGTGCGCACGACACGCCCCTTCGGGGTGTCGATGACGACAGTCGGCACCGTCTGGTTGCCGTCGTTGACGCTCATCACGAACGCGGCCGCCTCCGGGTCACGTTCGATGTCGATCTCGGCGTAAGCGATGCCCTCGCGGGCCAGCTGGGACTTCAGCCGCTTGCAGGGGCCGCACCAGGTGGTGCTGTAGACCGTGAGCGCCATGTCAGCGATTCCCTCCAAGGTCAAGGAAACAGGCGCTCCGTGCAACAACCCCGGTGCCCCGGTTAATCCCTACCCGACGTGCGAGGTGATCCACTCGTGGACGCGCTCGGCCACGCCGGGGGTGCGGTAGAGGGCGCTGCTGTGGGCGATGCCCGGCACGCTCCAGGTCGTGACGGCCACCCCGGCCTTGCCGAGCATCTGCTTGAGCAGCTGGCTCTGCACCGGCGGCACGAACTCGTCCTGCGAGTGGACGGTCAGCATCGGCGCGTCCTTGGCGCTGGCGTGCCAGGCGACCTCCATGCTGGCCCACACACGCGAGCACTTGCCCTTGGGGGCGCAGCCGCCGGCGAGCTGGACGGCGGCCGAGCGCAGCTTGCGCTTGTAGGGGTCGAGCGACTTCTCGCCGTCCTTGAACGCGCGCAGCGGCGAGATGATCGGCGACAGCCCGACGACGCCCTTGAGCCCCGTCATCCCGTTGCCGTAGGTGCCGACCGAGGCGGCGATGTGGCCGCCGGCCGAGAAGCCGACCACGACGTAGTTGTCGGGGTCGAGCGCCCAGCGCTCGGCGTGCTTCTTGGCCTTGGCGATGGCGGCGAGCGCGTCGGTGCGCTGCGCGGGCCAGGCCGCTTCGGTGGAGAGCCGGTAGTTGAGGTTGAAGACGGTGTAGCCGCGGTCGGCGTACTCGCGGGTGATGGCCGTCATCTGCCGTTTGTCGCCGCTGGACCACCAGCCGCCGTGGATCAGGAAGATCCCCGGCCGCTTCATCCCGTCGGGGGTCCACCACACGTCCATCTGCTGGTGGCGATGCCTGCCGTACGCGATCGTCTCGCTGGAAAGGCCGCCGATGCCGTCGGGGTCGGTGATCGTGGTCGGCCCCGGTGCGGGGTCACCCGACGCGTGCGCGGCCACGGGAGTCAGCGCGACTAAAGCGAGCGCGACAGCGCTCAGGGAAACCGCGGTTCGCACAGCCTGCCCTTCTCTCCCATGCTCAGGTCGGCCCCATTGTGATGGAAGAGACCACTTCTTTGCATCTCAGCGACATTGAAACGATTGACTGCCGCATGCTGCCAGAATGGCGCCCGGAGCGCCACCTGCTGGGAGGATGGTGGGGTGAACGGCGTGGATGACGTGCTGGCCGGGCTCGATCCGGAGCAGCGGGAGGTGGCGGAGACCCTGCGTGGGCCCGTGTGCGTGCTGGCGGGCGCGGGCACCGGCAAGACCAGGGCGATCACCCATCGCATCGCCCACGCGGTGCGGTCGGGGGTGGTCGACGCGCGCAGCGTGCTGGCCGTGACGTTCACCACACGGGCGGCGGGGGAGCTGCGGCAGCGGTTGCGGGCGCTGGGCGCGCCCGGGGTGCAGGCGCGCACGTTCCACGCGGCGGCGCTGCGGCAGCTGACGTACTTCTGGCCGAGGGTGATCGGCGGCGAGGCGCCGTCGGTGATCGAGTCGAAGCTGCCGGTGCTCGTGGAAGCCTGCCGCCAGATCCGGAAAAATCCGGACCGGTCCGAGCTGCGCGACATCGCCGCCGAGGTCGAATGGGCCAAGGTCACCCAGATCGGCCCCGACGACTACGTGGCCGCCGCCGCCAAGCACAACCGCACCCCGCCGGTGCCCGCCGACGAGGTGGCCAGGCTGTACGAGGCGTACGAGCGGATCCGGCGCGAGCGCCACCTGGTCGACTTCGAGACCATCCTGGAGCTCACCGCCGCGGTGATGACCGAGCACCAGGAGGTCGCGAGCCAGATCCGCCAGCAATACCGCTACTTCGTCGTCGACGAGTATCAGGACGTCAACCCGCTGCAGAAGCTCCTGCTCGACACCTGGCTCGGCGGGCGCGACGACGTGTGCGTGGTCGGCGACCCCAACCAGACCATCTACTCCTTCACCGGCGCCAGCCCCCGCTACCTGACCGGCTTCGCCGTCGAGCATCCCGGCGCGGCCGTCATCAAGCTGGTCCGCGACTACCGCTCCACGCCGCAGGTCGTCGACCTGGCCAACCTGGTGATCGCCAAGGGCCGCTCGCCGCACCGCCTGGAGCTGGTCGCCCAGCGCCCCGACGGCCCCCGCCCGGTGTTCGCCGACTACGACGACGAGCCCGCCGAGGCCGCCGGGGTCGCCCGCGCCATCAGGAAACTCCTCGACCGGGGCGTCCCGTCCCGCGAGATCGCCGTCCTGTTCCGTACGAACTCCCAGTCGGAGTCCTACGAGGAGGCGCTGTCGAAGGCCGAGATCCCGTACGTGCTGCGCGGCGCCGAGCGCTTCTTCGAGCGCCCCGAGGTGCGCCAGGCGGTCGTGCTCCTGCGCGGCGCGGCCCGGTCGGCGGCGCACGAGCCGCTGGCCTCGGAGGTCCACCAGATCCTCACCGGCATCGGCCTGACCCCGTCGCCGCCCGGCGGCGGCAAGGCGCGCGAGAAGTGGGAGTCGCTCAAGGCCCTGGCCGACCTGGCGGAGGACATGGCGGCCGAGGGCGCCGACCTGCCCGCGTTCGTGGCCGAGCTGGAGCGCCGCGCCTCCGAGCAGCACGCGCCGCCCGTCGAGGGCGTCACGCTGGCCTCCCTGCATGCCGCCAAGGGCCTGGAGTGGGACGCGGTCTTCCTGGTCGGGGTGACCGACGGGATGATGCCGATCATCTACGCCGAGACGCCCGAGCAGATCGAGGAGGAGCGCCGCCTGCTCTACGTGGGCATCACGCGGGCGCGCGAGCACCTGACGATCTCCTGGGCGCTGGCACGCGCCCCGGGGGGTCGCAAGGGCCGCCGCCCGTCGCGGTTCCTCGACGGGCTCACCGGCCGTTCCGCCGCCGCGTCCCGCCCGGCGGCCACGCCCGCCCGCGAACGCCGGGCCGTCGCCGCGCCGGTGAGCTGCCGGATCTGCGCCAAGACGCTGAGCGCGGCGGCCGAGCAGAAGCTGGGCCGGTGCGCGACCTGCCCGGCCGACTACGACGAGGGCCTGCTGGAGAGCCTCAAGGCGTGGCGCACCGCGACCGCCAAGGAGGCGAAGATCCCCCCGTACGTGGTCTTCACGGACGTGACGCTCCAGGCGATCGCCGAACGGGTGCCCACCAGCGAGGCGGAGCTGCTGTCGATCACCGGCATCGGCCGCGTCAAGGTCGACCGCTACGGGGAGGCGGTCCTTGACCTGTGCCGCTCGGCCGTCGCGTAGGCTGTGCTGCCGCCTCCGCAACGGGCGTGCGACCATATACCTGGTCATACCCGAGGGGGATAGGTGAACGAGGCGCTGAAGGAGCTCCTCGACCTGCTCGACCTGGAGCAGATCGAGCTGGACATGTTCCGGGGCCGCAGCCCCGAGGAGCGCATCCAGCGCGTCTTCGGCGGGCAGGTCGCCGCGCAGGCGCTGGTCGCGGCCGGCCGCACGGTGCCCGCCGACCGCAACGTGCACTCGCTGCACGCCTACTTCATCCGGCCCGGCGACCCCTCGGTGCCGATCGTCTACAACGTCGAACGGGTCCGCGACGGCAGGTCGTTCACCACCCGCCGGGTGCTGGCCATCCAGCACGGCAAGGCGATCTTCTCGATGTCGGCCTCGTTCCACCTGTTCGAGGAGGGCGTGGAGCACCAGGCGTCCGTCATGCCGGTGGTGCCCGACCCGGCGACGCTGCCCACGTTCCAGGACCGGATGGTCGAGCTGGTCGGCGAGCACCACGAGCTGCGCGAGTGGCTGTCGCGCCCGCGTCCCGTCGACGCCCGCTACGCCTCGCCGCTCACGTGGGAGGCGTACGAGAACCCGGAGCTGCGCAGCGCCACGACCAACGTGTGGTTCCGCTACGACGCCGACCTGCCCGACGACCCGCTGCTGCACGTCGTGCTGGCGGCCTACGCCTCCGACTTCACGCTCGTCGACACGATCCTGCTGGCCCACGGCATGGCCTGGGGCGCCTCCAACGTCATGGGCGCCTCGCTCGACCACGCCATGTGGTTCCACCGGCCGTTCCGGGCCGACGACTGGCTGCTGTACGCCCAGGAGTCGCCCTGGTCGGGAGGGGCCCGCGGGCTCGCCCGTGGCGAGATGTTCACCGCCTCCGGCGAACTCGTGGTGTCCGTGGTGCAGGAGGCCATGATCCGCGTGACAAAGTAACAAAATCGCAGGTAGAAAATAAGTTGCCCAGTCCTGGGCTACCGGTTTAGGGTCATGGTCAAGCGAGTCGGGCAATCAGCTCGACGATCTTCAGACGGAGGTGAGTCCCAGTGATCAGCAGCAACATGATGCCGGCCACGCAGTGGCTCGCTTCCGCATGCCGTGACGCGGTCAGGCTCGCCGATGGGCCGGCCAAGCTGCGGCAGCCGAAGTCTGCCCGCCGCCAGGAGATGGCTTTCTACGCGCACGCCCACTCGGGCGCCGCCGCCATGAGCGCTCCTGTCCGCATCGCAGGCGCCGAAGTGCCGACCCAGCCGAACACCAAGGGTGGAGTGCGCGGTCCGCAACCCTGGAGGGATGTGCCGGTCATAACCTGACCGGCACATAGCAGCCCCCAGGCCGCGGATCCGCACACAGGATCCGCGGCCTCTTTGTTTGTCCGTGATCCCCCCAACACCCACGAGGTGCCCGAACCAGAGCAAACAGCCCGATCAAAAGGAGAAACCAGATGGGGGCGAAGACGATCATGGACCTGATCGACGAAGCCGAGATCCCCTGTCGTACCGACCCTGACCTGTGGTTCGCCGAGTCGCCGGACGACGTCGAGTTCGCCAAGGCGCTCTGCGGTGGCTGCCCGATCCAGAAGGCCTGCCTGGCCCGCGCGCTGGAGCGCGAGGAGCCCTGGGGCGTCTGGGGCGGGGAGCTGATCCTCCGCGGGACCGTCGTTCCTCGCAAGCGTCCGCGCGGCCGTCCGCGCAAGCACCCGGTCGCTGCCTGACCTTCCGCACGTCCGCTTCACACAGAAAGAAGACAGAGATGAACACCTTTCCGACGACCGACCTGACCGCGCCGTATCTTTACCAAGAACTGGTCAACGACCGAATACAAACCCTTCACCGCGAGGCGCGCGAGTACCGCCTCGCCGCCCGCATCAGCCGAGTACAGCGGGCGCGGCGCGGGGTCCGGAAGGCGAACGAACGCCTTCTGCGCGCCCTGAGCCTGGAGGGCTGATCCGGGAGGTCCTGCCGCCGGCGCAGGATCTCCCGGGATCCCTCCCCCGACCCATCAGCCGCCCCGGGCACCCGCCCGGGGCGGCTTCCGGCTTTCCGGCCTCCCGGCCCTCCGGATCTCAGCGGGCCGGTACGGTTTCTCCCAGGTCAACGGGCCGGCACGGTTCTCCGGGATCATCGGGCCGGTACGGGCCGCGGCTCCTCGGCGGCGCTCCACAGCCGGGTGGCCATCCACGCGACACCCGCCGCCGCCACGACCAGCCCGCCCAGGTAGACGGGCTCCGGCACGAGGTTGCGCAGCGAGCCCGGGACCATCCCCACGGCATACAGCCCCACCGCCGCGTACGGCAGCGCCCCGCTCCTGACCGCGGCCGCCGCGAACACCAGCACCCCGGCCACCAGCACCGCCGACGTGACCAGGAACGCCATGCCCGTCCCGCCCGCGAGCAGCCCCATCACCGTGGCGCCGCCCAGTCCCGGGAAGACGAAGTGCAGCGTGTACTCGATGGCGAAGGCCCCGGCCAGCCCCGCCGCGTTGAGCAGGTAGCCGGCCAGCCCGAGCCCGCCCGCCGCGTCACGGATGAGCAGATAGAGCCCGGTGATCGCGAACAGCCCGGTCAGCGCGGCGAACGGCGCGATGGCGTGCGTGACGGCGTTCTCCGGCAGGACGCCGCCCCGCCGCAGCACGTTCACGACCAGCAGCGCCGCGCAGACGAACCCGGCGGCGGCACTCGTACGAAACAGAAGCACGATCTTTCACCCTTTCCTGGAGAGTTCCTTGGAGAGGTCCCTGGGGAGTTCCCCGGAAGAGTTCCCGGGAGAGCTCCCGGGAGAGCGGGAGACTGGGGGACCAGCGGGAGGACTGGGGGACTGCCCGCCATCATCCGCGCCCGCAGCGCCCGGGCCGAGAGCTCGCGCCCCTCCGTAAGCACCCCGAAAGGACTCCCACGGCCGTCCCGCCCAGCGTTGGAACCGCCGCATATCGGGGTAGGTCACCGCTCGGTCCCCCCGCCCGAACCAGCGCCGGCCGGGGACCCGTGCCGTGCGCGACGCTGCCCGCAGCCGTCGACCCGTCACGAGGAGAGCACCATGACCAGCACCATCAGCAGGCGCGTGGTGTTGGAGAAGGCCGCCCAGGACTTCGCCGACGCCAACGCCAAGCCGCCGTTCATCTACGAGCTGCCGCCGGAGCAGGGGCGGGAGATCCTGGAGAAGCTCCAGTCCGACCCCGCCGTGCCGCGCCCCGACATCGACGAGGAATGGATCCAGATCCAGGGCGGCCCGACCGGCGTCGTCCCCGTGCGCATCGTCAAGCCCAGAGGCAGCACCGGCACGCTCCCCGTGATCTTCTACATCCACGGCGCCGGCTGGGTGTTCGGCTCCGCCCGCACCCACGACCGGCTCGTCCGCGAGCTCGCCACCCGGGTCAACGCCGCCGTCGTCTTCCCCGAGTACGACCGCGCGCCCGAGGCCAAATACCCCACTCAGATCGAACAGAACTACGCCGCCGCCCGCTGGGTCATGGAACACGGCAAGGAGAAGGACCTCGACGCCTCCCGCATGGCCGTCGCCGGCGACTCGGTCGGCGGCAACATGTCGGCCGTGCTGGCGATCATGGCCAAGGAACGCGGCGACGTGCACCTGCGCGCCCAGGTGCTGTGGTACCCGGTCACCGACGCGAACTTCGACACCGAGTCCTACCAGCAGTTCGCCACCGGCTACTTCCTCAACCGCGACGGCATGAAGTGGTTCTGGGACCAGTACACGACCGACCCCGCCCAGCGCGCCGAGATCCACGCCTCACCCCTGCGCGCCACCCCCGACCAGCTCCGCAACCTCCCGCCCGCCCTGGTGCTCACCGGCGAAGCCGACGTCCTGCGCGACGAGGGCGAAGCCTACGCGGCCAAGCTCCGCGAGGCCGGCGTCGAGGTCACCGCCGTACGCCTCGGCGGCATCATCCACGACTTCGCCATGGTCGACCTGCTCCGCGACACGCATGCCAACCAGACGGCCCTGGACCTAGCCACCACCACCCTCCGCACAGCCCTCCACCCATCAGGCGAAGTAGCCACCCCCCACTGACCGTCCACCACCGCCAAGGACCTCGACGCCGACCAGCACACGCACCCGGAGGTCTCCTCCAACTGGCCCGCCACCGGCTGGTCCGCCACCGGCTGGCCCGCCACCGGCTGGTCCGCCACCGGCTGGTCCGCCACCGGCTGGTCCGCCACCGGCTGGCCCGCCACCGGCTGGCCCGCCACTGAATGGTCCACCACCGGCGACCGGCCCGCCACTGACCGGCCTACGGCTCAAGGGGCGGGGGCCGCTGACCGCCCGCCATCATCGGGCGGTCCGTTGCCGACGTGGCCGCGGGGCCCCCGCCTCGCGGCCCTCAGCCGTGCGTGAGCGCTCGCCGCCGCCCCCGGCCGCGCCACGCGGCGATCACCGCCTCGGCCATGGCAGCATCCACCCCACCCGTGGTGTCGACCTCGAAGTCATAGGGCCCGAACCCGTGAATGCCGTCCTGCTCGACATGCGACCGCCCCTCCCCGACCCGCCGATCCCCACGGGCCAGCTCCCGCCGATCGATCTCGTCGAGCGAACAGTGCACCCCCACCAGGAACACATCGAACCCGCCCAGCAACTCCGCCAGCTCCCTGCGCCAGGCCGCGAACTCGATGACATGCTCCACGATCAGGTCGTTCCCGGCCCCGGCCAGCGCCGGCAGGCACCGGTGGAAGCCCTTGAAGAACCGAGGCCGCATCTCCTCCCACCACGCGAACGGCCCCTCCGGCGCCCGCCGCTCCGGCAACATCCCGGCCGCCACCAGCTGATCGGACGACACGTACAGGAACGGCTCGTCCATCGCCCGCCGCACCAGCCTGGCGAGCGTCGTCTTCCCCGAGCTGGACGCGCCGTTGAGCATGATGATGCGCCCAGCCCCCCGCTCCACCGGCCGAGGCTCCTCCACGCCCCCACCTCCGTACGACGCCGCTCCACCAAGCACCCAGGCCCCCGCGAACCACCATGCAAGCACGCAAGCCGTCACGCATACGAACGATTTATCGCCCATCCCCACGCAAGGCAGCCCCCTGATCCCGCGCACTCCAGCACCGCCGCCCCACCAGGGGCAGCCTCATGCCACGCGGCCACCCCCGCCCGAGCGCCGCCCCCTGCTCAAGCCCTGCCGCAAGTGCCCGGGCGCCGCCGCTGAAGGCATCACCCCGCCGCGCCGGGACGGGCCGGACGCTCGGGTTGGGTGGCAACGCGAGTGCCCGAGCGCCGCCCCCTGCTCAAGCGCTGCCGCAAGTGCCGGAGCGCCGCCGCTGAAGGCATCACCCCGCCGCGTCAGGACGGGCGGGACGCTCGGGGTTGGGTGGCAACGCGAGCGCCCGAGCGCCGCCGCAGGTGAACGCACCACCGCCGCACCAGGACGGGCCGAACTGTCCAGGTCAGGTGGTGACGAGGGCTTCCTTGTCGTCCGTGTCCGTGTCGTCGTCGGTGAAGCCCGGGACCCAGCGGACGACCTCGTCGCGGAAGCGGGCCGTGGCGCCGAGCTGGCAGAGGACGCCCACGCCTGCCGCGTGCACCCGGTGGATGAGCACGTACGAGACCGGCAGGTTGAGCTGGCGCACCACGTTGGTGGGACGCAGGTCGGTGACGCTGGCGAACTGGTCCTGCAGCCACTCCCGGCTGAACGTGAACTCCTCCACGGCCGTCGGCTCGACGTAGGGCGACAGGAAGGCGCGCAGGGCGTCGTGGTCGACCTCGATGCCGGGCCGGATGAAGCCCTCGTCGCGCAGCCCCTGGACCACGGTGGCCATGTCGCCCTGGTTGAAGATGCGGGTGAGCTGGCCGAACACCATGGGGTAGCCGTCGGGCATGCGGTTGACGGCGCCGAAGTCGAGGATGCCGAGCTTGCCGTTGGGGAGCATGCGGAAGTTGCCCGGGTGGGGGTCGGCGTGCAGCATGCCGACACGGGCGGGGGAGCAGAAGAGGAAGCGGACGAACAGCAGGCCCGCCCGGTCGCGCTCCTCCTGGGTGCCGCCGGTGATGATGCGGGACAGCGGGGTGCCGTCCATCCACTCGGTGACCAGGACCATCTCGTTGGCGGCGATCACGTCGGGGACGTGGAAGTCGGGGTCGTTGTGGAACTCCAGGGCGAAGGCGTGCTGCGCCTCGGCCTCGCGCAGGTAGTCGAGCTCTTCGGCGATGCGCTCGCGCAGCTCGGCCAGCACCGCCTTGATGTCGAGGCCGGGCAGCAGCGCGCCGAACAGCTTGCCGAGGCGGGCGAGCTGGGCGAAGTCGCCCAGCAGGGCCTTGCCCGCGCCCGGGTACTGGATCTTGACGGCGGCCTCGCGCCCGTCGTGCCACACGGCCCGGTGCACCTGGCCGATCGAGGCGGCGGCGGTGGGCTGGTCGTCGAAGGAGAGGAAGTGGTCACGCCAGTCGTCGCCGAGCTGCTGGGCGAGCACCTTGTGGACCGTCGAGGCAGGCAGCGGGGGCGCGGCGTCCTGGAGCTTGGTGAGGGTCGCCCGGTAGGGGCCGACGATCTCGGCGGGCAGGGCCGCCTCGAAGATGGACAGCGCCTGGCCGAGCTTCATCGCCCCGCCCTTGAGCTCGCCGAGGACCTTGAAGATCTGCTCGGCGGTGCGCTGCTGGATCTCCTCGGCGACGATCTCGGCCGGTTTGCCGCCGATGCGCTTGCCGAGCCCCAGAGCCGCACGCCCGGCGAACCCGAGCGGAAGGGAGGCCAGCTTCGCCGAGCGCGTGACGGCGCGACGCGGAAGATCGCTCACACTGATGCGCGGTATCCCTGGCAGGGATGCCACTTCCCCCCTTCGTGGTTAGCAGCTCTGCACGTCAGCCGCTTGAAGCCGACATGACCATTGTTAGCGGATATGGATTGTTTCGCATACAACGACATTGCGGGTGCCTGTCCCATGCTTGCCTTTTCCACTGCCAATCAGGCAAGACGTGCACTGTGCCGTTGGTCACAACGGGCTCCCGGCCGTCCAGATACGCCAGGGCGTGACCGGTCACCGCCGCCGCCACCAGGCCGGCAAGAGGGGTGTCGCAGGCGATCTCGCCTGGCGGATAGCCGCCGAGCCGGGCGGTGACGATCGGCCAGTCGGGGTCGTGGTCGCGACGCGCCAAGTCTAGGCAGTGCAAGCAAGCGCTTTGTCCGGGCAGGACCAGCGGCCCCACGTTCCCGTGCCCCTCGAACGCCGAGCCCAGCAGGTGGGGCAGACCCAGCTCGTACAGCTCGTTGACCAGCACGCCGTCGAGCGGTCGCACCGGGGTGAGGATCACCAGGTCGGGCCGGTGCGACCGATCGCTCAACGGCGGCCCGCCCGCCCGCACATCGACCCCTGGCTCGTACCGCCGCCCGGCATCCCGGCCGGCCCGGCGCGCCCGCTTGCCGTCCCTCCCGCCCGACACGCCGTCCTTCCCGCCCGACACGCCGTCCTTCCCGCCCGACACGCCGTCCTTCCCGCCCGGCACGCCGTCCCTCCCGCCCGGCACGCCGGACCGGTCAGGCACACCAGCGGCGCCGGGCCGCTTCACCACACCAGAGTGGCTGCGGGCCTCCGGGTCCCTGCGCCCGGCGGATGCACCGGCGAGGCGGTGCGCCTCTGGCCCTTCCCGCAGCTCGGGGGCATGGGCGCTGTCGCGTCTCGGGGTGGCGACGGCGGGGTGCGGCCGGCGCTCGTCGTCGCTATGGCCGCCTTCCGACCAGGTGAGACGGCGGGCGGCGCGTACGGCGCCTTCCTCGCGCGACCTCCCCACCTCCTCCCAGCTCAGCCCGCCGGGGGTGAGGTCCTGGGGCCGGGCGGTGCCGGGGTCGATCACCCGGATCGTGCCGACGCCCGCCGCGGCGAGCAGGCCGACGACCTGGGCGCCCACTCGTCCGGCGCCGTAGACGCGGACGTGCGCTCGTCGCCTGCGGCGCAGGGCCTCCACGCCGCCGCCTGGCGCATGGGAGGCCAGGTCCAGGGCGTCGAGGTCCGGTCGCAGCCGGTCGAGCTCGGCCAGCGGCAACAACGGCGGCGTCACCGAGGCGTCGTGCAGCACCCCCGTACGTGTGAGCGAGTCGAGGAAGGCGGCAGGCTCCGGCACACCCGCGGCGGCGCCCTCCCGGAGGGCCTGGTCAAGGTCGCGGGTGCCGTCGAGGCTGTCGATCCACCTGCGGACCCGCCGGGTGAGGTCGCGCAACACGACGGCCCGGCCGGGATGCGCGCCGAGCTGGAGGGTGCGCTCGTCGTGGTCGATGCGGAGGAGGGCGGGTTTCACTCGTGGCCTCATGCCGCGAAGATTCGCACGCCGCGTCAAGATCCCGAGCGGCTTTCCCGCCGCCTGTGGACAACCCCGCATCCGCCCCGACCGCCTGTGGACAACTCCGCACCGAGCCCGCCCCCCGAGGCAACCCGCCCCCGACCCGACCTCCCGAGGCAACCCGCCCCCGGCCCACCCTCCTGAGGACAACCACGCGTACGCGGGAGATCTCCAGACGGCCGACCCCGCCGCCCCGGGTTACGCTCTCCCGCATGAGCGAGCTCTTGATCGACCGCCACGACGACGGCGTGGTGCTGGTCACCCTCAACCGCCCCGACGTGCGCAACGCCATGACCGACGGCATGACCGCCGCCTGGCGTGACGCCATGACTGCACTCGCCGCCGACCGTGACGTCCGCTGCGTCGTGGTGACGGGCGCGGGGACGGCGTTCTGCGCCGGGGGAGACCTGTCCTGGCTCGGCGAGCGCGGCGTGGAGCCGGTCCCCGAACTGCGTGACAGGATGCTCGCCTTCTACCGTTCCTGGCTGTCCGTCACGGAGCTGGAGGTGCCGACGATCGCCGCCGTCAACGGCGCGGCGGTCGGCGCGGGGCTGTGCGTGGCGCTGGCGTGCGATCTCGTGTACGCGGCGGACGAGGCCAAGCTGCTGGCCCCGTTCACCTCGCTGGGCCTGCACCCGGGGATGGCCGCCACCTACCTTCTGCCCCATCGCGCGGGCACGGCGCTGGCGCGGGAGATGCTGCTGACCGGCCGTACACTGCGCGGAACGGAGGCCGCAGATAAAGGTCTGGTAAATCAAGCTTTCCCAAGAAATGATCTGCTGGCGCAAGTGATGACCATCGCCCGGCAGGTCGCGGCGAACGCCCCCATTGCCACCAGGCTCACCAAAGCCGCACTCAAGCAGGATCACCAACACCTGGAAGCCGCGCTCAGTTGGGAGTCCCTGGCCCAGCCCGTGACCATGACCTCGGCGGACATGATCGAGGGCCTGGCGGCGCATCGGGAAAGGCGTGTGCCCAAATTCACCGGCTCTTAATCATCTGACCAGCGAAAACAACGCTTGCCCTCTGTGGAATTCCGCCAGTCTCGGCTAACGTGCATATGTGCCCCCCGAGACAGTCGAGGTCCGTCGCAGTTCTCGTCGTCGGCGTACGGTCTCCGCCTACCGCGACGGCGACAAGACGATCGTGCTCCTGCCCGCCTGGCTGAGCGGCGAAGACGCGGATGAATGGGTGAGCCGGATGCTCGATCGGCTTGCGGCGAAGGAACGCCGGCGACGTCCGACCGACGAGGCCCTGCTGGAGCGGGCCAAGGAGCTGTCGGCGAAATATCTCGACGGCCGGGCCGTCCCCGCGAGCGTGCGCTGGGTCGACAACCAGCAGCACCGGTGGGGCTCCTGCACGCCGGAGAACGGCACGATCCGGATCTCGACCCGCATCAAGGGCCTGCCCGAGTGGGTCATCAACTATGTGATCATCCACGAGCTGGTGCATCTGATGGTGCCGAGCCACGGCCCGCGTTTCTGGGCGCTCGTCGAACAGTATCCCAAGGCGGAGCGGGCCCGTGGGTTCCTCGAAGGATTCTCCGCCGCCGCCAATTCCGCACCGGAGGAATGTTGACCCGTCTCGCCGCCGTCCTGGTACGTCAGCGCATGGCCGAGGCGGCGCCGCCGGGCGTCGACGGCCGGGCGTGGCTGGAGGCCGTGGCCGAGGACACGTACGAGATGGTCGCCGGGCTGGAGCTGGTCACGCCGGTCCTGCTGACGAGCGTGCCGGAGCTGTCGGAGATCGTCTGGCCGGGCACCGAGGTGATCGCGGTCGGCGAGGACGAGCCGCTGCGGGACATCCTCAAGAGGCTCGACGGCGAGCAGGCCGCGGTGATCTCGGGCGACGCGCCGGATCTGCCGCCGCTGCTGGTGGGCAAGCTCTTCCGCGAGCTGGGCCGCGCCCGGATCACCGTGTGCCCGGCCGAGCGGGGCGGCGCGGTCGCGCTGGCCTGCGGGCTGCCCGCGCCGGGCTGGGCCGATCCCGACCTCGACGCCGCCGACCCGGTGGCGGCGCTGCGCGCGCAGGCCCCCGGCCCCCGCATGGTGGCCGCCACCCCGGGCTGGCACCGGCTGCGCGTCCCGGACGACGCCGCCCGCCTGGACCCCGGCCTGGAAGGCTGGGACAACACCCGCGCCCTCCTCGCCGCCCGCTGAGCCTTACGCGGGTCCGTACGGCACGCTGAGCTCTGCGAAGACCGCCCGATGGTCGGTCCCCGGCACGTCGTGCACGCTGACCGCCCGGACCCCGACCCGCTCGTCCACCAGCACGTGGTCGATCGTGATGATCGGCGGCATCCGTCTGTTCGCCGGCCAGGTCGGGATCAAGCCGGCCCCCACCTGGTCGGCGGCGTCCTTGTAGCCGCGGGCGAGCAGCCGCCGCATCGGCGCGTGGTCGAGCGAGGCGTTGAAGTCGCCCGCCAGGATGCGCACGGTGTCGGCCGAGGCGGCGGGCAGGGCGTCGAAGACCGCGTGCCAGTCGGCCAGCTTGGCGCCCAGCGGCGGCACGGGATGCACGTCGTAGAACTCGACGGGCGCGGCCCCGGGCAGCGCCAGCGCGGCCACGGGCATGTTGTGCCCGGGCAGCGGCGGCAGCGCGTCAGGCAGGGGCCGGAGCGGATGTCTGGAGAACAGGCCGCTCCCGCTGGCGTTCCACTCGGCCTGGAGCACCCGGTGCGGCATGAGCTCCTTGAGCCCGGCCAGGTCGAGCTCCTCGACCGCGCCCGGCGTCAGCTCCTGCGTGTTGAGCACGTCGGCGTCGTACGCGCGCACCAGCTCCATGATCGTCCGCGTGTCGGCCTTGCCGAACAGCAGGTTGACCGACAGCACCCGGAGCGGCCGGCCCGCCGTCGCCTCCGCCGTGCCGAACCACCGGGGCAGCACGCTGAACCCGAGCGCCGCGGTGGTGAGCAGCGCGACCGCGGCGGCGGCCCGCCTGCGTCCGAGCGCGGCGATCAGCAGCGGCACCAGCGAGCCCGCCGCCGCGTAGGGCGTGGCGGTCATGAGCTGGGTGGGGATGGAGCCGCGTTCGAGGCCGGCCAGCCGGGTCACGGCCCACGCCGCGAACGGCGTCACGGCCAGCCAGGTGAGCGTGGTCCCCGTACGCCCGCGGCGCCGGGGACGGGCAGGCGTGACGATCGTGCCGCCGATCGGGCTCTCCGCCGATACGCCCACGGGTCAGCCCAGCGTGGCCAGTGTCGCGCGCCCGCGTGCCGCCAGCCGGCGGGTCGCCTCGTCGGACGGCTCGGGGATCTCCTCGACGGGGAACCAGCGCAGGTCCAGCGACTCGTCGCTGATCACGGCCTCCGCCCCGGCAGGGGCCACGGCCGCGTACTCGACGTCCAGGTGCCAGCTGTGCGGCGGATGGCACCAGACCTGGTGCCTGTCGAGCGCCAGCGGCCCGGGCAGCAGCTCCAGGCCGGGGATGCCCGACTCCTCCACGGCCTCGCGCAGCGCCACCTCGGCCAGCGTGCGGTCACCCGGCTCGCAGTGGCCGCCCATCGGCAGCCACATCCCGGCCTTGGGGTGGAGCGTGAGCAGCACCCGCCGGCCGTCGTGCGAGAGCACCGCCGTGGTCGCCGTCAGGTGGCCGGGCGCGCACGCCCGAAGCATCGCGTCGTCGTGCGCCCGCAGGTGCTCGACGAAGCTCTCCCGCAGCGCCTCCTCCTCGGCGGACGGGGCCGTCCAGGAGGAGAGCACCGCCAGCGCGTCGCCGTGCAGGCTCAACTCCTGCCGTCCTCGCCCTGCTCGTCGTCGGGCTTGCTGTCGAGCTGCGAGATGTCCCAGGCGGTCTCGCCCGCCACGAACACCTCGGGGTGCGCCAGGTCGTCGGCCGTCGGCATGAGGTCGGGGTGGCCCCACAGCGCATCGCGGCCGTCGACCCCGCGGGCGCTCTCCAGCGCCTGCCACAGCGCCGCCGCCTCGCGGAGCCTGCGCGGGCGCAGCTCCAGGCCGACGAGCGTGCCGAAGGTCAGCTCGGCGGGCCCGCCGGTCGCGCGGCGTCGCCGTACGTTCTCCGCCAGGGCGGCGGCGGAGGGCAGCTTGCCCGCGGCGGCCTGGTCGACCACCGTGGACACCCAGCCCTCGACCAGGGCGAGCATCGTCTCCAGCCGGGCCAGCGCGGCCTTCTGCCGCTCGGTCTCCTCGGGCTTGAGCAGCGCGCCGCCGCTCAGCGCCTCCTGGAGCGCCTCGGGGTTGTTGATGTCGAGGCCGCGGATCTGCTCCTCCAGCGCGGAGGTGTCGACCGTGATGCCCCTGGCGTACTCCTCGACGGCGCCGAGCAGGTGCCCGCGCAGCCACGGCACGTGCTGGAACAGCCGGTGGTGCGCGGCCTCGCGCAGAGCCAGGTAGAGCCGGATCTCCTCGGCGGGGTGCTCCAGCCCGTCGCTGAAGGAGGCGATGCCGCCCGGCAGCAGCGCCGCGGTGCCGGACAGGGGCAGCCCGATGTCGGTGGTGCCGATGACCTCGCGCGCCAGCGAGCCGAGCGCCTGCCCGATCTGCTGGCCGACCATCATGCCGCCCATCTGCTTGAGCATGCCCATGAGCGGCCCGGCCATCTGCTGGGCCTCGGGAGGCAGCCCCGAGCCGCCGAGCGCGCCGCCCATGGTCTCGACCATGCGCTCGGCGATCGGCTCGGCCAGCTTGCGCCAGACGGGGATCGTGTTCTCGATCCACTCCGAACGGCTCCACGCCTGCGGATTGGACACGCCGCTGGGCAGCGTCGTGGCCTCGTTGAGCCACAGGTCGGCCAGCTCCAGCGCCTCGACGATCTGGCGCCGCTCGCCTTCCATGACGCTGGGATCGCCCTGGGCGACCACGGCGTGCCGGGCGATGTTCTTGGCCATGTCCCAGTTGACAGGGCCGGAGCCCTGGGGCGCCGACAGCATGTCGGCGAACTGGCGCATCGCCTGAGCCATCTGCTCAGGGTTGCCGAACATGGCGAACGGGTTCTCGTTGGGGTCGTTTTCGCGACCTGGCAGGTCAGTCACCGCTCTACCTCGTGCAGGATGGAGGAGTCCACATCCGCCACGTTAGTCGTCCTACGGCGGATCAGTGCAAAGTGAGGACCTGGTGCCTACCTCGAAACGCCCGCGCCAACCCGTCGTAGCCGTCACCGGCGCCGCCTCCGGTCTGGGCCGCGAGCTGCTCGCCAAGCTCGTGTCCGCCCCGGATTTCCGCAGGGTGGTGGCCATTGACGAAGAACGCGGCGACATCCAGGAGGCCACCTGGAGAGTGATCGACGTACGCGATCCGCTCTTGGCGAACCGGATCTCCGACATCGACGTCCTGGTGCACCTGGCGGGTGACTACGCCGTCGACTCCGACCCGAAGGAGCGCAGGGCCTACAACCTGCGCGCCGCCCAGACCGTGCTCACGGCGAGCGCGGCCGCGCGCGTCCGCCGTGTGGTGCTCGTCACCAGCGCGATGGTGTACGGGGCCGCGCCCGACAACGAGGTGCCCCTGGCAGAGGACGGGCCGGTGGCGGCCGAGCCCGACACGGGCGTGGTCGGTGACTTCCTGGAGATCGAGGCGCTGGTGCGCCGGTCGCTGCGCAGCCATCCGGGCCTGGAGGTCACCGTGGTGCGGCCGGCGGCCGTGGTCGGGCCGGGCGTCGACACCGTGATCACCCGCCACTTCGAGTCGCCCCGGCTGCTGACGGTCAAGGGCTGCGAGCAGCGCTGGCAGTTCTGCCACCTCGAGGACCTGCTCTCGGCGCTGGAGCTGGCCGCGCGCGGGCAGGTCACGGGCGTGATTGCGGTGGGCTCCGACGGCTGGCTGGAGCAGGAGCAGGTGGAGGAGCTGTCCGGGATCCGCCGGTTCGAGCTGCCGGCGGGGCTCACGTTCGGCACCGCGCAGCGCCTGCACCGGCTGGGCATCACCCCGGCGCCCGCCACCGACCTGCACTACGTCGTCTACCCGTGGGTCGTCGACTGCGCGGCGCTGCGCGAGGCGGGGTGGAAGCCGGCCTGGACGAACGAGGCGGCCTTCGCCCAGCTCCTGGAGCTGCGCGAGAACCGTACGACGGTGGTCGGCAGGCGGCTGCCCGTCAAGGAGGCGACGCTCACGGCGGCGGGCGCCACCGTGGCGGTCATCGGCACCGCGGCGATCGTCAGGCAGGTGCGCAAGAAGCGTCGCGGGTGAAGACTCTGTAGTCTCTTTTCGTGGACGTCATCCGGTTGCTGGCCATTCGTGACAGCGCGCTGTCCGTCGACGAGGTGATGGCCGCGGTGGGCGACCACGCGGCGGGCGGCACCTCGCTGTTCGTGGGCACCGTCCGCGAGGAGGACCACGGCAAGGCCGTGACCAGGCTCTCCTACTCCGCGCACCCCTCCGCCGAGAGCGAACTGCGTTCGGTGGCGGAGAAGGTGGCCTCCGACTTCCCGGTGACCGCGCTGGCCGCCGTCCACCGCGTCGGCGACCTGGAGCTCGGCGACGTCGCCGTGATCGTGGCCGTGGCGTGCCCGCACCGCGACGAGGCGTTCCGGGCCGCGCGCAGGCTGATCGACGATCTCAAGTCCCAGGTGCCGATCTGGAAACATCAGGTGTTCGCCGACGGGTCGACCGAGTGGGTCGGCGCCTGCGAATAAGCTCGATCCATGTCACGACGCGCCCTGACCCTGCTCGTATCGGGCTTCCTGGTGCTCGCGCTCGGCATCGTGGGGGCGTTCGTGGACGTGCCGTACGTCGTGCTGAGCCCCGGCCCGACGGAGAACACGCTGGGTGAGGTCGACAAGAAGCCCGTGATCACGATCAGCGGGCGGGAGACCTACCCGACCAGCGGGTCGCTGAGGCTCGTGACCGTCGCCTACCAGGGCGGCCCCAACTCCAAGATCGACCTGCTGACCGCGCTGCGCGGCTGGATCGACCCGTCGGTCGCCGTCGTGCCGCAGGAGACCATCTTCGCCCCCGACCGCACGCAGAAGCAGGTCGAGGAGGAGAACGTGGCGGAGATGACCAGCTCGCAGGACAACGCGACCGCCGCCGCGCTCAACGAGCTCAAGATCCCCTACTCGACCGTCATCTCGGTGCGCACGGTCCAGAAGGGACAGCCGGCCGACGGCAAGCTGAAGGTCGGCGACAAGATCACCGCCGTCGACGGCAGGCCGATGGTCGACGTGGAGGAGGTCGGCAAGGCCGTCCGCGAGCACAAGCCCGGCGAACCGGTGACGTTCACCGTGACCAGGGGCGACGACCAGCTGGACGTCACCCTCCAGACCGCCAAGGGCGAGCAGGGGCAGAGCCGGGTCGGCGTGACCATGCAGCGGGAGTACAAGTTCCCGTTCGACGTCGACATCAACGTGGGCGACGTGGGCGGGCCGAGCGCCGGGCTGATGTTCTCGCTCGGCATCCTGGACAAGCTCACCAAGGGCGAGCTGACGGGCGGCAAGCAGATCGCCGGCACCGGCACCATCACGCCCGAGGGGCAGGTGGGGCCGATCGGCGGCATCGCGCAGAAGATGGTCGGCGCGCGGAAGGCCGGCGCGACCGTCTTCCTGACGCCCGCCGGCAACTGCGCCGAGGCCGTGAAGGGCGCGCCGGACGGGCTGCGCCTGGTCAAGGCCGAAACGCTGCACAGCGCGGTGCAGGCGCTCGACGCGCTGCGCACCGGCAAGGGAAAAGTGCCGTCATGCGACGCGGGATGAAACTTCTTGTGATGGTCGTGCGTTAGCCGTACGGATGGCCCTGCGGTGTAGGTTGCCAGACACGGACCGTTTCTTCATCACGACGAGGGGTTGGCCTTGAGCTTCCGGACCCCAGGAGCCGGTAGGGCGATGCGCTTGCCCCGCCGACCGCGACTGCTTCTGCCTGTCGCGATCGCACTAGTTGCGATTGTGGCGCTTTTCTTCCTTTTTTCGGGGATTTATACCGACTATCTATGGTTCAACGCGATCGACTTCATGCCGGTGTTCTCCGGCGTGCTGCTGACGGAGATCGTGCTGTTCGTCATCGGCGCGGTGCTCATGGTGGGCATCGTCGGCGGCAACATGCTGCTGGCCTTCCGGACCAAGCCGATGTTCGGGCCCGCCATGTTCGGCGGAGCGAGCGGGGCCGACCGCTACCGCATGGCGCTCGACCCGCACCGTAAGCTGATCTTCCTCGTCGGCATGGCGATGCTCGCGCTCTTCGCGGGCTCGTCCTTCGCCGGGCAGTGGCAGACCTGGATGAAGTTCGCCAACGGCGAGACGTTCGGCAAGACCGATCCGATGTTCAAGATCGACGTGTCGTTCTTCATGTTCGACCTGGCGTTCATCCGGATGGTGCTGAACTTCCTGTTCGCCGCGGTGATCATCTCGATCGTGCTGGCGGCGATCACGCACTACCTCTACGGCGGCTTCCGGCTGCAGTCGCCCGGCGTGCACGCCTCGCGCGCGGCCCGGATCCACCTGTCCGTGCTGCTGGGCGTGTTCGTGCTGCTCAAGGCCATCGCCTACTGGATCGACCGCTACGAGCTGGTCTTCTCCGAGCGCGGCTTCGTGCACGGCGCCTCCTACACCGACGTCAACGCGGTGCTGCCCGCCAAGACCATCCTCGCGATCATCGCGCTGATCTGCGCCGCGCTCTTCTTCGCCGGCATCTTCCGCCCCGGCGGCATGCTGCCCGGCGTCTCCTTCGGCCTGCTCGTGCTGTCGGCCGTGCTGATCGGCGGCGTCTACCCGCTGCTCGTCGAGCAGTTCCAGGTCAAGCCCAACCAGCAGGGCAAGGAAGCCGCCTACATCGCGCGCAACATCGAGGCCACGCGGCAGGCGTACGGGATCGACGACGTGAAGGTCGAGCAATACTCCGCCGAGGCCGACCCCGCCAAGGTCCAGCAGGCCGGCGACACGTCCGTGACGGGCGTGCGGCTCCTCGACCCCGCGCTCGTGTCCAACACCTACGAGCAGACCCAGCGCATCAGGGGCTTCTACGAGTTCGCCGACCAGCTCGACGTCGACCGCTACCCCGACGCCAACGGCAAGCCCGTCGACCACATCGTCGGCGTCCGCGAGCTGAGCGGCCCGCCGGAGGGCCAGAACAACTGGATCAACCGGCACCTCGTCTACACCCACGGCTACGGCATCGTGGCCGCGCCGGGCAACAAGGTCGACTCCGGCGGCCTGCCCGACTACGACGCCAAGGACATGCCCGTCACCGGCCCGCTGACGCAGACCACCGGGCTCAAGGAATCGCGCATCTACTTCGGCGAGCACCCCAACAACAACGAGTACGCGATCGCCGGCGGCAACCCCCAGCGGCCGCAGGAGCTCGACTACCCGGAGACGGGCGGCACCGGCCAGGCGAACACCACCTACACCGGCAAGGGCGGCGTGCCCGTCGGCTCGTTCGTCAACCGGCTGTTCTACGCCGCCAAGTACGGCGAGGTGAACATCCTGCTGTCGGGCGACATCAACGACAACTCCAAGATCCTGTACGAGCGCAACCCGCGCGCCAGGATCCAGAAGGTCGCCCCGTTCCTGACGCTCGACTCCAACCCCTACCCGGCGATCGTCGACGGGCGGGTCACGTGGATCGTCGACGCCTACACCACGTCCAACGCCTACCCCTACTCGCAGAGCGAGAGCCTCGGCGAGATGACCCGCGACACGGCCACCGACCGCTCGCGCGTCATCGCCCAGCAGCCGCAGGACCAGGTCAACTACATGCGCAACTCCGTCAAGGCCACGGTCGACGCCTACGACGGCACGGTCACGCTGTACGCCTGGGAGCCTGACGACCCGGTGCTGAAGACGTGGAGCAACGCGTTCCCCGGCGTCATCCAGCCCAAGGAGCGGATGTCCGCCGACCTCAGGGCGCACGTCCGCTACCCCGAAGACCTGTTCAAGGTGCAGCGCTACACCCTGTCGCGCTACCACATCACCGACGCCGCGGCCTTCTACAGCGGCCAGGACTTCTGGAACGTCCCCAACGACCCGTCGCAGGGCGACCGCAACATCAAGCAGCCGCCCTACTACCTGACGGCCACGATGCCGGGCGGCCAGCCGACGTTCTCGCTGACGACCACGTTCGTCCCGAGACAGGGGCCCAACCTGGCCGCCTTCATGGCGGTCGACTCCACCGACGGCCCCAACTACGGCCAGCTCCGCGTCCTGCGGATGCCGTCCAACGCCCCGATCCCCGGCCCCGGCCAGGCGCAGAACGCCTTCCAGAGCCGCTTCGCGGGTGAGCTCAACCTGCTCGGCGTCGGCGCCTCGTCGGTCCGCTACGGCAACCTGCTGACGCTGCCGTACGCGGGCGGGCTGGTCTACATCGAGCCCGTGTACGTCCAGGTCGCCGCGGGCGGTGGCCAGGAGCCGTACCCGATCCTGCAGCGCGTCCTGGTCTCGTTCGGCAGCAAGATCGGCGTCGGCCGCACGCTGGAGGAGGGCCTGGCCGAGGTCTTCGGCGGCGAACAGCAGGAAACCACCGAAAACAAGCCCGCCGAGGAGAACCAGCAACAGCAGCCGGCCCAGACCACTGCTCTGGCGACGGCCATCTCCGAGGCCCAGACGGCCTACGAAGACGCCCAGAAGGCCCTGCAGGCCAGCCCGCCCGACTGGGACGCGTACGGCAAGGCCCAGGAGCGGCTCGACGCGGCGCTGGAGAAGCTGAAGTCGCTCGGCGCCCAGCCGGCGCCGAACGCCTCACCCACGGCCTCGCCCACGGCGTCACCGTCGGCCACGCCCACCGGCTCACCCCCGGCCACGCCGACCGGTTCGCCCACGGCTTCACCCACGGCGACGGCCACCGGGGGGACGTAGGTCAGTCAGTTTGCGTAAGCCCCGTGTCAGGGATAGTCTTTAGACACACACCGACGCGGGGTGGAGCAGTTCGGTAGCTCGCTGGGCTCATAACCCAGAGGTCGCAGGTTCAAATCCTGCCCCCGCTACCAAAAGAAAAAGTCCTCCAGGAGTTTCTCCTGGAGGACTTTTTCGTATGCGCAATTCCGCGACTTAATCACCTGAAAGCCTTCAGCGCCGGGTCCGCCGGAAGACGCCGAACTCCACCGCCAGCCCCGCCAGCGCGCCCCCGCCGAAGGCGACGAGCTCGTCCAGCCCGAGCCCCTCGTCCCTGGTCGTCAGCAACGCGAGGGCCACGTTGGCGACGACGATGCCCGCGAGCATGAGGATGACGAGCCGCACCGCCGGCCAGGCGGATTCCCGGGCCTCACTCATGATCAAGCCTCCTTCATATGTAGACCACCTACATGTAGACAGCCTACTCTAATGGCCGAGCTGACGGGATACGGGTTCCGCGCCACCTGGCATCACCTGGTGCTCGCCGCCCGCATCCCCAAAGAGGTGGAACGGGACCCCGCCGCGCTGGCTCGAGCGGTCGACGAACTGGCCGCCGCCCGCAGCCTGTGGCTGCCGCACGTCGCCGTCGTCCCGGTGATCCGGCGGCTTGCCGAGGCCCACGCCTACGGGAGGCCCGCCGCCGGCGCATGCGTGCTGTGCGCGACGCCGAGACCGCCGGACGGGGTGTGCCCGGCGTGCGGCGTCGCCGGGCCCGCGCACGCACCGGAGCCCCGGGACGACGACCGCTGGCGACAGGTCCGCGACCGAACGTGGGGGGACCCCCGAGGGCTGGCTCCCCTGGGAACGGCGGATCCGCCCATTGTCCTTCGACTCCGGTGACCAATCAGGCAAGATCGGTGTATGAGTGCATTAGTCAGGGCCGCGCTCGTGGGCGCCGTGGTCGGAATCGCCGAAGCCATGCTGTACGTGTTCGGCGACGCCGACGAGATACCGGTCGTCCTCGCGATGGCCCTGCTGCCGTTCCCGCTGGGCATGTTCCTGAGCTGGTTCGGCAGGCTGCCGCTGTCCTGGGCGGTGTCGACGCTGGCGTCCTTCCTGCTGTACGTGCTCATGCTGGCGTTCGCCGTCTTCGGGCTCACGCTCTCGACGGCCATGGACTTCGGCGCGGTCACCGGCACCGCCGCCTTCATGGCGCTCGGCGTCATCGGGTACGTAGCCGCCGCCGCGATCGTGATGCCGGGACCGGCCAGGGCCAGGTCGCTGGCCGCCGGCTTCGTCGCCGTGACCTGCCTCGGGCTCGGCCTGCCGCACGACCTGATCGCCGCCGGCGCCCAGGCCGAGCGGCTGCACCGCGCCGGCTTGCCCCTGGTCGGGCCCGGCCTCGACGGCTTCCGCCTGACCCACGCCGACGACGACTACACGGGCCATCCCGACGAGCCGGAGCTGCACCTCACGTACGAGGGCGAGGGGACGATGATCGAGGTCAGGGTGCTGCGGCCCGACCTGACCGGCCCCTACCTGGCCTGCGAGTACGACAGCGGCGCGGACTGCCGGCAGGTGCGGGACGGCGTCTGGATGGACAGGTACAGGGTCATGTACGCGAGCCGCGGCGGCACCACGGTGCGGCTGGAGGGTGAGACAGCGTCCCATGGCACCCTGCTGGCCCTGCTGGACACCTTCCGCCCGATCCCCCTGACGGAACTGGCAGCAGCCGACCGCCCATGACCGCCCGCTACGACGGCCTGGCCGAGTGGTACGACGACTTCAACGCCGAAGCCGCCGCCGCCAACGCCGCCGAGGTGGCCGCCCTGCTGGGCCCGGGCGACGGGCCGTGTCTCGACCTCGGCTGCGGCACCGGGCTGTACCTGGACGCGATCCGCTCCACCGGCAGGACCGTGGTCGGCCTCGACCGCTCCGCCGACCAGCTCCGCCTGGCCCGCCGCCGCGACCCCGCCCCGCTGCTGCAGGCCGACGCGGCCGGACTGCCGTTCGCCGCCGGGGTGTTCACGGCCGTCGCCGCCATCTGGGTGTCCTCCGACGTCGACGACTTCGCCGGCCTGCTGGCCGAGGCCGCCCGCGTCCTACGGCCGGGCGGTCTGCTGCTGTTCTACGGCATGCACCCGTGCTTCAACGGCCCGCACATCGAGCCTCGTGAGGACGGTGCCGTCCTCATCCACCCCACCTACCGGCACCGGGGCCGGCACCCGCGCAAGCCGTGGTGGCGTGCGGGCGGGGTCCGGGACCTGGTCGGCATGAGCCACACGCCGCTGCCGGATCTGATCAACGCCTTCCTCGACGCCGGGCTGGTGCTCACGAGAGTGAGCGAGCCCGGTGGGCGTGCGGTGCCGGGCATGTTGGCAATCACTGCGCGGACTCCGGCATAGCCGCGGAGATATCGAAATATCAACTTTTGAAACGGTGTCTTGTCGGCGCGGGACACCAGCGGCATAGTGGTGCAGATCACAGCGCGCATCCGTCGCGGCGTGCACTTCAGGCACTGCCGCCCCCAGGCAGACCGACTATGCGCAGGAAAGCGCGGATTGGACGAAGCGCATGAGATCCGCCCCGCCGATCCGCCGCAAGATCCTGCGGATTCTCCTGGTGCCTCTGGTGTCGCTCGTCGGCCTGTGGGGCTACATCGCGTACAGCATGGTGTCGGAGACGACGGGGTTCGCGCAGAGCCGGGGCGAGTGGGACGCGGTCGGCGCGCCGTCGCGTGAGCTGATCATCGCGCTCCAGCGGGAGCGGCTGCTCACCGCCGAGCTGGCGGGCCGGGCGGCGGGTGACACGCAGCTCGCGACGCAGCGGCACGTCACCGACCAGGCGGTGGCGCGGGTGCGGGACGTGGCGGCCGGGCTGGCCGAGCAGCCGCAGGCCGGCACCGCGCCCGAGACCGTGCGGGCGCTGCTCAAGGCGCTGGACGGGCTGGCGGGACTGCGCGCGGCGGCCGATCTCGGCGACGAGGCGGCGCTGACCACGACCGAGAAGTACAACGTGATGATCGGCGTCGCCAACCAGCAGTTCGGCGGCGCCGAGCGGCTCACCGAGGTCTACTCCTACCGGGTGCTGCGCGGCCTGTCGGCCTACAGCTCGGCCGCCGAGTACGCCTCCAGGGAGGCCGCGGTGCTGGCCCCGGCGCTGGAGCGCGGGCAGATGACCTCGACCGAGCACGCGGCGTTCGTGGCGGCGATGACGGCGCGGCGGGTGCAGCTCGCCGACGCGCTGCGCGACATCGGCCCCGAGCTGCGCGCCCTGCACGAACGGCTCGTCGCCACCCCGTCCTACCAGCGGTTCGAGCAGGCGGAGGACGCCGTCTACGCCTGGAACGCGCGCGGCATGCCGCCCGTGACCGCCACGGCCTGGCGGCTCGACGCGGCCGAGGCGTTCGCCGGGCTGAGCGGCAACTCCAGCCAGGAGGTGCGGCGGGCCACGCTGAAGGGCGAGACCCGCGTCGTGGAGGGCCTGGTGCGCATCGGCGTGGTGCTGGGCCTGGGCCTGCTGGCGGTGCTGCTGTCGATCGTGCTGTCGTACCGGTTCGGCCGCTCCATGATCGACGAGCTGAGGAAGCTGCAGGCGTCGGCGGTCGAGCTGGCCGAGGTCCGGCTGCCCAACCTGGTCGAGCGGCTGCGCAGGGGCGAGGACGTCGACCCGGCCGAGACGACCGCCGAGCTGGAGAAGGCCAGGACCGCCGAGGTCGAGCGGGTGGTGCAGGCGTTCTCGGCCGTGCAGCGCACCGCCGTCGAGGCCGCGGTCGGCCAGGCCACGCTGCGCAAGGGCGTCGGCCAGGTCTTCCTCAACCTGGCCAGGCGCAACCAGGCGCTGCTGCACCGCCAGCTCACGCTGCTCGACGCGATGGAGCGCAAGGCGGAGGACCCCGACACGCTGGAAGGGCTGTTCAAGCTCGACCACTTCACCACCCGCATGCGCCGCCACGCGGAGAACCTGATCATCCTGTCCGACGCGGCGCCCGGCAGGCGCTGGCGGGACCCAGTGCCGCTCCACGACGTGATCCGCAGCGCCGCGCTGGAGGTCGAGGACTACACGCGGGTCACCATCCAGCCGATGCCGCAGGCGCCGATGCTCGCGGGCGCCGCCGTCACCGACGTCATCCACCTGATCGCCGAGCTGATCGAGAACGCCACCTCCTTCTCCCCGCCCAACACCAGCGTCCAGGTGCGCGGCCTGGCCGCGGCCAACGGCTTCGCCATCGAGGTCGAGGACCGCGGCCTGGGCATGAACACCGCCACGATGGCCGAGCTCAACGCCCAGCTCGCCACGCCGCCCGAGTTCGACCTGGCGGGCAGCGACCGGATGGGCATCTTCGTGGTCTCCCGGCTGGCCGCCCGCCACGGGATCAAGGTCACGCTGCGCCAGTCGCCCTACGACGGCACCACGGCGATCCTGATGGTCCCGGTGAGCGTGCTCACCGAGCCCGTGCAGGCCCGCCCGCACACCACGGTCTCGCTGTTCGAGCCGGCCTCGGCGCCGCCGGTCCGGCAGGTCCCGGCCCCCTCCGCCGTACGGACCCTGCCCCCGCCGCCCTCGCCGGTGCGCTACGAGACCGACGACGACCTGGACGGACTGCCGGTACGGGTACGGCAGGCCAGCCTCGCACCACAACTCCGCAAGACGCGCCCACGGCAGGAACCCGACATCTCCCCCCGCTCCCCGCAGGAGCTCCACGACCTGATGACCTCCATGCAGGAGGGCTGGCGACAGGGGCGCAGGGAGGCGGGGGAGAGCCGTGACATGCGCGA
Organism: Nonomuraea sp. NPDC023979; assembly: GCF_040639085.1. NCBI lineage: Bacteria > Bacillati > Actinomycetota > Actinomycetes > Streptosporangiales > Streptosporangiaceae > Nonomuraea > Nonomuraea sp. NPDC023979. Next base: position 162,894 of record NZ_JBEZZG010000020.1, read on the forward strand.
TGAAAGGGATGACCATGGCCGACACGAGATCTGAGCTGAGCTGGCTGCTGGACGACCTGACCCACCGGGTCCCGGGCGTACGGCACGCCGTGCTGCTGTCGGCCGACGGCCTGACGATGGGCGGTTCCCAGGGCATGACCCGGGAGGACCACGAGCATCTGGCGGCCATCGCGGCGGGCAGTCACAGCCTGGCCGTGGGCGCCGGGCGGCACTTCGGGCTCGGCGGCGTACGCCAGACGATCATCGAGCTGGAGGGCGGCTTCCTGTTCGTCTCGGCCGCCGGACAGGGCGCCCGGCTGGCCGTGCTGACGGCGGCCGACGCCGAGCTGGGACTGATCACGTACGAGATGGCGCTGCTCGTCAAGCGCGTCGGCGAGCACCTCTCCACCCAGCCGAGAGGAGCCGCGCCCGCGCCTGTCTGGAACGGGACGGCACCGTGACCGACGACGATCCGGGGCCGCTGATCAGGCTGTACGGGCTCACCGGCGGCCGGGCGCGGCCCTCGGGGGAGGCGTTCGACCTGGTCGCGATCGTCACGACGATCAGGACGCCCTACGAGCTGCCGGGGCTGAACCCCGAGCACCACGCCATGCTGGCCATCTGCCGCCGGCCGACGCCGGTGGCGGACGTGGCGGCGCAGCTCGGCCTGCCACTCAACATCACCCGCGTGCTCCTCGGCGACCTGCGGCGCGAGGGCCTGGTGAACATCGACCCGCCGCAGCCTCCCGACCAGACGATCGACGAACGCACTTACAGGGATGTACTGCATGGAATTCGCAGGCTTTGACCGCCCCCGGCCCTCCGGCGGGACGCTCACCGCGACGGCCCTGAAGATCCTGATCGCGGGTGGATTCGGCGTCGGCAAGACGACGATGGTCGGCACCATCAGCGAGATCCGCCCGCTGCACACCGAGGAGCTGCTCAGCGACCGCGGCGTCGGCGTGGACGACCTGTCGGGCGTGGAGACCAAGGTCGCCACGACGGTGGCGCTCGACTTCGGGCGCATCACCATCCGCGAGGACCTGTGGCTCTACCTGTTCGGCACGCCGGGCCAGGACCGGTTCTGGTTCATGTGGGACGAGCTGGCGCTCGGCGCGCTGGGCGCCGTCGTCCTGGCCGACACCCGCCGCCTGCAGGACTGCTTCCCGGCGGTGGACTACTTCGAGCAGCTCAAGCTGCCGTTCGTGGTCGCGGTCAACTGCTTCGACGGGGCCCGCCGTCACGATCCTGCGAAGGTACGGCGGGCCGTCGGGCTGGACGAGGGCACCCCGGTCGTCCTGTGCGACGCGCGCAACCGCGCCTCGGTCAAGGACGTGCTCACCACGCTCGTCACCCACGCGGTGAGCCGGAGGTAGCCGTCAGGAGGTCGTGCAGCTGATCGGCGACGGCGTGCTCGTGCCGTCCCCGCTGGCCAGGAAGCCGAACGTGGTGGTCGCGTCGGGGCCGACCGAGCCGTTCCAGCCCAGGTTGGAGACGGTCACGTTGCCGCCGCTGCCGGACACCGAGCCGTTCCAGAGCTGCGAGATCGACTGACCGCCGGAGAACGTCCAGCCGACCCGCCATCCGCTGATCGGCGCCGTGCCGGTGTTGCGCACGGTCACCTCGGCCTGGAACCCGCCCTGCCACTTGTTGACCAGCTTGTACGTGGCGGTGCAGCCGGGCGTGCCCGTGGGGGTGACGGTGGGGGTAACTGTCGGGGAGACGGTGACCGTCGGCGTGACGGTCGGCTGCGGCGCGGCCATGGCCAGGTCGTACGCCCGCTGCGGCACGAACTGTCCCGCCGAGGCGATGCACCCGTCGGCCTCGCCGGGCGGCTTCACCCACAGGTACGCGTCGATCGCCGGGTCGCCGGTGTCCGTCGTGCTCCAGGTGCCGGTGGCGCGGCCCGCCGGGTCACACCACTCGCTGCCCGCCGGGCCGTTGCCGTTGCGGCTGGTGTCGATCACCGCGCCGAGCCCGGAGACGCCGGTCGCCGCGATGACGCTCTTGGCGTAGGACACCAGGCCGGGCGTCGAGCGGTAGTTGGAGGTGTTGACCGCGATGCCGTCGGCGCTGGTGCCGACCTGGGCGCCGTTCAGCCGAGAGGCGGCCTCCGACGGCGACAGCCAGGCGTCGTGCCCGATGTCGAAGTACACCTTGACCTGCGAGGACGTCGCCTTGAACCGCTGCCCGGCGTAGGCCATCGAGGCCTTGACCTCGGCCTGCTCGGCGGAGTTCATGCAGTTGGACATGATGGCCAGCGCGTCGGGCTCCAGCACGATCGTGGCCGGGCGGCCGCCCAGACCGGCGGCGATCTGGTCGATCCAGCCTCGGTAGGCCGCGTGGTCGGGGGCGCCGCCGGCGCTCGGGCCGCCGCAGTCGCGGTTCGGCATCGCGTACACGGCCATGATCGGGATCTTGCCGGCCGCCGCGGCGGCGCCCACGTACGCGTCCACCTGGCCGCGCACGGCCGACGGGTTGTAGCTGGCGAACCAGCGGCCCTGCGGCACGGCCGCGATCCGGTCCCTGATCACGGCGGCGCGGCTGTCGCCGGGGTTGGCGGCCACCCACTTGGCGGCGTTGGTCTGCGGGTCGACGTAGAACGCGGAGTCGGCGGCCTGGACGGCGGAGGAGGTGAAGACGGCCGCCCCCGCCACCGCCGTGACGGCCGCGGCGACGATGGCGGCCACCAAGGGCCTGCTGCGAGACATGGATACTCCGTCCGGTGATGTGGGAGCGCTCCCACAGGGTTCACTCGGATGGTAGGGAGCCGGTCGCCGTTCCCAGAAGGGTCCGCACCGGCCGCGACGAGGGCGTCCGGCGAAAGTCACAGGCGGGACAGGCTGTTCGGCTGTGCGGAAGGGTGAAACTTTCAGCAGCCGCCTTGCTATGGTCCCTGGTGTGCATGGGCCAGGGGGACCGGTCAGGCGTAGGGATGTGCGGTGGTTGTGGCTGGTGGTGCCACCGAGCATCGCGGCCACGGCGAGCGTGATCGGGGCGATATTTCCCGGCGGCAGCCTATATATCTGGTCCTATGCGCTGATGTTCTGGATCTTGGCGGCCGTCGCCTGGGGCGTGCTGTTCTTCCTGCGCCGCTACCGCAAGCTGTCCGCCGTCGGCCCGCTGCTCGCCGTTGCCACCTTCGCCGTCGTGGCCGCCGACCTGCCGATCAGGTTCGCGTTCGCCGTCTCCGAGCACGCCCTGTCGACCTACGTACGGTCCCTGCCCATGCATCCGGAGAGCGTCACCGTGGGCGACGTCGAGGCCGGGCTGGGCGTCGAATGGGTCGGCCTGTTCCCCGTCGGCCGTGCCGTACGCCATGTCGGCAGGACCGACCTGGGCGTCGTCGGCTCCGGGGGATGGCTGGAGTTCTGCGGGCTCACCTACTCCACCGGGACCATCCGCGCCACGTCGGCCGACCATCTCTCGGGCCGCTGGTACGTCACGTGCGAGGCTTTCTGAAGACCAGCAGATACCGCCAGAAGAGCAGACGGCGGATCCGGGCCCCGGGCAGGAGCTCGGCGGCCCGTTCCCTGATCTCCGGCAGCGTCATCGCGGGCGGCCTGACCGGTGCCCGCACCGGCGAGTGCGCCGCCCTGCCTGCCAGGGCCAGCCTGATGACGGCGTTCGCCGGGACGGCCGCCCCGCTGACCAGGCGGTCGGACCAGGTGCTCTCGCGATAACAGCCCAGCACCGCGAGCACCCCGCCGGGAGCCAGCGCCTCCCGCAGCCGGCTCACCGTGCCGAACGGCACGTGATGCAGGCTCGCCAGGCAGGACACGAAGTCGTAGCGTCCGCCCGGCAGCTCCATCGCGGTGATGTCGCCGTGCGTGAACGTCACCCCGGGAGCCTGACCGGCGGCCCGGATGACCGCCTCGTCCGGATCGACGGCGTCCACCGCCGGCCCGCGCGCGGCCAGGGCCCGCGCGAACGCCCCCGTGCCGCACCCCACGTCGAGCGCGTGCCGGGCGCCCGGCGGAAGCTGTTTCAGCAGCAGGCCGTGGTAGTGGTCGTTATGGTCGAACATCTCGGAATTATGGGCTTGTCCGCCATTGTTGATCAATGATTACATGATTACATGACGGAAGATAACGTGCCGACGCTCTACGAATGGGCCGGCGGCATCGAGGCGTTGGAACGGCTCACCGAGGTCTTCTACGGACACGTCGTCAAGGACGAACTCATCGGGCCGCTGTTCGCGCACATGGACCCGGGGCACCCCAAGCACGTCGCCATGTGGCTGGCGGAGGTGTTCGGCGGCCCGTCGCGCTACACCGACGAACGCGGCGGATACGCGCACATGCTCTCCTACCACCTGGGCAAGGCCATCACCGAGCCGCAGCGCCGGCGCTGGGTCAGCCTGCTCATGGACGCCGCCGACGAGGTCGCGCTGCCCGACGACCCCGAGTTCAGGGCCGCGTTCTTCGGCTACATCGAATGGGGCACCCGCATCGCCCGGCACAACTCCCAGCCCGGCGCCACGCCTCCGCCCCAGGCGCCCGTGCCCCACTGGGGCTGGGGAGTCGCGCCGCCGTACACGCCGTAGTCACTCGAAGTAACACTCCGGCTCGGCGAGCGGGTCGACGTGCGCGTCGGACTCGCGCACGTCCTCCTCGCGCGTCCACCGGGAGATCCCGCGGGCGGCCGCGTCGTCGATCTCGTCGATCCGATGCCGCTGCGGGAGCCGGTCCAGGTACATCGCCGCGAACGACGCCTGCGGGTCGTCCCCCAGGTCCTGACTGACCTCGTACGGTTGCTCGCTCATCGAACTCACGCCTTGCCGATCATGATGGCCGCTTTCCACCCGGCCCATCCGAGCAGGAACAGGGCGAACACCACCTGACCGGCGCGCATCCAAAAGGCAGAGGCCACGTCCGCGTACACCACGACACCCAGCCACATAACGCTGAATGTCCCGACAAAGGCGATTGCCGCCCAGTTCATCCCGCGTTGCCACATATGCGCAGTCTCCCAGGCCGTCCGCCAAGCGCGGGTATGTCCCAGGTCGTCATCCGGTGATACACGCGCGCTCTATCCCGCGCCGGTTCTACGGTCCGCCGCTGTACGGGCCGGGTCGCACGCTTTTCGTCCGGTGCGGCCCAGCAGCGGCGCCCCCACCCCGACCGGCTTGGAAAGGGGCGCGTCGGGGTCAGCGCGGCAGAGTGCGGACGGAGCCGACGCAGCGGCGCAACCGGATGCCGGCGCGGGGCCTCGGCCGGGCATGCTGCTCCAGGCAGGCCAGCAGCGCCGCCGCCGTGCGGGCGTCGGACAGGATGCGCTGCACGGCCTCGCCGTTCGCCGGAAGCTGGCCGTGCTCGCCCAGCTCGTGCGTGAGGAACGCCATCGGCTCGGGCGCCCCCACCGAGTCGGCCGCCACCGTGGCGCGGGCGGCGGTCAGCAGCCGCAGGTAGTGGGTGCGCATGACGGCCTCGCGCATCCGGGCGTGCTCAAGGTCGTCGACGAGCGTCCGCGCGATGCGCAGGAGATCCTCCGGCTGCGTGGCGTCGTCGGCGAGGAAGGCGCGGATGTCGTCGAACTCCGAGCGGGTCATGGCGGATACCTCCGAGAGCGCAGTCTGCTCGTACGTACTTCGTACCTGGGAGCGATTGCGGATGACTTGCCGGGCACTTGCGCGTTCCGCCGGATCCGGGGGGTGCGCCCCCGGGCCGAGCCTTGCCATGCGCGTGGAGAGGTTTGGCGGTTGCCTGGGGAGGGAAGAACGTCATGATTACCCGAGACGGGCCACGGTGGTCTTCGGGGCTGCTAGAGTTGCTGAGGCGCGGGCGACGAGGGGCTGATCAAGCTCCGGAGGTGCCCGGCGAATCCCACTCTCTGGCGAGACATCCGGACGGTTCGAAGCTGTCCGAATGGCTGGTAAGTTGGCGGGGCGTCGAAATTCCAGCAGGTCGAGCAAGTCCAGTCAATTTGACAGAGACTTGAACGGCTGAAAGAATTAAGACACAACGAAATGAGCGCCTCTCGCAGGACTGGGGAGCAAGCGTCCGTTTCTTGAGAACTCAACAGTGTGTCAAAAGCCAGTGCATGAAGTTTTTCATGCAACACCTCG
>NZ_JBEZZG010000021.1:0-166380 GCF_040639085.1 Nonomuraea sp. NPDC023979
TTGAAGAGGTTGGAGTGGTGGCCGGTGATCTTGTCCCACGGGCCGTGCAGGTCGTAGCCCTGGATGGTGGCGTAGTCGAGGTTGCGGAAGATCTTCGGCACCTCGAGGCCGGCGTCGATGACGCGGGGGGCGGCGGGCAGGAACGCCGTCAGCTCAGGTGTGGGAGAGAGGGGCGAACTTCAGAAGCAGGTGACGGTAAACGCCGCGTTCACACCCTCGGGGATGAGCAAGTGGGCCCGGGCCGGCAGGTCGCAGCTGTAGTGCACGATCTCGATCGTGGCGTCGGTGAGGCCGGTGCCGATGGCGGCTTCCGCGCCGGGGCGGGCGGTAGCGATCACCCCGGCGCCGCGGGGGGCGGCCGGCTGTACGGCCGGCGCGCCGCCCCGGTCGGTGGCGCCGGCGATCCGTACTGTTTCGCCGCGGTCGTGGCGACGGCGTTGACGCTGTCCAGCGTCGCCGTGCTGGCCAGGACCCGCGTGTCCGCCTCCGCAACGGCCAGCCCTCGGGAGAACGGCGATGCGTAGCCGCGGCGGTGAGATGCTGGGCCATCGAGCCAGGCTTTAGGGAACGGCTTCATCACCACTCCGGACACCGGCCGCCCGACCGCGAAGCTCTTGGCTCGGTGGGCCGTCGAGTGGGCTGCATTCGTTCATAGTCGAAACAGGGCCAGCCCCGAGATAGGCTCCCGCAACTCGCCGCATGTAACCGTTGACGGATTTCCCGCGATCAAAGATGTGACTTGTGGGTGCTACCCGGCCATCACATAGTTGCGGTGGGATGTCGGCACACCAAGGGGGTACGCCTGAGTGAACGATCTCTCGATCGTGGGCGGGGCGGTGTTCGAGGAGTCGTTCGGAGATCGCGTGCGAGCGCTCCTGCGGGCCCGGCCGGTGGCCGACGCGGCGGACAACGCCGCACGGCAGATGTGGGGCGGATGCGAGTACGACGTCGTGACGCTTGCCTTGGCCGCCATCGATGCTGTGATCGCAAAGCAGGGATTCGATCAAGAGGTCACCTATGACGAAGCGGTTGCGGGGCTGGCCGTGCTGGCCGCCGCCGCTCATCCGGAACGTTCCATCGATGAACACGGCGCGGTGGCGCGGTATGTGGTGGACGCGCTGCTCAACCGCAAGGAACGCGAGGCGCCGTTCAGCTACCAGGTCTCGTTCTTCGGACGTGACAATGATGGCGCGGTCCGCCATCGGGTCGGGACGGCCGAGTTCCGGCTATTGACCGAGCATGAGGATCACCGTAGAGGCGTCAACGTCCTGCGGGCTTCAACGGACGCCATCAACGCCCTGGTGGGCGGGCTGGAGTTCGACGTCGAGGATGAGCAGGCTGCGATCGAGCTCATGCTCGCGCGGCAGCTCGAACGTGGCGCCTTCGGACAGGCGGAGAAGGCGGCCGAACGATCGCTGCTCCTGTCCATCCGCTATGCCGATGAGCTGCGGACGCTGCTGGCGGACACGGTGCGGGACATTCGGACCGTGCTCCCCCAATGGGTCAGGGAGGTGCCGGAACAGTTGGAGCGCAACCGTACACACCTGGAGGAACGGCTCGCGACAGAGTCCAGGTTGCTCGGCCATCTCCGAGGAGCCCTGGACGCGCCCGACACCGAACCGGAGGTCGCCAAGGCCTCGGCGCGCATCGCAGCACTGCTGGAGAAGTGCCGTCAACGGCACACGGAGCTCCACGGGAAGCTGGTCAACGCACGGACGATCTTTCTTGACGAGCAGGCCCGCCAATCGTTTCGGCCGGTCGGCGGGCTACGGAACCCCGACATCATGGACGGCCTGTTCCTCCCACTGCTCATCCTGCGTGCCGACGTGGCGGTGGAGCCTGCCGAGACCTTCGCCGTCCTGGTCTCAGGCGGCCAGGCGCCGAGGGTCGTGCGCGTCGCCGACCTGGTCGATGACCTCCTCGCGCCACGACGCGCGCCTTCACCGGAAGATTCGCCGGTTCCCGACGAGGAGCTCGGTGATCCCGATCCTCCCGCCATACCTCCGGAGGTGCTGGAGGCCGCCGCACGTCTGGTGGTCGAGGTCGGACTACCTGCGCGCCTGTCAGATCTCCTGCTTTCCGCCCGGGCGGCGGACCTGCCCGCGGAGGTCGAGCAGGTCATCGTTCTCGCCGCGCTGTGGAAGTACGCGCCCGAGACGGCGCAGGACGTGTCCACGGCGGTGGACACGGCTGCCCGTGTCCTCGGCCCCTCGGCGGCGGTCGACGCGGATGGCGCGCGGATCACCCTGCCCGGCTGGTCGGGCGACGATCTGATCGTCGCGCAGGACGAGGAGGCGCTCAGCCGGTGGACGGCGGCGGCGGACCGGGAGGCCTCATGACCCTCGGCCAACGCGATCTCGCCGATGTGGGTGTGCTCATCGGCTACGCCCTACGGCCGAAGATGCGGCCCGGAGCGGACAGCGACTATCGCGCACTGCTGAGCCGCTACCGCGCTGACGTGGAGTTCCGCAACGCCGTGGACAGCGTCCTCGACGGACTCGACGCTCAGGTGCTATCCGATTCGGATCTGGGACTTGTCCTCGGTGTGCGCCGCGAGTCGGTCTTCGCCTATCGCATCTCGGACCTGCCGAATGTCAGTGGTGTGACCGAACGATTGCTGGTGGGACTCGTCAGCGTCGCGATCGCCGCCTATACGTTCCCGACGCCGGCCGACTTCGATGACGACCGAGTTCGGTGGGTGTCGGTCGACGAGCTCGAACGCTTTCTCCGCGAGACATGCGAACGGTTCAAGCGCACACCCGAGCAGGCACAGGGATCGCTTGACGAGGCGTGGCGTACCTATGACCGTCTGTCGCCCGGCTACAAGGCGGACAGAGGAAAGGGCAAGGCACGCCGGTCCCCCGCGTCCTCTACCTACTGGATAGCGCACGTGCTCACCTGGATGGTCGACCAGGCGCTCGCCCGATCGGCGCCCTCACGCGGCCCTGAGGTCTTCCAACTGCTCGAACGCTTCCGGATCCAGGCCGCTGAACTCGCCGGCAACGCCGCATACGACATATTGGCCGCCATCAGACGTGGCGATCACGACCGGAGGGTGGCACCGTGACCTATCAGCTGTCTCGTCTGCGGCTGGCGAACGTCGGCGACAGGGCTGCCCGGTTCACAGATCTCACGCTGGACGTGTCGTCAGGCGCAGACGGTTCGAGTGAGCCCGTTGACTCAATCCTCTGGCTGCGTAACGGAGGCGGCAAGTCGAGTCTGCTCTCGCTCTTCTTCGCCCTGCTCCTGCCCTTGCGGAAAGACTTCATGGGCAGGTCCGTCAAGCGGTATCTGGAGGACTACGTCGCCTCCGGCGACACGAGCCACACAGTCGCTGAATGGATCGCGCAGTCCGATGACAGCTTGTTGCCCCCGCCGCGGCTCATCACCGGAGCCGTGTACGAATGGATCGACCGCCGCAGGCCCGTCGACCCCGATCGTGATCGTGAAAAGCTCCGGGGTTGGTACTACTCGTTCTTCGAGGTTCCTGGTGTGCTCGATCTCGATCACCTTCCCGTTCACGATGAAACGGGCCGCAGTCGGCCGATGGCCGAGTTCGTTCGCCTGTTGCGGGAGACTGCGGCGTCACGGCCGCAGCAGTTCTCGTTCGCGATCACCGATCAGCGCGGGGTGTGGACCGAAACACTCATTGCGCGAAATCTCGACCCGACCTTGTTCAGCTATCAGAAGGAGATGAACCACTCAGAGGGCGGGGTCGCCGAGCTGTTCAATTTCCCCTCCACGGATAAGTTCATCGACTTCCTGATCGATTTGACCGTGGACAGCGCTCAACCGGAGCTCGTCGCGGCCAATCTGCGGAAAGTCATCGACGTCCTTGGTCGGAAACCAGATCTGCTTGTGGATCGCGACTTCTGCGCTGAGATGTCAGGCAGACTTGACACGCTGGCCGAAAGACACGATCTCGCCAACGAAGCGGGCCGAGAAGCAGGTGAGGCGAAGCAGGCGGCCGCACTGCTGGCAGCCGCGTTTCAAAGCGCGGCTTCGGCGCAGGAAACCGACAGAGAATGGTTCGCCGGGGAGGCGCAGCGGCTTCGCGGCGAGGCGCATAGGCTGGACAGCGAACGCGGCCGACTCAATGACGTCGCGAATGAATTGCTCAGGATCGCGGCTACATATCGGCTCGCTGCGATGACCAAGGCAGCCGATGAGGCGAAGTCGGCAGCCACGGCCACAAGGGATGACGACCTGGCCTGGGAAGCGGTCGGCCCCCTGGCCGAGCGGGCGGAGGCAGAGGATCAAGCACGGTCGGTGCGCCAGCAGATGACCGAGGCGGAGCGAACGACCGCTCCGCTGCGCGAGGCACGGGATGACGCCGCAGCCGTTCTCAAGGCCCGCTACGCCGCTCTCGCGGCTGATGAACGCACCGCTGAGGAGCAGAAGATCTCAGCGGCGGAGACCGCGAGATCCAATGCCGCGACCGAAGAGGAGTGCGTGCGCGCCAATCGGGAGCTCTCAGCCAAGGCGGAGGAACGCGCGGACAACCTCCGCCTGCAGACGGCAAGTATCGAAGAAGCAATCGAAACCGCAGCCAACCAGGGTGACCTTTCCGATCGAGAAGCGGTTCCCGCTGAGGTCCTCGGCGACTCATGGGCAGCCAAGAATGAGGCGGACCAACTGCTGGATGGGGTACGCGCACGGCGCGCTGACCGGCCGGCGCGGCGCACATCACTGAGTGAGCAGCGGAGGGCCCTGGCGACTGAGCGGGCCGCCAGGAACGCAGAACGGGATCAACTCGTCTCCGACCATGAGAAGCTCTCCGCTCGCGTCAACATGCTCGCCACCAACGCCAGGTTCGCCGAACTCATGGAGCTCAGCGAGGATGGGCGGCTCGACCTGTGGGCCGAAGCGGCCAACCTTCGTGCCGCGCTGACACATGCGATCTCGACAGCCGAATCGGTCATCGTGGAAACCCGTGTCGATGCGGCCGACGACGATCGTGCGCTGGACGGGTTGCGCACCGACGCGTTCCTCCCGACCACGCGTGATGCCCAGCGTGTTGCTGAGGCGATCGCCGGCGAAGTGACGGCGCGGCCGGGGTGGGAGCTGCTGCGCGACCTGGTGACCGAGCCCGCACGCGCCGTCGCGTTGCGGAACTCCACCGTTGCGGAACTCGCCGCAGGCGTGGTCGTCGCGGACGCCGACCTCGGCAACGCCCTCCTCGCTCTGGAAAAGCAGAGCTGCCGGTCGATCGCTCACGTCACTGTGTGCTCCGCGACGCAGATGCAGCAGGCGTTGAGTTCGACCGCCCCTGAATGGTCGGCGGTTCCCAGCGACCCGGCGTTGTACGATCCGGCCGCAGCGGAGCACGCGCGGGTAGAACGTGAACAGCGGCGCCATGAGCAGGAACAGCGGATCGCCGAACTTCACCAGCAGACGCAGGCGGACCGAACGCTGCTGGAGGTGCTCGAAGCCCTGCTGCGCGACTGCCCAACCGGTTACCTGCACACCTTGGAGATCAAGGCTGAGGAATGCCGGCAGGCCATCGACATGATTGACGACACCGACGCGACACTTGGTTCTCAGATCGACGAGCTCGAAGCCGATGACCTCACGGATGCGGCCACGGAGGAATGGCTGTCCGGCAAGCTCACCCTTCTCGCGGGCAGAATCGAGCGCCTGACAGCCCTCGTCGCCAAGGTTTCAACACTGCCGGAACTCGAGCGAGAAATCGAACAACGAGACCGGGACGTCCGGGCGTACACGCGGGTCGCCGACGAAGCCACTACTCGCGCGAACGAGTGGCGCAAGACCGAGCGCACCGCCGAGCGAGAAGCCGCCGAGCACAGATCCAACAAGGAACGATACGAACGCGAAGGCCGCGCGATCTCCATGCTCGATGCGGACCGCCAGGACGTGGCCAACCCGGTGGGCGACCCCCTGTCCATATTGACGAGCCGTTTCAAGGATCTCGACGCGCAATGGCGTACGGTGGCGGCGCAATCCGTGCTCGCAGAACGGCTCGCGGGGCTCATCGAGCGCGCCGAGCGCGCCGAACAGGCGCTCGCGGGATATGCGGAGGCCATCCGCGAACGTGCGGCGTCGTTGCTCGAAACCGGCAATGGGCAGGACCCTGAACGGCGTGCCATCGCGCGACGCCGATCCCGGGAGAAGGCCGACCAGGCCCAGCAGGGGTTGAGCCGTGCCAATCTCCAGCTCGAACAGGCGCGCAAAGAGGTCACTGAGCGGACGCCGCGCGACAGGCTGCGGCACGCCCAACTCGACGTCGAGCCCGCAGGCGAAGTCGAGGCGCGGGAGCTCGCCGCGCGACAGGCGGCGACTGCGACCGAACTGAGTGGACAGGTGACGGCCCTGAACAGGGAGGCCGACGACGCAGCCTCAGCCGCGAGCGAGGCGGACACCGCGGCGCAGGTGCTCGCACAGCGTGCACATCGTCTCACCGACGCTGCCGCGCCGGCCGACGTGGTGGACGGAGTGGCAGCGTTCGACGGCGACGATGCGCGGGCCGAGGCGGAGACACAGGCGGTACTCGGTCGTCTGGCCTCTACAGCGGAGATCGTAACCGTAGCGAGGATCAAGACGAACGAAGCCATCGACGCTGTGCGCAGGCTGGCGTCGGAGGGCAGGTTCTCCGGGATCCCCGATGCGATCAGAGAACGATTCGCCAGTGACGATCCTGTAACGCTCGGCGAGCGTGCCGCCGCCCGCGCCGAAGAGATGCGGGCGCGCCGCACCACCATAGACGGCCAGCTCTCCGACATCGGACGCGACCAGCGGCTCGTCGTGGTGGAGATCGCTGCACTAGTTCAGGACGTGCTCGCGAACCTGGAGTCCGCAAACCGGCACTCTAAACTGCCCGGAACCCTGGGCGGATGGGCCGATCAGCACTTCCTCCGAATCCGGTTCGCCCGCCCCAGCAGCGAGGAGGACCTGCATGCACGCATTGACGCAGTCGTCGACCGGATCGTGGTTGAAAAGTCGAAACCCGAGGGTTTCGCGCTCCTCAAGCGATGTGTCCACGAAGCTGTGGCACCACGCGGGTTCACCGTCAAGGTACTCAAACCCAACAGCGATCTGGCGGTCGAACCGGTCGACGTGACCCGCCTCGGCAAGTTTTCCGGCGGCGAGAAGCTGACCGTGTGCGTCGCGCTCTACTGCACACTCGCCCGGCTGCGCGCCGTCAACCGGGGCAGGAGCAGGGCAGCGCTTGGCGGCACCCTCGTGCTGGACAATCCGCTGGGCACCGCGAGCCACGTGGCGCTCCTGAGACTGCAGCGTGAGGTGGCGACCGCTCATGGCGTGCAACTCGTCTACACCACCGGGGTAGAGGACCTCGGCGCTGTCGGCCAGTTCCCAAACGTGCTGCGAATGCGCAACGCGCCAGGGGCACTCCGTACGCGGAGATACGTTGTTCTGGAGGAACGCTTCGGATCTGCAGTGGAGGGCATCACCGCCGTCCGTCTGACACGTGATGAGACGACGGACGGCGCCGCGTCGTGAAGCTGAGCTCCCTGGCCCAACATCTCGCCGATCAGGTCGCGGCATCACCGCGACAGAAGATTGAGATCGAGACGCTGTACGACGCAGCGGTCGCATTCGATCGACGCCTGGCGACGGCGCCGACCGCGCGTGCCGAGATACGCGACGCGCTGAACGAGCTGGCCGTTACCGAGTCGGTGATATTCCCGAGCACCTCCCGGCATTTCGATACGCGAGACGCGCCTCCCATGCCGCTCTGGGTCCGCCGCCCTCCTCGTGAACGGGTCGTGCGCGAGGCGAGAGCGGTACGGGTCTGGCCGCCCGCGCTTGAATCCGCCGGACGGATCGCAACCAGGGACGACGAGCTCAGCGTGCTCGAGGCGGTGGCCGCCTTTCTTCGCGACGGAGGCGCGACGCGGCCGAGCGTGCCGATGAGAGAACGCTCCTTGGAACTGTTCGGCGATGAGAAACGGCTTGATGGGCTCGTGACGACCCGGCTTTTCGTCTCAGGGGCGCTGACGCTCGAACTGCTGCGTTGTCACCCGGTGCCCATCCCGTTCGTCTCGCAATGGGTTCCTGGGCGCCCTGACCCCCGTGGTACGGCACTGCTGATCGCGGAGAACCACCACACGTATACCTCGCTCCTGGAGGCCACTCGGCGCCACGCCGCCGCAGGTCCGGGACGGCATGTGGGCTACGGTACCGGTAACCAGTTCCCATCGGCGGTGTTGTCGGTACCGCTGCTGTCCCCGAGACCCAATCGGATCGTCTACTTCGGCGACGTGGATCTGCAAGGACTGCAGATCCCCGCAGCGGCCAGCGCCAGCGCCGTCCTTGCCGGCCTCCCCGCGGTTGTGCCGGCACTTCCGCTCTACGAACTGCTCTTCGCGGCAGGCCGCGAACGGCCTGCCGCGCCCGTACCAGCGGATTCGGCTGCGCGCGTGTCGGCGTGGCTGGGCCTGCTCGCCGGACGAGCCAGGAACGTGCTGGTCAGTGGCATCCGGCTTCCGCAGGAAGCGGTTGGATACGAGCTGTTGTCGACTTGCCCGGATGTGCTCTACAGGGTTTAGGAGTGTTCCGAGGATCTTGGTGGGTAGGTTGGTGTGAGGGTAAGGTGACTCGTCCGCCGTCTTGGCCTACCCCACGGTGCCGACCACCTTCTCGTCCCTGGAACTGCTTCGCCGAAAACCGGTAGTGGCATGGAGGTCGAAATCCTGGTGTTACGGCACCAGTTGACCGTATTGCAGCGGCAGGTGACCAAGCCCGCGTTCGCGCCAACTGAGCAGTTCCGTCGCGGCTTGAGCCTCCCCGTTCCCCGGACACGTGACCTGAGGTCATCCCTGATCGAGTGCGAGCCCTGGCTGGCGCGTCTGTCGTAGCACATCGTGGGGTGGAGGTGGGACAGATGGCAAACAAACTCGTGTGAAGGCAGCCGGCGCTGCGGCTGCGTGGATACGGAAACAGGACGTCAGCGAGGAGTGACGTGTCCGCGTCTGCCGGTAGATGATGATCACGGCAGCTGGTACTTCGCGGTGCAGTTGTGCGATCTGGACGGGCAGCGGCATCGCATCCACCAGGGCGGTTTCGCCGACCCCAAGGAGGCCCAAGCCGGAGGCCGCGCCCTGGCCGCGGCCGACCACGACGGTGCAACACCCTTGGACAGTGGCTGCGTGGTCCACCACGCCGCCCGAGAGACGGCCCGACTGGTGTTGACCGCTGCGTCCGTGCTGGGGCGGCTGACTCAGCTTCCCTTCATGTTTGCCCCATGCCGCCCAGGGCGTGGCTGGAGTTTCCGCTGGTGGAGAAGCGCGCCCTGCAGGATTCGAACCTGCGACCGTCGGATTAGAAGTGGAACGCTGTTTCTTCGCCAGACGGCATGCTGACCTGCCACTGATGTTCCTGTTTCAACCTGCAAGACAGCTAGCATTCCGCATATGTTCCGGATCTTATGATGTCGGTCTCCCGTCGACCTTGCCCAACCCGCGCTGCTCGGTGGATCGGAGCTGAGGAACGAAGTTTCGATCCGTCGATCGCCCCCGACCACGCACGGTGCTCGACCGCTTCGGGCGATCGTGAGAGCGGTATCTGCACGATAGTGGAGCTGACCTTACGGCAGGGCGCTGGCCTCGCCCTGCGGCCCATCTGGATTGACGCGACCAAATGGTCGCATTGGATCCGACGAGGAGGTTACTTGCCTCCACTTACTAGACAGATAGTCGCCTGCCGGATCTCCGCATCTGTGAGAACCTAACAGATGTGACTCCCACGGTTCGATACGTCCCTCGCAACGACGCGTGGTCGTTCGGTGATGAACGGCGGTCGTTCGACGGCGCCGACTCTCTCGTTATTAAGCGCGCTGATCTATATGTAGCTACGGCTACTGACCTTGTTCGCGCTCTTCGGAGGGCGCGACAGAACGACGCCTGTCCGGTTGATGTAGTTATCGACCTCGCTCCCGACGATGAATACTCGCCGAAGGAATCCGTCGTTGACCCCACCTCTTTCACTCTGCTTAGTAATGGCAGTCTCGCGATTCGCTGCACCTTTTCTACTGACGTCTACGCGGACGATGATGAAGAAGTACATGAAATAGTCGCGCCACTCATTGAACCGCTACTGCGACGCCTGAGAGCTAAATTGGTTGCCGTTCGAGCGGACAGCTACCGCTCTACCGCCCCTTACTATCACGATATTCTCATTACAGCCGCCACGCGCGATAAAACCCTGAATCAGCTATACGATATCGGGGTTAGCATCAATGCCCTACTGGAAGCCTCTTGCGCCAGACAGGTAAGTCGTAAAACCGTTGCAGATCTTGTTCTAGGAGGACGGCCTGACCTTCTCATTGGCCTTTCGGAAGGTCCATGGCTTGATGTTAAGGCTTGCCATTACGACCTATCAGTAGATCGGGGCAGGATATCGCTAGCCGAAGCCGTGAGCCGGTTTGCTAACGCAGAGGAAGGCGGCGTCGTAGTCGTTGGCATGGATACGAAGCGAATTCCTGGCGGCGAGGTGATCAAGTCCGTTAGGCCAGTTCCTGTTGACACGGCTACTATCCGCCGCTATCGGCAGGCTATAGAGAGTCGAATCTTCCCGTTTCCTGCAGCGCTCAAAATTGAGCCCGTCGAAACTACTCCTGGTCATGGCCTGGTTGTCATTTCTGTTCCAGCACAAGAAGAGGAACTGAAGCCTTTCCTTGTTCACGGAGCCATCGTTGATGGCCGCGTGGAGGGCGCATACATCAGTATTGTGAGGCGCAGTGGCGAAGACTCCATCCCAATTACGGCCCAGCAGATCCACAGCACTCTAGCCGCAGGTCGTGCCCTTTTGCGTAGAGGTCAGATTCCATCGATCGAGGGACAGTAGATTGGGCCGAATAGGGAGGCGTGTTGAGTGGGTACACCTGAAGCGCCATCGCTAATAATCACGACTACCAGGTAACCGCCTGACTAGCTTGATGGGTTCTCCCTAATTCGTCATCCCACGTAAAAGTGAGAACGTCCTGGCTAGTGGCCCCAAAGGTGCGAGTAACGGCGAAGCTGACCTCTGTGCCCGGCGGTAGAGCGATTATAGGAAGGTATGGCGGAGTCTCGGTCTCAATCGGCCCCCAGGGTGGATCGTCGGGGCCGGGCGGTGCTTCATATAGAAGCGGGCACGCTAGAGCAGAAATTGTGATGTTGAAGGCGGTGGATCCACCCCTGTTTGTTAAATGAATACGTCCTTGTGTGCTGGCGTACTGCTGGCTCACAGATGCCACTAAGGATGCAGGTTCGCTCGCTGCAATTAACCCGAACTCGCGTGCAAAATTTGCTCCACCCGCACAGAAGGCGGCACCTATTTCTCTTCGCGTCATGGGCTTGTTGTGCGTCCCGACTCGGTGAAGAACTCGCCCTCGCTTCGAGCTTAGGTGCGGAAGCCTGCTGCTCGGTGGTATAAGGATGACAAGGTAGCCAGCACCTGGGTCATTTTCTATCGGGATCGGAATCGGGTCGATCCTTATGGATTCATCTACGCCTTCGCGAGCGGCTTGGACGGCCTGCTGTTCAGCAGTTCGGAGTGCGAGGGGGTGTAGGGATGATGCGCGATCGTGTCGGTCCGTGCCCACTCCAATCACTAGCACGCCTCCACCGCTGTTTACCATCGCAACTAAGTCGTCAGCGAGATCTTCGGAGCTGCTAAGTTGACGCTTGAAGTCGAGGTGCCTCGTCTCTGGCGTGTGCTCGCTTACCAAGCGTTCAAGCCCTCGGAGAGATGTAAGGTCAGCTGGCACGCCGAAGCGATCGAGTAATTCCATGAACGTACGATAAGGCCTAGTTGTGGCTTGCTGGTGTGGCGCGGCCCGAGTGGCGGGTGCGCGCGAGAACGGCCCCCAGGCCGCACGCGCAGCGCGCGGCCCGCAAGCTCGGGCCGCGTGGCGGCGCGCAGCGCCGCCCTTGATACCTAAGAGAACAATTCGGCAGCGCACCGCGAGCTGTGCCAGCTCTTCTGAGCTGAGGACGGCCGGCGTCGTGCGGGCGTTGGCAGCCCTGGCCTATCTCTCGGGCCAGTCCTCGCGCTTGGAGACGTACGTGCCCTTCTGCGGCACGGTGAAGACCCAACCAAGCTCACGCATGTAGGCGATCGCCTGCCTGATCGTCCCTGGCGCTCTGTCGAATCGCTGCCCGAGCGTCTTCTCGCTGGGGATGAGGCGGTTCGGGGCGTAGACCCCTGCCTTGATCTCCTCGATGATCTCGTTGGCGATCTGCTGATAGACCGGGACCTTGCGAGGACTCTGGGGTGCGCTCCTCGGCCCGACGAAGGTGCCACGTCCTTGCTCGGTGTAGACGGCGCCCTCCTCCTTGAGGAGCTGGATCGCTCGACGGACCGTCTGTCGTGTCACACCGTAGGTCCTCACCATCTCTACCTCGGAGGGCACGGCAGAACCGGGCGCGAGATCGCCGGAAGCGACGCGCTGCCTGATCTGGTCTGCAATCTGCACATATAGGAGTACAGGCCCCTCACGGTCGAGCACGCTCGAACACTAAGCAAGCGCCTACCTGCACTATCAGTGCGCTACCCGTAGATGTAGGAGTGTGTACAAGTACTAAAGGAGGCTATACCTATAGAGGTATGCTTCTTGTGTGACTCGCCATGGAGATCGAGAGGGCCCTAACCTGCCGCGACACCGCCCGGCCGAAGACGCGCGCTCGGGTCAGTTGCTTGACCCGAGCTTGCGTGCGGCCTTCCGGCGCTTCTATGTCTGGCGCGACACCTCGGGCCTGTGGCATGCGAGACCAATGCCAAAGGTGACTGCGTTTGAGGGCTCCCGTTGTAGCGCTTCCGAACTGACGGCGGACTCTGTGATCTCGCTGGCCATTCTGTGCATTTGGCGCAGGAACCGCCGTGCAACCGTCGGCTATTTCTGATTGGAGTCGGCCAATGGGCAGGAAGGGTAGGGCGGCCAGGTTCGCGGCGATCAAACATGCGGCAGGCATCTCATGGGAGCCTTTCAACTCTTCAAAGGAGCCGTCCATCATCGAAGTCATTGCGTGCTGCAATACGTATGTATGGGCAATCGATAATGACACATACGTCGTCCTGCGGAAAACGAAAGACGGCCCGGAAATGGCAGCAAGAGGCGCATGGGAAGAGGCTCGCCCCGTCTGGGACATTCTAGTGCTGGCACATGAGCAACATCACGAGATACTGAGTCAGTACGGAGTGCCAAAGATGTCACATAGTGCTGAGACAACCTGGATACCATTCGTGCCGGCGGGCACAGTCCGAATCCGTGAGACATCCTGCTGCGGCATATACGAATGGGCGTCTCAGGGCGGACTCTTCTTCGTGCTCCAGCGTACCGCCGACGGCCTTCTAGAAACAGCCAGAGGACAATATAGGTTCGCACGCCAAAAATGGGATCACCTGCTGGAAGAACACCGCAAAACGCATCTGCCGATGGTTCGGAAGGTTGGCGCGCAGAAAAGAGGGAGAGTTAAGGATACGACGAGCGAGGCTGCCGAATGAACTCCCCTGGAGAAGACATCTCTCGTACGTCGAATGATTCTGCCGCCCTCGAACCGATCAAGCATGCATACGAGCAGATCAACGCGAGCCTCCAGGGAATGGCTGACCTCGATGCGGCGTACCATATTGCCACTTGTTTAGCGGATTGCATGCGAAAGCTCGCCGATGATGCTGCGCTGGCTCGGGCCAGGTGTGCTGCAAAGATTTCTGACGCCGAGAATCTCTCGCGAAGGAGGTTGGCGGACAAGCTGGGTATCTCGAAGGCACGCGCAGATCAGCTAATCAGGGCCGCCCGTCGCAGGGCCGCGTCCTAGCTGCATGCCCGAGGGCTTTGGCAGCCTTCGGCACGCTGACCTGCCTGGACGGAGCTCACACGTCAGCAACAAGATCGATGGACAGGTCAAGATAGGTGTCCACCACTCGTGCCCGCAGCCTGGTACTCCCTTGGCCACTAACCTCGTCGGCTAGTCGGGTAGCCCCGAGAGCGTCGCACCATTCTTCGAATCCTCTGCGGCGTTCGCCTGCATCACCTGTGTCACAGACCGCGACGAGGGCTGATGTTGATGGGCTGCTTGCGATAGTCCAGGTGAGTACTGGAAGGCCCTCATTCTCGGTACGTGAAAGAAGGTCCCGAAGTGCTTCCATGGCGCGCTGCTGGACATGTAGCTGATCCAGTTCGGCGCTTCTTGTCTGTTCCCGCTCCTGCACGAAACGCTCCCCGTTCTCGCCGATCGTTTCCATGTCATCGTGCATAGGTCTCCCCGACTAGCGCGCCTCCAGCCCTTCGGGAAGAGTGATCGGCTCTTGTCCGTGCTCGTGGTCGTACATACCGGCCAGCGCTGGGCGAAAGGCTGCTAGGTGATCCGGCCACCTCCCACACAAGGCCGTACGCGCGGCAGAGTCTGTTTGCAGTAGGAATTGCAGATGTCGCAAGCCATGCATGAGGACGTCGATATACCTCGGGATCGGTGCGTCCGTGGCCTCGACGGGAATCGGCTTTCCGACCGCATCGGGGAGGGCGGGACTGATCGGGGCAGCCTGCTCCCACTTATCGCGTACGAAAGCGCCGCATCCGAGTACGGCTACGTAAGTGAGAATGACGGCGGTTCCATCTGCGCGCCAGGATGTCGAGTGGAGGAGCTTTACGCCGTCTTCCGCGTCGTACTTCGCCAGGAGGCCGATTACGGCGCTGTGAGGATCGCTGTCCTGCTGTACTGGACCCGAGCGCCAGGCATCGGTGCCGCTGATGAGCCATAGGCCAACGTTGTCGGCCGAAACGGGCCAGACCTCAACGATCACCTCTGTCGGCTTGCTCATTATTAGCTTCCCTCCGCTGAATTTCCGCTTCGCCCACCGACATCTTTGGCAGTTTTCATCAGTTGGGCTGCGCGAGCTTTCGATACCCCGATGCGGTCAGCCAGGCCGGCCAACGACATCTGCTCATGCTCAAAAATGCGGGCTGCGGACAGGGCTCGTTGATCGCCTGAGGTCTCGACAAGCCGCCTGAGCGTCTCGACCAGTTCCGTCGCACCCGCATACGCCTGACTCGGGTCAGGCTCTGCATTGATCACTGCAAGCGCGGCATCGAAGGCGTGTTCGAGGGATGCAAGCGCGGTCTGAACCGCCTCGCTCACGTCTTCCTTCGCCATGGGGGCAGCGTACGCGCTCCGTTCAGAGGGGGCTATACCGCAACACGTGTAGCCCCCCCTTGACGGACGTGTAGGGCCCCCTGTACGTTCATTCGTGCAGCCCCCCCTACACGGGGCCCCGTCAGGGGAAACGGCTGCTGCGGCCAACGATGAGGGATTGGAGTGATCAATGGTGTTGGGTCTCGAAGATGCCAAACGCTCCCGTTTGATCATGACTATCCGCATCGTGGCCGAGTTGATGGACAACTGCGCGGATGGCCTGGCTTCCACGGTGCTGGCCACCACGGTGCTGCTGATAGTGATCATTGCGCTTCACGCCGTGGCGGACATCCTGGAGCACTGCCCAGACGCGTCTGCGGGCGCTTTTCAGAAGCACGTAACGGTGCTTGCGGAAGCACCGCGAGCTCAAACGTCAGACAGGTAAGAGAGGAGAGCCGTTATGGCTCTGCAAGGCCCCATTCCCGTTACCTTCGCCATGGTCTTCCCGCACGGCTGCTACGTCGTGGGCGAGGTCGAGCCCGTCAAGGACTTCGACGCCTCGTCCAGCGGCCGGTTCGTGCAGGCCCGCGACAAGCAGACCGGAGAGCTGGTCTGGCAGGTCGCGGTCATGGACGGTGACCCGACCCTCAAGCCCGCGCAGAAGACGGTCGCGGTCAAGATCCTGGCGCCGGTTCAACCGGTCCCGCCTCAGCCGATGCCGGGCCTGCCGTTCACCCCGGTCGCCTTCGACGGCATCACGGTTACGCCGTACGTCAACGCCACGGGCCGTCTCGCGTACTCGATCAAGGTCCGTGAGATGCACGCACTCACCCAGCCCGCGCAGGCAGCGGGCAAGGCTTCGGCCGGAAAGGACGCCGCCTAGATGACTCGTCGCCGTACCCCGCGAAACAGCGTGATCCGGTTGACCACCGGGCATGCCGCTCGCACGCTCAACCACCCGTTCCCGCGCCGTCAGCCCGTCCTGGCGCTCGACTTCGGCGCGACCTCCGTCCTGGTCACCACGGATGGACCCGTGACGGCGGAGGACCTGGAGTTCGCACGCCAGCTCGCTCGCGAGGCCCACCGCTTTGCCCGATCCCTGGAGCGCAGCTTCTACGGACTGCCCGATGGCAAGGGGGTGGCGGCGTGACTCTCGGCTCGTACACCTACGTCACCTTGTTCATACGACCGGAGTCCACGCCTCAGGTCCACGTCTCCTTCTACACGCCGCGCCTGACGGTCTGCGCCGGGCTGCTGCTCAACGAGCCGCAACCGTACCTGAAGTTCAGCTCCCCGGAGGCGAACGTGCACATCTCCACCACCGGAGCCGGCCCGGTCACCGACGCCGACCTGGCCACCGCCCGCGAGATCTTCACCGCCGCTGCCCGCTACCTGGCCGACTGCGAGCAGTTGCACGCCGAACAGGCCGACAAGGACGCCACCGACCCGGCGACCTGACATGAGGCGGGGCCGCTGGAAGCGGCAACTTCCGGCGGCCCCTCGGTTCTCCCCTGACTCCACATCACGAGAGGTTCCCAGCTTATGTTCAAGCGGCTGCCTGGCGACGAGGCGCGCAACCTCGTCTCCACCACGCCCGACACGGCCGTTGTCTTCCGCCCGGCCGTCGTCACCACTCCCGCCATCCTCACCATCATCATCCTCGCCTGGCGTCTGCTCGCCGGGCTCGTCCGTACGATCTGCCGCCACCCCATCGCCACCGCCGTCCCGGCTGTCCTCGGCGCTACCTGGTACGTCTACGGCTGGCCCATGGCGGCGTCCCTGCTCGGCACAGTCGCCCTGGCCCTGGCCTCATGGGGGTACATCGACCGGCCGTCCTTCGCCCTCCTGGTCGGCTACCGGCTACTGGCCTGGTGGCGCCTCGTCTGGATCTACCGGCGGCACTGGCAGCCCGTCATGGTCGTCTCAGGTCTCGGCCGTCACCTTCGGGGCCGTGACTACCTGCCTCGGCTGTGCAAGGTCACGTGTTCATCGTGGGCCGACCTGGTCACCGTGCGCATGCTCAAGGGCCAGGCGGTCAAGGACTGGACCGACCGTAGCGATCACCTGGCCCAGGGGTTCGGCGCGAAGTCGTGCCGAGTCGCTCTGTCTCAGGCCGGTCGGCTGACACTGACCTTCCCACGTAAGGACCCACTCGCCTCGCCTCTACCAGCCCTTCCCCTGCGAGAAGAACCGACCGTGGGACCGGTCGAGATCGGCAGACGGGAAGACGGGCGACCGTGGCGGTTGAAGGTGCATGGCACCCATGTCCTCGTCGCTGGCGCGACCGGGGCCGGCAAGGGGTCGATCATCTGGTCTGTCATCCGCGCCCTGCTCCCCGCCGCCAGAGCGGGCCTGGTCGAGTTGTGGGCTCTGGACCCCAAGCTGATGGAGCTCTCCTACGGACGCGCTCTCTTCGGCTCCAGGTACGCGGCCAGTCCGGAAGAGTGCGCCGACCTGCTGGACGAGGCCGTGAGCGTCATGCAGAAGCGGGCCACCCGGTTCGCCGGTCTCCAGCGCTCTCACACCCCCACCGTCGATGACCCGTTCGTTCTGGTCGTGGTCGACGAGGTGGCGTTCCTGACCGCCTACCAGTCCGACCGGCAACTGCGGCAACGCATCTCCGCCGCGCTGGCCACGCTCACCACTCAAGGTCGCGCGGTCGGCGTCGGCGTCCTGGCCGCGCTCCAGGACCCACGCAAAGAGGTCATGAACATCCGCAACCTGTTCCCCGACAAGATCGCCCTGCGGCTGGACGAGTCGGAACAGGTGGACATGGTCCTCGGCGACGGCGCACGCGACCAGGGCGCCCTCGCTGACCACATCTCACCCGTTCCGGAGCTGGGCGCGGGCGTCGGCTACGTCCGCTTGGAAGCCAGCCCCGAACCCGTCCGGGTCCGCGCCACCTACGTCTCCGATCACGACATCTGCTCCATGGTCGCCGCCGCCGACGAAGGGAGGGCCGCATGACCCATGTGCACGACCGCGCTCTACCTCGGGCCGTCCGCCAGGCCATGCCGATGGCCCGTGACGTACTCGAAGAGGTCGCCAAGCTTCACGGGGTCTGCATCAGGCCCGTCCCGCTGCGGCGACTCGACATGGTCACCGGCAAGTCCGAGATCATTGACGTTCCGTGTGGGGCCGTCCTCGACAGCAAGTGCCCGCCGTGCGCCAAGCGCAACCGGCAGCTCCGCATGGCGCAATGCCGCGAGGGTTGGCACCTCGGCACCGAACCGGCCATCACGCCGGATGAGCCGAACGAGGAACAGCGCTGGTTGGTCGAGTTCCGCGCTGACATGCAGGCCAAGCGTGATACCGCTGAGCAGGCCGGCGACGACACGACCGACCTGGACGCCGTCCTGTCCGGCCTCGATGTCGAGATCAACGCCGCTGGCGTGCGGGGCAGCGTCACCGGATCCGCGGTGCCCAAGCGCTCCCGCTCGACCCGGCGTCGGCAGGATGCTCCGGATCTGCCCAAGCGGAAGATGACCAACACCACTCTTGGGCGCACCTTCACCAGCACGGACGGCAAGACCTACCGGCCGTCGCTGTTCGTCACGCTCACCCTGCCCAGCTACGGCAAGATCCGCGACGGCGTCCCAACCGATCCCGACACCTACGACTACCGGCGCGCCGCGCGGGACGCGCTGCACTTCTCCAAGCTCGTAGACCGCTTCGTGCAGAACCTTCGCCGGGTCGCGGGCTATGACGTGCAGTACTTCGCGGCTGTCGAGCCTCAGAAGCGACTCGCTCCGCACCTGCACATGGCCATCCGGGGCACCCTGCCGCGCACGGAGATCAAGCAGATCGTGGCGGCCACCTATCACCAGGTGTGGTGGCCTCAAGCCGACGAAGCGCGTTTCGACGGTGATCAACTACCGGTGTGGGACGAGGAGGCCGGCTATCTCGACCCGATCACCGGTGAGGTCCTGGCCACCTGGGACGAGGCACTCGACTCCCTCGACGAGGACGCCGAGCCGCTCCACGTGATCCGCTTCGGCGATCAGGTGGACGTACAAGGTGTTCTTGCCGGTACGCCGGACGCTGACCAGTGCATCCGGTATCTGTCCAAGTACCTGACCAAGTCCATCGGCGACGCCCTCGACGACGGCCAGGCCCAACGCGAGCACGCCGCCCGCATGGTCGACGCCCTCCGCTACGAACCTTGCTCGCCCACCTGCCCGAACTGGCTCCGCTACGGCGTCCAGCCCAAGAACGCCAAGCCCGGCATGCAGCCCGGCCGGTGCCGGTCCAAGGCGCACAAGCCCGAACACCTCGGCTACGGCGGGCGCCGCGTCCTGGTCTCCCGCAAGTGGTCCAACAAGACCCTCGCCGAACACCGGCAGGACCGCCGCACCTGGGTCCTGGAAGCCCTCGGCCAGGCCAACGAACCGACCGACCCGCACCGCTACATCTGGCGTCCCCTCCCAGCCGGAGACGCCAACGTGCCTCCCCTCGCCGTGCGCCTCTTGCGCACCGTGGCCGAACGCCAACGCTGGCGAGCCCACCTCAGGGAGCTGGAAGCGAGAGCAGCCGGACAAGATCCTTCGGCAACCGAGGACATGGGGAGGGCCGCGTGAGCAGACGAGATGAGCTGCTGACCGTCGCCCAGGTCCTCGACGAACTCGGCGGCGTCTCCCGCCGCACCTTCTACCGCTGGCGCGAGATCGGCAAGGCACCGAACGGCATCCGCCTGCCCAACGGCGAACTCCGCATCTACCGCAGCGACCTCGAAGCCTGGCTCGAATCCCTCAGGAGCGCCGCATGACCACCTCCTACAAGGTCAAATTCTGGGACATCCGTACCAACACCAGAGCAGACAAGCCCGGCAAGAAGCCCCGGATCGTCTCCCACACCGTGCGGTGGACGGTCGGCAGCCGCGAGAAGTCGCAGACCTTCAAGACCAAGGGCCTGGCCGAGAGCTTTCTGTCCGATCTGCGGCAGGCGGCCAAGAAGGGCGAAGCCTTCGATCTGGATAGCGGTCTTCCCGCTTCGATGGCGAAGGCCAAGAATGCGCGGACCTGGTACGCCTTCGCCGTCGCGTACGTCCGTGCGTGGTGGCCTCATGCGGCGGCGAAGTCCCGAGAGGGCATGACCGACACGCTGGCCACCGTTACCCGCGTCTTGGCCGGCGACGCGCCCGGCCGTCCATCCGACGAGATCATCCGGCGGGCACTGCGCGAGTACTCCTTCCTGCCCGACGAGCGCAGGCAAGAGCCGACACCGGAGATCGTTCGCGCTGTCCGCTGGCTGGAAGGTGCTTCGCTTCCGCTGAGCGCTCTGGAAGAGACCAAGCACGCCCGTGCGGCGTTGGAAGCCCTGGCGCTGTGCCTGGACGGCAAGCCTGCGGCGACCTCGACCTACCGCCGCAAGCGGGCCGTCTTCCATCACGCGCTCGAATACGCCGTGGAGCTGGAAGAGCTTTCGGCAAATCCGCTGCACAAGGTCAAGTTCCGCAAGGCCAAGGTGAGCGGCGAGGTCGATCGGCGCTCGGTGGTCAGCCCCAGCCAGGCGCGTGAACTGCTCACCGCAGTGACCTACGTGGGGAGGTCGCGCGGGCCGATGCTGGCCGCCATGTTCGCCTGCATGTACTTCGGCGGTCTTCGTCCGGCGGAGGCGGCGGGACTGAGGCAGAAGGACTGCCGACTCCCAGAGAGGGGCTGGGGGCTGCTGACCCTGGAGAAGACCAGGCCACAGAGCAACAGCCGGTACACCGACTCTGGACAGGCTTACGAGGAGCGCGGACTGAAGCACCGGGACGCGAAGGACACGCGCACCGTGCCCATCCCGCCCGAACTGGTGGCCATCCTGCGGGCTCACATCGCGGCGTTCGGAGTCGGCGAGGACGGCCGGCTCTTCCGTACTCGCACGGGTGGTGTGATCTCCGGTTCGGCTTACGCGAAGGTATGGCAGGAGGCTCGGACGTACGCCTTCACCCCCGACCACGTTGCCTCTCCTCTGGCGGGCCGACCGTACGATCTCCGGCACGCGGCCGTGTCACTCTGGCTCAACGCGGGCGTGCACGCCCCGGAAGCGGCTGAGAGAGCGGGACACGGCGTGGACGTGATGCTCCGCGTCTACGCCAAGTGCATCGACGGCCAACAGGAGATCGCCAACCGGCGCATCTTGGAAGCACTCGCGGCGTGACGCAGGAGCTACGGCAGGACCCCGGGACACCTCGGGGTCCTTTCGCCGTTCCGGGCACCCAAACAGCCGCTCCGACCTGGGGAAACGTGGCGGCGAGCATTCCGCGTATGTTCCGCGAGCAGTGGCACAGGGCTGCTTTCGGCGGCCTCCCGCTGCGTACGGCGCAACTGGGTCGATCATGCAAAAGACCAGCTCAGACGGTGTTTGAGCTGGTCTCGGAAGCGCGCCCTGCAGGATTCGAACCTGCGACCGTCGGATTAGAAGTCCGGTGCTCTATCCAGCTGAGCTAAGGGCGCTCCTGCCTTATTGTGCATGATCCGGCGACTTGTCATGCACACGTTTTCTCCGTGTCAGCTCCCGCCGCCCCCGGGCGCCTCCAGGATCACCCTGCCGCGGGCTCGGCCGTCCTCCAGCATGCGGTGGGCCTCGGCCGCCTGTGACAAGGGCAGACGGGCGGTGATGCGGGGGCGCCAGGCGGTGGTGCGGAGGAGGTGGATGACGCCGGCGGCCGCGTCGGCGAGTTCGGGGACGGTGGCGTTGCTGATGGCGAAGCCGGTGACGGTGGCGTACTTGGTGTAGAGGCGGCCGAGGGGGAGGGCGGGGGCCTGGCGGAGGCCGGACATGATGACGAGGCGGCCGCGGTGGGCGAGGCGGTCGATGGCCGTGGCGGGGTCGCCCTGGCCGGAGGTGTCCACGTACAGGTCGATGGAGTCGCGGATGTCCGGGTGGTCGGGTGTCTGGTCGCCGGAGTCGCCGGGGCCGCCGGAGTCACCGGGGTCGCCGGAGTCATCGGGGTCGCGGACCAGGTGGGCGGCTGGGTGGGCGGCTGGGGGGTCGGTGCGGTAGTCGCGGACGTCGGCGGCGCCGAGGGCGCGGACGTGGGCGTGGTCGCGCGGGTGGGCCGTGGCGATGACGGTGGCGCCTGAGGAGGCGGCGAGGGCGACGGCGGCGGAGCCGACGTTCCCGGCCGCGCCGCCGATGAAGACGCGGTGGCCGGGGCGCAGGTGGCCGTGGCGGACGAGGGCGAGCCAGGCGGTGGCGGCGGGGTGCGCGGCGGCGACCAGGTCGAGCGGGTCGAGGTCGTCGGGGGCGGGGTAGAGGCGGTCGGCGGGGACCGTGACGTACTCGGCGAAGGAGCCCTGCCTGCCGCCGTGGCCGAGGCTGTTGCACCAGACGGGCAGGCCGGGCGGGAAGGCGGTGGTTTCGGACGCTTCGACGTGGCCGACGAGGTCGCGGCCGATGACGAAGGGGAGGGGCATGGGGACGGGGTAGGCGCCGGAGCGTACGAACGTGTCCACCGGGTCGGCCGCCACGGCGCGCACCCGTACCAGCACGTCCGTGGGGCCGCGGCCGGGGACGGGGAGTTCGCCCCAGGTGATGGCCTCCGGCGGGCCGGGGGCGGTGATGTAGGCGGCGTGCATGATTTTCTCCATCGGAACGGCGGTTTCGGTCTAGGATCTCTTGGCATGTTCGCGACGCTCCTGCATGAAATACCCCTGCAGGGCGGGGATGTGACCGACGGGGTGGTGCGCGTCGGTGACACCGTGCGCAGGCCCGTCAGTCCGGCCACGCCCGCTGTGCACGCCCTGCTCAGGCACCTGGAGGCG
Organism: Nonomuraea sp. NPDC023979; assembly: GCF_040639085.1. Lineage (NCBI taxonomy): Bacteria > Bacillati > Actinomycetota > Actinomycetes > Streptosporangiales > Streptosporangiaceae > Nonomuraea > Nonomuraea sp. NPDC023979. Next base: position 22,844 of record NZ_JBEZZG010000021.1, read on the forward strand.
GCCGGGTTCGAGGGGGCGCCGAGGGTGCTGGGGGTCGACGGGCTCGGGCGTGAGGTGCTCAGTTTTCTGCCGGGCGCGAGCGGGCTGAGCGCGGCGAGCGCCGGTGAGGAGGCGCTCGCGGGGGTGGCGGGGCTGCTGCGCGAGTTCCATGACGCGACGGCCGGGTTCCCGTTGAGCGGGCACCGGTGGGAGGGCGGGTCGAACGACGACGCGCCACCGCAGATCATCGGGCATTGTGACTTACGACCGGACAACGTGATTTTTCGTGATCAGGTGCCGGTGGGGATGATCGACTTCGACCTGGCCCGGCCGACCACGCGGCTGTTCGACGTCGTGACCACGCTGCGGCACTGGGCGCCCATCGCCGACCCCGTCGACCGGCATCCGCTGCTGCGCGGCGTCGAGGTGGGGGAGCGGTTGCGGGTGTTCTGCGACGTGTACGGGGTTCCGCCCCGGGATCGGCGCCGGCTGCTGGAGCTGGCCAGACTGCGTTTCCACCGGTCGTACGAGGTCATGCGCACCCGCGCGGACGGCGGCGGGAACTGGGCGCGGATGTGGGCGGACGGCGCGGGGGAGCGGATCCGCCGGGCGTCGGCCTGGCTGGACTCCCACGAGGATGAGCTGTACGCGCATCTGATCTGATGTGCTTCATGCGTATTCAGGGTGATCGTGCCGCCGGGCTCGCGCTGGGAGTGGTGCTCGACGCGGTCGTCGGCGACCCGCGCCGGGGGCATCCCGTCGCGCTGTTCGGCAGCGCCGCCGCCAAGCTGGAGTCCAGGCTGTACGCGGACGCGAAGGCCAACGGCGTGCTCCACGTGGGCATCTGCGTGGGGAGCGCGGCGGCGCTCGGCGTGCTGGCCGAGCGGGTGCCGAACCGTCCGGCCCGCGTCGCGCTGACCGCGGCGGCGACGTGGGCCGTGCTCGGCGGCACCACGCTGGCCCGCGAGGGCGCCCACATGGCGGCGGCGCTGGAGGCCGGCGACCTGGCGGCGGCCCGGGCCCGGCTGCCGCACCTGTGCGGGCGCGACCCGTCCGGGCTGGAGGCGCCCGAGCTGGCCAGGGCCACGGTGGAGTCGCTGGCCGAGAACGCCTCGGACGCGGCGGTGGCGCCGCTGTTCTGGGGGGCGGTGGCGGGGATTCCGGGGCTGCTGGCCTACCGGGCGATCAACACGCTGGACGCGATGGTCGGGCACCGTTCGCCGCGCTACCGGCGCTTCGGATGGGCGGCGGCGCGGCTGGACGACGTGGCCAACTACGCGCCGGCCCGGCTGACCGGGCTGATCACCGTACTGGCCGGGCCCGCGCCGGCGCGGACGCTCGCCGTGCTGCTGCGCGACGGCGGGCGGCACCCCAGCCCCAACTCCGGGCGGTGCGAGGCGGCGTTCGCGGGGGCGCTGGACGTGACGCTGGGCGGGGCCAACGTGTACGGGGGGCGTACGGAGCACCGGCCCACGATGGGCGACGGGCGCAAGCCGGAGGTGGCCGACATCCGGCGGGCCGTGCGGCTGACGCGGGCCGTGTGCTGGGCTGCCGCCGGCGCCGCCGTGCTGGCCGCCGCCGGGCGCGTGGCCCGGCGGCGGGCCTGAGCGCGCCCGGCGGCGAGGCTCACATGATGCGATTGAGGTTGGCGACCAGCCAGAAGACGAACAGGGTCACGACGCCCACCCACAGCATGGACCTGGCGGCGTTGGACGCGACGAGCTTGCGCGCCGAGGCCGCCTTCATGGTGTCGCGCCACACCTGACGTGACGAGATCAGCGACTGGTAGCGGCGCCCGGCGACGAACACGGTGACGGCGATGATCAGGAACAGGATGACGCGGCCATCTGAAGAATTCACGAAAGCCTCCTCTGACACCCAGAAGGAGTACGGGCCGTGCACCTTGATACACCATAAGTTCAGATCAAATCTCCTGAAATTTCAGTCACTGCTGCCCGCCTGGTCGCGCTGTGTTGCACCAGCCTCAGACCCGCCTCGATCATGGCCCAGCCGAGCGCGCCCGCCCAGGCGGTGCGGGCGGGCCGGTGATGGCGGGCCCGCCGCCACCGCCGGGCGTCCGCGCGCAGCTCGGCGGCGCGGATGCGGTCGAGGCGCAAGTGGATGTCGGGATGCATGGGGGTGGCCTCCTTGCGCCGGTCAGGGGCGCGTGGGGAATCCGTAGAGGTGCAGGACGACGTTCTCGCGGCCTTCGACGTCGCCCGCCTCGGCGGCTGACGTGGCGTGCGCCTCCCAGCGCCGCAGCACCTCGGCGAGCTCGTCGTTGAGCCGGGTCAGCTCGTCGGCGGTGAGCCGGGGCAGATACTGGGAGCTGAAGGCGGCGGCGCGCCACTCCGGGTCCCAGGCGGACTGCTCGTCGAGGTAGCGCTCGTAGAGCTCGTTGTGCTCGCGGAAGGCCAGCCGGGTGAAGGACGCGTAGGCGGCTGCCCGTTCGGGGGCGTCGCGGAAGTCGCGGTCCTGGATCTGCAGGCCGCGGTCGATCTGCCACCAGCGCTCGCGGCCGTCGGCGCTCTGCGGCTCGGCCTCCAGGATGAGGCCGTGGGCGGCGAGCTTGCGCAGGTGGTAGCTCACGAGGGAGACCGCCTCGTCGACCTGGTCGGCCAGGTGGGAGGCGGTGGCCGTGCCCGCGTGGGACAGCGCCCGGTAGAGCTTCAGGCGCAGCGGGTGGGCCAGTGCCTTGAGCGTGCCGAGATCGGTGATGCGGCGGTTCTCATCCCGTGCCATGCCCCGAGCGTAGATGCGAAGCAAAAATTGCGCAACTTTTCTTTCGTATCTCAGCACCCTGAGGCCCGGCCCCCGGGGTGTGCGGGGGCCGGGGGCGGGTCAGGAGTGGCGGGCGGCGTCGAGGACCTTCGCGGCGTCGCGCTCGAAGGAGGCGCGGGCGCCGAGCGTGAGCAGGCCGCCGATCACCATCGGGACGATCAGGATGTACATGCCGCCGACCAGCGAGCCGAGCTGGTCCGAGGCGATGCCGACGATGAGCGAGCCGAACGCTCCGCAGCCGGTGATGAGGAGCTGGAGCGCGGCGAAGCCGAGCCCCCGGGCGCTGGCCGGCACCACGTCCGCCAGGCAGGCGGTCATGTTGGGGATGGCGACCGACATGGACGTGCAGGCGATGAGGGTGAGGATCGCCATCGGCCACAGCGAGTCCATCGACAGCGCGACGGCCAGGACGAGCGCGCCGATCGTGATGCCGCCGCCTCCGGCCAGCAGACGTCCGCCCTTGCGGGTGCCGTGCCAGGTGCGGCCCAGCCAGGAGCCGATCAGCGTGCCGGTCAGCGTGCCCGCGATGGTGATCAGGCCGGACACCGAGCCCGCGGTGCCGGCCGCGACGCCGAAGGTGCGGACCATGAGCGTCGGCAGCCAGAAGAACACCCCGGCCAGGCCCAGCGTGAGCAGCCCGAGCCCCACGCAGACGAACACCAGCGACGGGATGGTGAGCACCTGCCGCATCTGCCTGCCGAACGGCACCTTCTCCGTGGTCGGGACGGTGTCGGGCGTCGGGGCGGGCACCGGCTCGGCGCCGACGGTGCCGGTGGTGCCGGTGGTGCCGGTGGCGGCGGCCGAGCGGGCGACGATCCGGTCCAGCTCGCCCCGGCGGGGCTCCTTGAGCATCCAGACGAGAACGGCGGTGAGCAGGCCCGGGATCACCATGATCATGAACGCGTTCCGCCACCCGTACGCCTCACCGAGCACCCCGCCGAGCAGGGTGCCGACGCCGCCCAGGTAGGTCGTCACGCGGGTCAGGCCGTACGCCTTGGCCCGGGTGACAGGCGGGTAGTAGTCGGCGAGCAGGCTGCCGGAGGCGGGGTTGTCGATGTTCTCGGCGGCGGCGAGCAGCACCCGCATCAGGTAGAACATGACGAATCCGGTCGCCAGGCCGGTGCCGAGCGTGGCGACGGCCCAGATGAAGACCACGACGGCGATGATCCGCGTGCGGTTGTACCGGTCGGCGAAGTAGCCGGCCGGGATGGCCACGATCGCCCCCGCCAGCGCCGCCGCCGTGGGGATGGAGCCGGCCGCGGTGTCGCTGAAGCCCCATTCCCGCTGCACCAGGGGGAGCACGCCCGACAGCAGGTTGGCTTCCATGCGGTCGACGAGTCCGACGATGAAGAGCACCACCAGCGGCGCCCAGCCGAACGGCGCCCGGGCGGCCGCGTCGATCCTGCCGGTCCGGGGCGAACCCAGCGTTCCGACCATGCCTCACCTTCCAGGAGGAAAATCTAGAATTCTGTTCTAGGCGAACGTTCTAGTTAGAGTGGCAGAAGTCACAGGATTCGTAAATGGGTGGTTCCTCACGATTTCCCACTAACCTGCTCCAGGTGAAGGGCGCACTCCTGGTCGCGGGCACCACCTCCGACGCCGGCAAGAGCGTGGTCACCGCGGGCATCTGCCGCTGGCTGGCCCGCCAGGGCGTGCGCGTCGCGCCGTACAAGGCGCAGAACATGTCGCTCAACTCGTACGTCACCGCCGACGGCGCGGAGATCGGCCGGGCGCAGGCGATGCAGGCGCAGGCCGCGGGCCTGGAGCCGGTCGCCGACATGAACCCGATCCTGCTCAAGCCCGGTAGCGACCGGCGCAGCCAGGTCGTGCTCATGGGCCGCCCCGTCGCCGACGTCGACGCGATGGAGTACGGCGAGCTGCGCGACCTGCTGCGCGCCACCGCGCTGGAGTCGCTGGCGCGGCTGCGCGACAGCTACGACGTGGTCGTCTGCGAGGGCGCGGGCAGCCCCGCCGAGATCAACCTGCGCCCCGGCGACATCGCCAACATGGGCCTGGCCAGGGCCGCGAACCTGCCGGTGATCGTGGTCGGCGACATCGACAGGGGTGGGGTGTTCGCCGCCTTCTACGGCACCGTCGGCCTGCTGGAGGCCGCCGACCAGGCGCTCGTCGCCGGGTTCGTGGTCAACAAGTTCCGCGGCGCGCGTGAGCTGCTCGAACCGGGCCTCGACCAGCTCAGGGAGCTGACCGGGCGGCGCGTGTACGGGGTGCTGCCCTGGCTCGACGGGCTGTGGATGGACGTGGAGGACTCGCTGGCCCTGGACGGCCGCACGGTCGCGGCGCGCCCCCCGTACGGCAGGCGGACGCTGCGCGTGGCGGTCGTGCGGCTGCCCCGCATCTCCAACTTCACCGACGTGGACGCCCTGGCCGCCGAGCCGGGCGTGGTGGTGCGCTTCGTCACCGACCCCGCCGGGCTGGAGGACGCCGACCTCGTGGTGCTGCCCGGCAGCCGCGCCACCGTGTCCGACCTGGCCTGGCTGCGCCGCACCGGCCTGGCCGACGCGCTCGTGTCACGTACCGGGCCGATCCTCGGCATCTGCGGCGGCTTCCAGATGCTCGGGCGCGAGATCGTCGACGAGGTGGAGTCGGGCGCGGGCCGCGTCGACGGCCTCGGGCTGCTGCCCGTGCGCGTCGAGTTCGCCGCCGGCAAGATCCTGGGCAGGCCGTACGGCGAGGCGTACGGGCAGCCGGTGCGCGGCTACGAGATCCACCACGGCCGGGCCACGGTCGAGGGCGGCGAGCCGTTCCTGGACGGCTGCCGGGTGGGCGCCGTTCAGGGCACCACCTGGCACGGCGCGCTGGAGAACGACGGGTTCAGGCGCGCCTTCCTGGCCGACGTGGCGGCCCGCGCCGGGCGTGACTTCGTCCCCGACCCCGCCACCGACTTCGCCCGGCTGCGCGAGGAGCGCCTGGACGCGCTCGGCGACCTCGTCGAGCAGCACCTCGACACCGGCGCGCTGCTCGACCTCATCACGGACGGCCCGCCCGGGGCGCCGACGCTGCCGCCCGGCGCTCCGCGACCCAGGCGCCGATGACCTCCAGCGCGGTCTCCGCCCCGGCTCACTCCCGGCCGGCGACGTCCGTGGCCGCGGCCGCCAGGGCCAGCACCGGGAACACGGCCTGCGGCGGCACCCGGTAGACGCCGCGTTCGGGCTGCTCGACCAGGCCGGCCGAGGCGAGCGTCTTGAGATGGTGGTAGAGCTGCCCCTGCGAGGCCAGCGCCAGCTCGCTCTGGAGGTCGGCGATCGGGCGCGGACCGCTGAGCAGCAGTTGCAGGATGCGCAGCCTGGCGGGGTGGCCGGCGGCGGCGAGCACGGCGGCCATCGGCGCGGCCGGGCGCTCGACGAGCCAGCCGGGGGAGCGGGCCGACTCCCACCGCCACCGGTAGCCGCCCAGCCTGGCCTCGCCGCCGTAGACGACGCGGCCGGTGTCGTCGTCGGCGGGGGCCGCGACGGCCTGCCCGCCTTCCAGGGCGGCGACGCGGGCCTCCAGGGCGCGCATCCGTTCCTCGATGTCCACGCCAGCACTGTACTCAGGAAATCCGGATAAACGGTGTTGCCGGGTGCCGGAAGCGAACCGCCTCCCTCGCTGCCGGATCCGGCCGGTGACGCGGACGGGCATCGGGCGGGATCATTCCGGCATGACAGCGGTGGTGCGGGCCGAAGGGCTGACGAAGTACTACGGCAGGCGCCGGGGCCTGGAGGATCTCACGCTGGAGATCCGGCCGGGAGAGGTCTTCGGCTACCTGGGACCGAACGGCGCGGGCAAGACCACCACGATCCGGCTGCTCCTCGACGTGATCAGGCCCACCCGCGGCCACGTCACCGTCCTCGGCGCCGGCTCGCGGGAGGCCGCCGTGCGCGCCAGGATCGGCTACCTGCCGGGCGAGCTGGCGCTGGAGGGCAGGGAACGGGCCCGGGACTACCTCGCCTTCCTCGCCCGGGTGCGCGGCGGCGTGCCGCCCGCCCGGATCCGGGCGCTGGCCGAACGGCTGGACGCCGACCTGTCCGTGCCGATGCGCAAGCTCTCCAAGGGCAACAAGCAGAAGGTCGGGCTCATCCAGGCGTTCATGCACGAGCCGGAGCTGCTCGTCCTCGACGAGCCGACCGGCGGGCTCGACCCGCTGGTGCAGCAGGAGTTCCTGGCCATGGTGCGCGAGGTGCGCGCCTCCGGCCGGACCGTGCTCATGTCCTCGCACGTGCTGGCCGAGGTGGAGCACGTCTCCGACCGGGTCGGCATCGTACGGGCCGGGCGGCTGGTCGCGGTCGAGAACGTGGCGGCGCTGCGGGAGAAGGCGGTGCGCCGGGTGGAGCTGCACTTCGACGCGCCGGTCCCGGCCGAGGCGTTCGCCGGGCTGCCCGGGGTGCGGGAGCTGCGCGTGGAGGGGGCGGCGCTGAGCTGCACGATCGACGGGCGGCCGGACGCGCTGGTCAAGGCGGCGGCCCGGTTCACCGTGGTGCACCTGGTCAGCGAGGAGCCGGATCTGGAGGAGATCTTCCTCACCTACTACAGCGAGGAGGGGCGAGACGATGATCGCCAAGAGCCTGCGTGACTTCAGGCGGTCGCTGATCTGGTGGGCGATCGGGATCAGCGCCTTCATGACCATGTATTTAGGGATTTATCCCAGTATTCGGGAGAATCCCGATCTTTATGGGGCGCAGGCGTTGGCCAAGTTCCCCGGCGCGCTGCGTGACCTCATGGGCGGGCTGCAGGACATGACCAGCGGCGCCGGCTACCTGCAGTCGGTCGTCTACCAGCTGTTCGTGCCCATGCTGTTCGCGGTGTGCGCGATGCTCGTCGCCAACCGCGCCCTGGCCCAGCCCGAGGAGGCCGGCACGCTGGAGCTCGTCGTCACGCTGCCGGTGGCCCGGCGGCGGCTGCTCCTGGAGCGCTTCGCCGCCTTCGCGCTCGGCCTGCTGGCCGTGGCCGTCGTCACGCTGCTGGTCACCTGGGCGCTGGCCGAGGGCGTCGCGCTCGGCGTCGGCGCCGACCGGCTGATCGCCGCCCACATCGGCGTCTACCTGGTCGGGCTCTTCTTCGGCAGCCTCACGCTCGCCGCCGGCGCCGCCTCCGGCCGCCGGGCCCCCTCGCTGGCCCTGGCCGGCGTGTGGGCCGTGCTCGGCTACGTGGTCGTCACCGTCGGCCAGAACGTCGAGGCGGTCGCCTGGCTCAAGTGGATCTCGCCGTTCCACTACTACGCCGCCGGACGCCCCCTCTACCAGGGGCTTCCCGTGGGGGACTACCTTGTGCTGGCGGGCGCGAGCGCCGTGCTCGTGCTCACCGCCGTGCTCGCCTTCGACAGACGCGACGTAGGAGTCTGACCGTGACCCCCGAGGTGCCCGCTGAGCTGCTCGGCGGGCACCTTCACGCGCTCCGGCTGGCCGCCCGCAGCGGCCGGCTGCCCGACCGGGCCGCGCTCGACGCCAACCGCGCCGCCGGAGCCCGCGCCGCCGAGCTGGGCGTCCCGCTCCCGGCGCTGGTCGACGCCGCGCTCGCCGCCGCCGACGGGCTCCCCGGCGTGCTGCCCGCCCTGCGCAGGGCCATCGCCGCGCTCCTCGCCGGGTACGAGCAGGCCCAGCTCGACGCCCTGCGCGGCGCCTCGGCCGAGCGCCGGCAGTTCGTCGACGACCTGCTGCTGGGCCGCGCCGAACGCCTCGCCGAACGCGCCGAGCACTTCGGCCTGCGCCTGGCCGAGTCGTACGTCGTGGCCGCCGCCCGCGGCCTCGCCGACCCGGCGGACGCCGCCCAGCCCGAACGCATCGAACGCGACCTCATCGCCCGCTTCGGCTCCCACAACATCCTGCTCGCCGTCCGCGACGGCCTGCTCGTGTGCGTCGCCCCCGCCACGCTGCCCGCCGCCGTCGGCGAGTTCACCCATCACGTACGCGCCCGCTTCCCGGCAGGCTGGCGCGTCGGCGTAGGACGTCCGCAGCGCGGCCCCGGCGGCATCGTCGCCTCCTACCGCGAGGCCGCCGGAGCCCTGGACCTGGCCGACAGGCTCGGGCTCAAGCACGACGTCGTCAGGGCCGCCGACCTGCTCGTCTTCCCCGTGCTGCTGCGCGACAGGAGCGCCATGGAGGACCTGGTGACCAGCGTGCTGAGCCCGCTGCTGGAGGCGCGCGGCGGTCACGCGCCGCTCCTGGAGACCCTGGAGGCCGTCTTCGCCGCCCAGGGCAACCAGACGGCCGCCGCCCGCAGGCTCGGGCTCAGCGCCCGCGCCGTCACCTACCGGCTGCAGCGCATCCGCCGCCTGACCGGCTTCTCGCCCGACGACCCCACCCAGCGCTTCACGCTGGAGACCGCCGTTCTCGGCGCCCGCCTGCTGGACTGGCCGTGGGAGTGACGAGCCTGGTCTGCAGGCCGTCGAGGAAGCGAGCAGCCGCTCCGGCTGTCGCAGCAGGTTCGGCCCCAGCTCGATCAGGCCCAGGGGATGACCGACACCGGCTTCCACGTGCCCGCCGGAGACCTGCACCGGCTGCCGGCCAGCTACGCGCACGACCCCGTCACCGGCGAGCTCGTCGTCTGGGACGAGGCCGAAGGCGGCAAGTACAGCAGGCCGCCCGTGTTCGAGGGAGGCTGCTCACCCAGGCCGCGATGGACTCCGCCACGACGCCCCGGTTGCACCGCGACTTCTGGACCACCGCGTACCAGATGTGATCACTCCACCGCGAGCCGTACGCCGAACCCCACGATGACCACCCCCGTGACGCGGTCCAGCAGCCGGCGCACGGCCGGGGCGCGCAGCAGCCCGCCCATCACGGCCGCGAACGCGATCAGCACCCCGCTCCACACCAGCCCCTCCGCCACGTGCACCCCCGCCAGCAGCAGGCCCGACGCCGCGTCCGTCTGGTCCGACGGCAGGAACTGCGGCAGCATCGCCACGTAGAAGGCGCCCACCTTGGGATTGAGCAGGTTCGTGACCAGCCCGCGCCGGAACCCGGTGCGGAACCTCACCTCCCGCTCGGCCGGCGCCTCCACGTGCGCGTCCTTCCTGACGAACAGCAGGCGCAGCCCCATCCACACCAGGTACGCCGCCCCCGCCCAGCGCAGCACGTCGTAGGCGAACTGCGAGGCCGCCAGCAGCGTGGACAGCCCGGCGACCGACACCAGCCCCCACACCAGCACCCCGAGCTGGACTCCCAGCGCCACCCCCCACGCCGGACGCCGCCCGGCCAGCAGCGACGTCCGCAGGATGAGCGCCGTGTCCAGCCCCGGCGTGACGGTCAACAGCGCGACAACTAAGGCGAATCCCGCTATGTCCATGCGGGTCACAGTAAGGGATTTCGTGCGGGGAGATTTCCCCTGAAGAGATGGAGGCGAGGGCCGGTCGCGTCAGGGGATCAGGAGCAGCTTCCCCGTGGTCCGGCGGGCCGCCAGATCCTCCTGCGCCCGCCCCGCCTCCGCCAGCGGATAACGCCCCGACACCGTCACCTTCAGCTCGCCCGAGGCGATCCAGCCGAACAGGTCACGCGCCCGCCACAGCAGTTCCTCCCGCTCCGCCACGTAATCCACCATCGTCGGCCGCGTCAGGAACACCGAACCCGCCCGGTTGAGCCGCTGCGGATCCACCGGCGGCACCGGCCCGCTCGCCGCCCCGTACAGCACCATCAGCCCGCGCCTCCGCAGCACCTCCAGCCCCGCGTCGAACGTCGCGGCGCCCACCCCGTCGTAGACCACGTCGACCTCGCCGCGCCACGCCTGCGCGAAGTCGTCGTACTGCCGGACCTCGTCCGCCCCCGCCTCGCGGGCCAGCTTCGCCTTCGCCTCCGTCGACGCCGTCGCCAGCACCCGCGCCCCCCGCAGCTTCGCCAGCTGCGTCAGCAGCAGCCCCACCCCGCCGGCCGCCGCGTGCACCAGCACCGTGTCGCCCGGCTTCACCTCGTGCGTCGAGTGCGTCAGGTAGTGGGCCGTCATGCCCTGGAGCATCACGGCCGCCGCCAGCTCGGCCGGCACCCCGTCCGGCACCGGCACCACCCGGTCCGCCGCGACCACGGCCTTCTCCGCGTAGGACCCCATCACCCCGGCCCACGCCACGGTGTCGCCCACGGCCACCCCGTCCACCCCGGACCCGACGGCCGACACCACCCCCGCGCCCTCCGACCCGATCCCGCTGGGCAGCTGAAGCGGGTACAGGCCGGAGCGGTGGTAGATGTCGATGAAGTTCACGCCGCTCGCAGCGACATCCACCACCACCTCCCCGGCACCGGGCTCCGGATCCGGACGCTCGACGTACTCGAGAACCTCTGGGCCGCCCTGGGCGGCGATCACGATGGCACGCATGCCCCTAGTCAACCCCGCCCACGCCCTTCCCCCCGCACCGCCCCACCCCTCCAGCGAATCCGCCCCCAGAACCTGCCCAACCCCAACCCCTGCGCCCAGTCGACGCATACGGAGCTGGAATCGCCGAGCGCGTCGTCCTGATCGAGTTCGACAGCTTCGAACAGGCGGTCGCCGCACGCGCGAGCGCGGTCTACCAGAAGGCGCTGGCCGAACTCCCCGACGGCTTCGAGCGCGACTTCCGCATCATCGAAGGCCTCGACTGACCGAGGTCCGGCCGGCTCATCACTGAAGATCCACCATCTCGGCTTTCGCTGGTGCGGCCAGCGTGATGCAGTACGCCTCCCGCAAGCTCGGAGCGGCCGGATCGGAGAGTGGGAGCTCGGTCGCGGAGGACGGGACCTCGCGTGCGCCGGTCATGGGACGGCCGGTACGGCGGGTGCCGGTTGCGCACACGCCGTACCCGCACACCCGGTGCCCCCGGCGCACCGGTGCCCCGGGGGTCGTCAGGCAGGAGGTTCCATGCGGGCGAGGGCGCCGGATTCGAGGGCCGTCCAGATGGCGCCGTCGGGCCCCAGGGTGAGGCCGTGCGGCTCGGCGGGGGTGTCGGGGGTGGCGGGGAGGGGGTGCTCGTCCACCGCCCCGGTGGTGGTGATGCGGCCCAGGCGGCCGGTCGCCCAGAGGGTGAACCAGAGCGCCCCGTCGGGACCGGTGACGATGGCGTGCGGGCGGGAGGCGCGGTCGGGGAGCGGGAACTCGTCGATCTTGCCTGTGACGTCGATGCGCCCGATCTGGCCGGCGCCGATCTCGGCGAACCAGAGCGCCCCGTCGGGGCCGGGGGTGATGTGGACCGGGGCGGCGCCCTCCGTGGGCAGGGGGTGGACGGTCACCTCGCCCCCGGTGGTGATCCGGCCGACGGCGTTGCCCTGGTTGAGGGTGAACCAGAGCGCGCCGTCGGCACCGGCGGCGATGCCCGAGGGCATGCCTCCCGGCACCGGGACCGGGAACTCGGTGATCTCGCCGGTGGGCGCGATCCGGCCGATCGTGTCGGAGCGCATCGAGGTGAACCACATGGCCCCGTCGGGCCCGGCCACGATGCCGTAGGGCGAGTCGGCCTCGTACGAGGTGACCTCGCCGGTCGCGGAGATCCGCCCGACGCGGCCGCCCTGGAATTCGGTGAACCACATCGCCTCCCCGCCCGGCCCGGGCGTGATGACGGTGGGCCCGCCGTCGGCCGGGGTGAGCTGGTGGATCACCGGCTCACCGCCGGGGAGCAGCCTGCCGATGCGGCCCTCGTGGACGAGCGTGAACCACAGCGCGCCGTCGGCCCCGGTCGCGATGCCGTAGGGGGCACCTGCGGTGATCTTGGTTACGTGCATGCGAGTTCCCCCGATATCTCCAGCGTGGCGCCCCGCCAGCGGCGGCACAGCGTGCGGTCGTGGGACACGACGACGAGCGCGCCCCGGTAGTGGTCGAGTGCCTGCTCCAGCTCTTCCACCAGCGTCAGCGACAGGTGGTTGGTGGGCTCGTCGAGCAGCAGCAGGTCGTGCTCGCCGGCCAGCAGCGTGGCCAGCGCGAGCCGGCGCCGCTGCCCGACGGACAGCGCCCCCACCCGCAGGTCGAGCGTCTCGGGCCGGAACAGCCCGGTGGCCAGCAGCGCCGCCCGGCGCTCGTGGCGGGGGCCGTGCCCGTAGGCGTCCAGCACTGGCAGCGCCGGATCGTAGGCGACCTCCTGCGGGAGCAGGCCGACGGACCCGCGCGCCTGCTCGGCGACGGTGTGGAGCAGCGTGGACTTGCCCGCGCCGTTGGCCCCGCGGATCAGCACCCGGTCACCGGCCGCGACGCTGAACCGCTCGACGACCAGCCGGTCGCCCACCCGTACGTCGCGCACCTCGGCGAGCACGCGCCCGACCTCCTCCGGCGCCTGGCCGGAGCGGGGGGACTGGGCGAAGGAGCCGCGGAAGCGGAGCGGCCGGGGCGGCGGCGGCACCGGGTCGGCCTCCAGCCTGCGCAGGCGCTCCTGCGCGTTGCGGACGCGGCTGGCGATCGAGCTCTGCACGCGGCCGGCGTTGCGGTCGTAGGCCATCTTGTTGTTGTCGCGCATCGCCCGCCCGGCGGCGACGCGGTGGGCGGTGGTGGCGGCGTGCTCGCGCACCTGGCGGACCTCGTCACGCCAGGCCGCGTGGGCCTGCTCCTGCCGGGCGCGGGCGGCGGCCTTGGCCTCCAGGAAGCCCGAGTAGCCGCCGCCGAAGCGCGTCACGCCGCCCGACTCGACCTCCAGCACCGAGGTCGCCACCCGGTCGAGGAAGGCCCGGTCGTGCGAGACGGCGACGACGGTGCCGCGGTGGTCGCGCAGCCGCTCTTCGAGCCAGGTCAGCGCCGACTCGTCGAGGTGGTTGGTCGGCTCGTCGAGCAGCAGCGTCTCGGGGGAGGCGGCCAGCAGGCAGGCCAGGCCGAGCCGGGCCTGCTCCCCGCCCGACAGGCTGGACAGCACCCGGTCGCGCCCGACATGGGTCAGGCCGAGCCCGTGCAGCGACTTGTCCACCCGGGCGTCGGCCTCGTAGCCGCCCCGGGTCTCGAACGCGGTCGCGAGCTCCCCGTACTCCTCCATCCGGTCGGGGGTGAGGTCGGACTCCAGCTCGCGCATCCGGCGCTCGATGGCCCGCAGGCCGGCCAGGGCGGCGTCGATCGCCTGCCGCACCGTGTGGCCGGGCGGCAGGTCGAGCGTCTGGCCGAGATAGCCCGCGTCGGCGGGCGGGACGGCCTCGCCCTCGTCGGGCCGCTCGACCCCCGCCAGGAGGCGGAGCAGCGTGGACTTGCCGGATCCGTTCTCGCCGACGATGCCCAGGCGCTCGCCCGGCCGCACGGCCATCGACACGCCGGCCAGCACCCGGTGCAGGCCGTACGTCTTGGAAACGTCTCGGAGGATGGTCAGGATGGAGCTCCAATCGCAACTGAGGTAGCTTTAGCTTGCCACAGCCTGCCCGACAAACGCAACTGGAGTAGTCTTTGGAGACGAGCAAACGTCCGGGAGGGCGGAGCGCCAGGGTGCGCGACGCCGTGCGCCAGGCCACCCTCGCCGAGCTCGCCGAGCACGGCTTCCGCGGCCTCACCGTGGAGAACGTCGCCGAGCGCTCCGGCGTGCACAAGACGACCGTCTACCGGCGCTGGGGCAGCGTCGAAGGGCTGGTCTCCGACGCGCTGGAGCTGGCCCGCACCGAGCCGTGGCCCATCCCCGACACCGGCAGCGTCGAGGGCGACCTGCGCGGCGTCGCCAGGCTGGTGCAGAGCGGGTTCGACGACCCGGAGCTGGGGCCGGTGTCGTCGGCGTTCGTGGCGGCGGCCATGCAGAGTCCCGAGGCGGCCCGCGCCCTGCACGACTTCTTCGAGTCGCGCCACGAGCAGTCGTCCCAGGTGGTGCGGCGGGCGGTCGAGCGCGGCGAGCTGCCGGACACGGTGGACGTGCGCGAGGTGATCAGAGTGGCGGTCGCGCCGATCTACTACCGGCTGTTCGTCGCCCACGAGCCGGTGACGCGGGACGACGCCGACCGCGCCGCCGACGCCGCCCTGGCGGCGGCCCGCGCGGGGGTGCTCTGAGCGCGGGTCACGGCTGCTGCCGGGCGCCCCGCAGCTCGAAGTCGTCCCAGGTGGTCTTCAGCAGGGACTCGCCGTCCTTGGGGACGCGGGCGAACAGCCCGACCGGGCCGTTGGCGATGCCGTTGGGGTCGTCGGCCTGCACGACGCGGTCGCCGTTCACCCACATGGACAGCCGCACCGTCTTGCCCGTCTGCTCGCAGGCGGCCTCGATGCGGACCTTGCCCTCCGGCTTGCCGGCCTCGCCCTGGGCGAGGGTGCCGCCGGAGCCGTCCCAGATGCGCCGGATCCGGGCGGTGCCGGCGGTGTCGAGGCCGAACTCGTAGTAGGTGCCGTCCTCGGCCGCGTGGCAGTAGACGCCGTAGACGCCGCTCCCGGTGATGTGCTCGACCTCGGCGCTGACGGCCACGAGGACGGTCTCGGGCAGCATCGGGGTGGGCGTGGCGGACGGCTCGGGGGCGGCGGTGGGCGTCTCGGTCAGGAAGGGGACGGCGGCCTCGGCCCAGTTCTCCTCGTCGCCCTGCTCGACGTCGAGCCCATAAGTGCCGTCGGTGCGGTAGCCGAAGCTGGCCTCGTCCTCGGCGTCGTAGGTGCCGGACCAGCCGCCGGAGGTCTGCGTGAAGTCCTCGCGGTGCAGGACGCCCAGCTCGGGCGGCCCGCCGGAGGAGAGGGCGACCCAGCCGGCGATCCCGAGCCCGGCGGCGACGGCCACGGCCGCCGCGATCCCGGCGTAGAGGCGGCCCCGCCGCGGCGGGCCCGGCGGGGGGCCGCCGGCGGCGGTCAGCGGCGTGGTGGCGCGCTGCCAGGCGACCTGGACGGTCTGGGCCACCTGCTCGGGCCCGGCGGCCCGGCCGACGAGGTGGTCGAGGAGCTGCTGGGCGGTAGGCCGCTGGGCGGGGTCCTTGTGCAGGGCGGCCCGCACGAGCTCGCGCAGGCCGGGCTCGACGTCGTCGAGGTTCGGCTCGGTGTTGAGCACCTGGTAGACGATGGCCGGCAGCGTCTCGCCGCCGAACGGTGAGCGGCCGCTCGCCGCGTACGCGATCAGGCAGCCCCAGGAGAACACGTCGCACGCCGGCGAGACGGGGTCGCCGCGCAGGACCTCGGGCGCCATGTAGCGGGGGGTGCCGATCAGCTCGCCGGTGCCGGTGACGCCGCCGAGGGTGTCGAGCGCCCGCGCGATGCCGAAGTCGATCACGCGCGGGCCGACGGGGGAGAGCAGCACGTTGGACGGCTTGAGGTCGCGGTGCACCACCCCGGCCGCGTGGATGGCGGTGAGCGCGGTGGCGACGCTGACGGCCAGCGCGTCGAGGCTGGAGCCGCGCAGCGGGCCGGACTGCTGGACGGCCTGCTCCAGGTTGGGGCCGGGCACGTACTCGGTGACGACGTAGAGCTGGCCGCCGTCGAGCGCCGCCTCCAGCACCGCCGCGGTGCAGAAGCGGCGCACCCGCTGCGCCGCGTCCGCCTCCCTGCGGAAGCGCATGCGGAACTGCTCGTGCTGGCTGAATTCCGGGTTGATCACCTTGATGGCGACCTGTTGCCCGGAGGGGTCCTCGGCGAGATGGACCGTGCCCATCCCACCCCTGCCCAGCACGTTCAGCAGTCTGTAGCGCCCGATGTGGGAGGAATCACCGCTCACGGCGGGTCAGCTTACCGACAGGTGCCCCTCACGCGCAGTGTCGCGGGTACGGAGCGCGTACGAGATCGCCGCCACCGCCATCCCGGCGCCCCACACCAGGTACGCGGGGACCGACACCCAGAAGAACGCCTCGGGCAGCGCGAGCCCGTCCTGAGGCGGGAAGGGGTTGCGCCCGTTCAGCCGCTCGGACACCATCTGCCCGAGCCCCGCGCCGAAGTAGGCCACCAGCCCGGCCGACACGCCCGCGCCCGGCCACAGCACCAGCGGCCTGGGCACCCGCCGCCCGGCCAGCCCGGGGACCCAGCGCGGCCAGATCCGCCCCCACCGGTGCACCAGCGCCAGCGGCAGCAGCGTTCCGCCCAGCAGGAAGCCGGCCTCGAACACCGGCATCATCCAGCCGTCCTCAAGAGGCGTCTCCCCGAACCCCACGACGGCCTGCGCCGCGACCCTGATCGCGCAGCCGGCCACGGCGGTGTAGGCGGCCGCGTAGGCCCACCGGGGCGTCGAGGCCAGCGAGGGCAGGGCGTGCCGGCCGGTCCGCCGCCGGTAGCGGAACGCGGCCCGCAGCAGCAGCGCCCCCGTGGTCACGCAGGCGGCCTTGCTCAGCGCGCCCAGCGGGTGGAAGGAGATCCCGAGGCCGGGCAGGACGCCGCCGACGACGTCGAGCAGCAGCAGCGCCCCCGCCACGATCAGCGCGGCCCCCACGGCCCACGACGCCACCGGCAGCGCCGCCCGCACCGGCCTCGGCGGGTCGGCCGCGAGCATGGCGGCCAGGAGCAGCGCCGCCGCCGCGCACAGCGCGACGGCCCACCACCCGGTGAACACCACCAGGTCGGGTCCGACCGGCGAGAGCCGCTCCGGCATGTGCCCCAGCTGCCAGTACGTGCGCAGCGCCCCGTACAGGAGCGCCAGAGCCAGCGCGAACGCGGTGAGCCGGTCGGGTCGTGTGCTGTCCATGACGCCGATCCTGCTGCGGCGGCGCGGCCCGCGGATCCCCGCCCGGGGCCAGGCGAGTCCCCCGCGCGGGGGAGAACGCCGCCGCGACTTGCGTTGAGGGGGCGTGAGAACTTATGTTCGATTCGTAAGCGCCCGCCTTCCCCCGGGTGGCTCAGCAGGAAGAACGAGAGCCGCGGGGAGAAGCGTCTTGAGCAGACTCTATGGCGATCCGATAGAGGTGTGGACCCGGGACGGGGAGCCGACCCAGTTCGTCTGGCGCGATCGTCTCTATCTCGTCAGGCGCGTGCTCGACCACTGGGTCGTGGCGCGCGAGTGGTGGAAGACCGGCGAGGGCGACCCCGGCGAGCGCCGGTTCTGGCGGGTCGAGGCCAGCCCCGGCCGCGAGGTCGGCTCGTACGAGCTGAGGTTCGACACCGCCAGCAACGGCTGGCTGCTGCTGCGGGCGTGGGACTGATGGCGCCGTTCCCGCACCTCAACGTGAGCTCCGCGTACTCGATGCGCTACGGCACCGCGTTCCCGAAGGCGCTGGTGGCGCGGGCCGCCGAGCACGGGATGGACATCCTCGCGCTGACCGACCGCGACGGGCTGTACGGGGCGGTCAAGCACGCGCAGGCGTGCGCGGACGCCGGGATCTCCCCGGTCTTCGGGGCGAACCTGGCGCTCGCCCCGACGGGGGAGCGGCGGCCGCGGACCGGCCCGGGGGCGCAGGACCGGGTGACCGTGCTGGCGCGCTCGCACGGCTGGTCGCGGCTGGCGCGGCTGGTCACGGCCGCCCATTACACGGGCGAGCGCGGCGACCCCCGGGTGAGCCGGGAGCTGATCGGCGAGCACGACGGCGCCGACGGCGGGCTCGTGGTGCTGCTCGGGCCGCGCTCCGACGTGGGCCGGGCGGTGGCCGAGCGGCGCGACGACCGCGCCCGCGCGCTGCTCGCACTCTGGCGCGACGCGCTGCCCGGCGTGGTGGTCGAGGTGGTCGACCAGTACGGGTTCGGCGACGCCACGACGGCGCTGCGGATGCTCGCGCTGGCCGAGTCGGCCGGGGTGCCCGCGGTGCTGAGCAACGCGGCGCGCTACCTGGACCCGGCCGACCACCAGGTGGGCGACGTGCTCGACGCGGCCCGCCAGCTCGTCCCGCTGCACCCGCGCCACCTGGAACGCACCACCTCGCACGCCTATCTCAAGAGCGGCAAGGAGATGCTGCAGGTGGCCGCCAAGATCTGCGGCGGCGACCAGGACCGCGTCACCCGGCTGCTGCGCGCCACCCGGCAGGTCGCCGAGGCGTGCGCGATGGAGGCGGCCGAGCTGCTCGCGCTCCGCAAGAGCCCGCCGGACCTGCACCTGCCGGAGATCGGCCGCGACCCGGTGCCGCTGCTGCGCCACCGGGTGGAGGACGGGCTGGCCGAGCGCGGGCTGGACAGGTCGCGGGAGGCGCGGGAGCGGCTGGCGGCCGAGCTGCACATCATCGAGAAGAAGCGCCTGTCCGGTTACTTCATCGCGGTCGCCGGCATCACCGACATGATCCGCGAGATGGGCGTGCGCTGCGCCATCCGCGGCTCCGGCGCCGGCAGCCTGGTCAACTACCTCATCGGCATCGGCGAGGTGAACCCGCTCGACCACGGCCTGCTCATGGAGCGCTTCCTGTCGGAGGGCCGCGTCGGGCTGCCCGACATCGACGTGGACGTCGAGTCCGCCCGCCGCCTCGACTGCTACAAGGCGATCTTCGACCGCTACGGCGAGTCGCGGGTGGCCTGCGTGTCCATGATGGAGACCTACCGGGCGCGCAGCGCGATCCGCGACGTGGCCGGGGCCATGGGGCTGCCGCCGCACGAGATCGACGCCATCGCCAAGGCGTTCCCGCACATCAGGGCCATGCAGATCACCGCCTCCCTGCGCGACCTGCCGGAGCTGCGCGACAGCCGCCTCGGCGAGGCCGGCCTGGACCGGGTGTTCCGGCTGGCCGAGAAGCTCGACGGGCTGCCCCGGCACATCGCGCTGCACCCGTGCGGGGTGCTCGTCGGCAACTCCGGCCTGCGCGACCGCACGCCCGTGGAGCGCAGCCTGCTGGAGTTCCCCATGTCGCAGTTCGACAAGGACGACGTGGAGGAGGCCGGGCTGCTCAAGCTCGACGTGCTCGGCGTGCGGATGCAGTCGGCGCTCGCGTACGCGCTCGGCGAGATCAAGCGGGTGGACGACGTCGTCGTCGAGCTCGACACGCAGAGCGGCGACGAGCCCGGCGTCCAGTACGTCCCGCACGACGACCAGGAGACGTACGACATGATCTGCGCGGGCCGGACCCTCGGCTGCTTCCAGATCGAGTCGCCGGGACAGCGCGAGCTGGTCGCCAAGCTGGAGCCGCGCAGGATGCACGACCTGATCGTGGACATCTCCCTGTTCAGGCCGGGACCGGTCAACTCCGACATGGTCACCCCGTACCTGGAGGCCAGGCACGGATGGCGCAGACCGTACTATCCGCACGAGAAGCTGCGCGAGGCGCTGAAGGAGACGCACGGCGTGGTGGTCTTCCACGAGCAGGTGCTGAAGATCATCCAGGTGATGACGGGCAGGGACCTGTCCTACGCCGAGGCGCTGCGGCGCACGCTCGGCACGCCCGAGGGCCGCGACCGGGTGCGCCGCCACTTCGTGCCGCTGGCCAAGGCGAACGGGTTCGACGACGGCGCCGTGGAACGCGCCTGGAAGGTGCTCGACGCGTTCGGCGGGTTCGGGTTCTGCAAGGCGCACGCGGCGGCGTTCGCGCTGCCCACCTACCAGTCGGCCTGGCTCAAACGGCACCACGCCGCCGCGTTCTTCGCCGGGGTGCTGACGCACGACCCCGGCATGTACCCGCCGCGCGTCCTCATCGACGAGGCGCGCCAGTGCGGGGTGCGGATCCTGCCGCTGGACGTGAACAAGTCGGCCAAGGACTGGCGGGTCGAACGACTCCAGCTCCGCGTCGACCCCGCCGACCTGGCCGGGAGCGACGAGCCGCCCCGGCGGCGGCGCGACTTCAGGATCGAGGAGATCGGCAAGGGCTACGCGCTGCGCGTGCCGTTCTCGGCGGTCAAGGGGGTGAGCGAGGCCGAGGTGGCGCGCATGGTCGAGGGCCAGCCGTACACCTCGCTCGCCGACTTCTGGGACCGGGCCCGCCCGTCCAGGCCGACGCTGGAGCGGATCGTCCAGGTCGGCGGCCTGGACGCGCTGCACGGCCTGCGCCCCGGCGGCCCCCGCTGGAAGCCCGGCGAGCTCACCAGGCGCGACCTGATCGCCCAGGTCGGCGTGCTGGAGCGGACCTCGGCCCACGGCGTGCGGTCCGGGCCGCGCGCCACCAAGCGCTACACGCCCCGCCAGGCCGCCCCCGAACGCCACCTGGCCGCCGTGCAGCTCCCGCTCGGGTTCGCCGAGCACATCCCGCCCGGCGAACTGCCCGAGATGACCGAGACGGAGATGGTCGAGGCCGAGCTGGAGATCCTCGGCATGGACGTCAGCCGCCACGTCATCAGCTTCCACGACGAGCTGCTCGACGGCCTCGGCGTGGTGCGCGCCAAGGACCTGCTCACGCTGCGCAACGGCGCCGAGGTGCTGGTGGCGGGGGTCAAGGTCGCCACCCAGACGCCCGCCATCCGCTCCGGCCAGCGCATCGTCTTCGTCACGCTGGACGACTCGACGGGGCCGGTCGACCTGACCTTCTTCGAGTCGGTGCAGGGCAGGTGCGCCTCGACGGTGTTCGGGTCGTGGCTCATGGTCGTGCGGGGGGTGGTCAGGCGCACCGGCGCCCGGGCCGTCTCCATGCGCGCGGTCGACTGCTGGAACCTGGTGGACCTCGACGCCGTCTGGCGCTCGCGCGGGCTCGACGCGGTCCGGGCGATCATCGCCGAGACCCCGGAGGAGCGGGGCGGCGTCGGCGGGCGGGCGATCGAGTACGCCAACGGGTTCAGGCTGTCGCCCTACTCCGACCTCGGCCCGGCGATCACCGAGCCGCCGCGTCGCCTCTGGCACACCAGCCCGGGCAGCTCCGGGCCCACGGCGGCGTGAACGGGGACCGAGGTCCAACAGGGACCGAAGTCCTTCGACGGCGGGCCTTGCGGCACTGCCGGGCGCGGGCCGGAGCCGATGTGATGGGACGTGACGACAGCGATCCACGCAGAGAGGTGCCCGTCATGGCCGTCCATGTGCAGCAGCCCGTCAGGCGTCACACCGTCACCGCCGGCGCCCGCCGCCCGGCCGACCACGTCTGGGCGGTCGCCCGGATCGCGCTCGGCTGGATCTTCCTCTGGGCCTTCCTGGACAAGACGTTCGGCTGGGGGCTCGCCACCCCAGCGGACAAGGCGTGGATCGCGGGAGGGAGCCCGACGACCGGGTTCCTGAAGGGGGCCGGGGAGAACGCGCTCGGCGGCTTCTTCGCCGGCCTTGCCGGTCAGGCGTGGGTCGACTGGCTGTTCATGGCCGGTCTGCTCGGGATCGGCGGCGCGCTCGTGCTGGGCGTCGGGCTGCGGGTCGCCGCGGTCACCGGCGGCCTGCTGCTCGTGCTGATGTGGGCGGCGGCGCTGCCGCTGGCCACCAACCCGTTCCTGGACGACCACCTGATCTACGCCGTCGTGCTGGCCGGGCTGGCGCTGGCCGACGCCGGGACCACGTTCGGCCTGGGCGGGCTGCCGGTCGTGCGCCGCACTCCCTGGCTCCGATAGCCGCGCCCCCGCCGCCCACCCCGGTCTCCTCCGGGGTGGGCGGCGTCGCGTTCAAGCGCGGGTGGTGCTCAGGCGGGTGCGGTGCTCAGGCGCTGTGGGCGGTGGGCTCCGCGACCACGCCGGAGTCGGGCAGCCGGGCGGCCCACTCCTGCCAGTGCTCCCGGGTGGTGCGCACCTCCGAGGAGTGGGCACGCGCCCCGGTGCCGCCCATCTGCCAGGGTCGCGGCCCCTCCAGCGGCCGGTACTCGCAGCCCGCCGCGTCCAGCCGGGCCAGATGCCCCCCGCTCAGCCGCTCGACCAGCGACGCGTAGCCGACCGGCGCGCCGGACCAGACCGCCTCGGCGATGGCGCAGGCCCGGGGGAACACCATGTAGTCCAGGTGCCGCTCGTGCGGGATGTACTCGCTCCACGCCTGGAACTGCCCGCCGAGCACCCTGGCCCGCTCCTCGTCCGTCCACGACGCGGGCAGCGGCGCGAACGCCGCCGCGTCCTCCAGCGTGATCGGTCCGCCGATGGCCAGCGGCTCGTCGGGCCGGTCGGACTGGTCGTAGTCGAGGTAGGTCGGGTACGTGGACGCGCGGACCACGTCGTGCCCGGCGGCGGCGGCCTCCCGGGAGATGGCGTCGCCGCGCCAGCACATCACGATCGTGTCGGGCAGCACGCCGCCCGTCTGGAACGCCTCGTCCCACACCACCATGCGCTTGCCGCGCCCGGCCAGGTAGGCGCCGACCTCGCGCAGGAACCAGCCGTGCAGGTCGCCCGGCGTCCTGGCGCCGATCGCCGCCATGTGCGCGGCCACCTCCGGGTCGCCCGGCCAGTCGGAGGTGACGCACTCGTCGCCGCCCAGGTGCACGTACGGGGTGTCGATGGCGGTGAGCAGCTCGTCGAGGAGCTCGCACACCAGCTTGACCGCGGCGGGGACCGGCTTGAGGACCCCGGCCGAGATGCCCCAGCCGCGCAGCACCTCGCGGGTGCCGGTGCCCAGCTCGGGGAAGGCGGTCAGCAGCGCGGAGGCGTGGCCGGGCAGATCGATCTCGGGGACGACGACGATCCCGCGCTCGGCGGCGTAGGCGGCCACCTCGGCCAGGTCGTCGAGGGTGTAGTAGCCGCCGTGCGGGGTGCCGTCGAAGGTCGTCGGCCCGTGGTGGTGGCCGGACATGGTCTCGGGGCGGTGTGTGGCCAGCCTGTTGATCTCCGGATATTTCCTGCTCTCGATGCGCCAGCCCTGGTCGTCGGTCAGGTGCAGGTGGAGGCGGTTCATCCGGTGCATGGCCAGCAGGTCGACATAGCGCAGCAACGTGTGCTTGGTCATGAAATGCCGGGCGACGTCCAGCATGCCGCCGCGCCAGCCCAGCGCGGGCTCGTCCTCGACCTCGCCGCACGGCACCACGCCGCCCGCCCGCCCGGCGACCCGGTACGCGTCAGGGCCGCGCAACTGCCTGAGCGTCTGCACGGCGTGCCGTACCCCGGCGAGGTCCGCGGCCACGATCTCGGCGCCGCCGGCCGAGACGCGCAGCCGGTAGGACTCGGGCCGGCCCGCCTCCAGGCGCACGGACAGCGCGCCCTCGGGCCCGGCGGCCACGGGCAGCGGCCCGAGCAGCGACTGGACCGCCTCGACCAAAGCGGGCTCGCCGTGCACGGCGCCGAGGGCGAACGTGCCCCCGGAGCCGGCCGCACGACGGGGAGCGGGCAGCAATGTCCGGTACGGATCGGTCATGTCAGTGCCTTTCGTGAGCTTCCGGTGCGGAAATAGAGAGCGAGGGGCACGATGGCGCCCGAGGTGACGGCGACGGCGCTGAGCGCGCCCGCCAGCCCGATCTGCTCGGCGAGGAAGCCGATCAGCGGCGGCCCGCCGAGCATCCCCGTGTGCCCGATGGTGGAGGCCAGGCTCACGCCCGAGGGCCCGCCGAGCGCCCCGGCCTGCGCGATGGCCAGCGGGAACACGTTCGCCAGCCCGAGCCCGACCGCGACGAACCCGGCGAACGCCACCGCGACCGAGCCCGTCCAGGAGGCGGCGAGGATGCCGCCCAGCGCCAGCAGCGCGCCGGTGACGAGCACGGCCGTCGGGCCGTGCCGGCGCACCAGGTGGCTGCCCGTCAGCCGGGCGAACGCGATCGCCACGGAGTAGGCCGAGAAGCCGAAGGCCGCCAGGCTCGCCTCCGCGTGCAGGTCGTCGCGCAGGTGGAGCACGCTCCAGTCGGCCACGGCGCCCTCGCCGAAGGCCGCGCACCCGGCCAGCGCCCCGCACAGGGCCAGGGCCAGGCCGAACCCGCCGCGCCCGCCCCGCGCGGGCCGCACGGCGGGCAGCCGCCCGCGCAGCAGCGGCCGGGCGAGCACGGCGGTGCAGGTGAGGACGAGGGCCGACACCAGCAGGAAGTGCTGCAGGGTGGTGAGCAGGGTGGCCAGCAGGCCGCCGAGCAGCGCCCCCGCGAGGCCGCCCGCGCTCCACAGCCCGTGCAGCATCGACATGACCGGCCGTTCCGTGGCCTGTTCGGCCTCGACGGCGGCGCTGTTCAGCCCGATGTTGAGCACCCCGTAGCAGAGCCCGGTGCCCGCGAGCGTCACGCACAGCGCCACGATCGTGCCGGGCAGCGCGATCAGCGGCACGGCCAGGCTGAGCATGGTGATCGCGGCCAGGACGACCGGCCGGGTGCCGAACCGCGCGCACAGCCGCCCGCTCACGGTCATGGCCAGGCCGGTGCCGATGGACATGCACATGAGCGCGACGCCGAGGCCGCCGGTGGTGACGCCCAGGTGGTCCTTGATGGAGGGGATGCGCACCACCCAGGTGGCGAAGACGACGCCGTCCAGGAAGAAGAACAGCGACAGGGGCATACCCGGCAAATTAACAGGATGGGATCCAGAAAGAAAGAGGCCGTGTGATACACAGTCGCCATGCACACCGCCTCCCCGCACACCGCGCGACTGATCAACGACCGGATGGCGTACGAGGTGCTGCTGTCCCACGGCCCGCTGTCCCGGGCGGAGCTGCAGCAGCGCACGGGCCTGTCCAGGGCGACGGTCGCCGAGCTGGTCGACCGCATGGTGGAGTCGGGCCTGATCTCCCAGGCCGGTCAGGCGCAGACCCGCAGGCGCGGCCCCAACGCGCTGCTCTACGGCGTGGTCGCCGACCGGGCGCACGTGGCGGGCGTGGAGGTGCGCCCCGACCGCATCCTCGTCTCGGTCAACGACGTCACCGGACACCAGCTCGGCACCGCCGAGCTGCCCCAGGACCCGGCCGCCGAGCCCGACAGGCTCGTCTACGACGCCATCACGGCGGCGCTGGCCGACGCCCGGATCGGCGGCCTCGACGGCGTCGTCATCGGCACGCTCGGCGTGGTGGACCCGGTCAGCGGCGACGTCGCCTACATCCAGGCGCTGCCCACCTGGCACTCCAATCTGCTGCCCGGCCTGCGTGCCCGGCTCGGCGTGCCCGTCCTGGTGGAGAACGAGGTCAACCTGGTCGGCCTGGCCGAGCACCGGCTGGGCGCGGCCCGCGGGCACGACACGTTCGCGCTGCTGTCGCTCGGCGAGGGGCTCGGCGGGGCGGTGATCCTGGACGGCCGCCTGCACCGGGGCAGGTCCGGCGGGGCGGGCGAGCTCGCCTACGCCCCGACCGGCGTCGGCGGCGGCAGGCTGAACCAGCTCGTCGACGGGCCTGCCGTCCGTGCGCTGGCCGCGCGGCACGGGCTGCCCGCCGGCGACGCGGTCGAGGCCGTGCGGCAGGCCACCCCGCGGTTCCTGGACGAGCTGGCCGAGCGGGTCACGGTCGCCGCCCAGGGCGTCTGCGCCGTCCTCGACCCCGGCTTCGTGGTGCTGGCCGGCGAGGTCGGCCGGGCGGGCGGGCCCGCGCTGGCCGCCCGGGTGGAGGAGCGGCTCCGGGAGGCCACCCCGCTGCCCACCCAGGTCGCCGCCGGCACCGTGGAGGGCGACCCGGTGCTGCGCGGCGCCGTGGTCATCGCCCTGGAGCGGCTGCACCGGCAGACGTTCGGCCTGACGACCTGACGAGCGGGCTGACCAGGCATGTTCGATGCCTGGCGCCCGATTCGCGGCAGTGAGCGGTACATGCGCGGCATTGCTTGAAGATGCTTGAATTTGCGGCCAATCGCTTGACATTGCTCAAAATGGTGGAACACCATTGCGCCCACTGTCGACGAAAGGTCCTGTGAGATGAGGAGCCGCACCGAGGGCGCCGGCCTGATGCAGCGAACGGCCGACCTGTGGCATCGCACCGTCCCCTGGCGCTGGCTCACCCCGAGCACGGTCCTCATCGCGTGCGTCGTCCTCTTCCCGGCCCTCTACATGGTCTACATGTCCTTCCTGGACATCAGCCGGATCGGGCTGGTCAGGGGCTTCGCCGGGTTCGACAACTACGCCAGGCTCCTGGCCGAGGACGCGCTCGGCACCGTCGTCGGCAACACGCTGCTGTGGCTGGTCATCGTCGTCGGCCTGACCGTGCTGCTCTCGCTCGGGCTGGCGCAGTTCCTGTCCAAGGAGTTCTTCGGCCGCAGGTTCGTCCGGCTCGCGCTGCTGGTGCCCTGGGCGACCTCGCTGGTGATGACCGCGACCGTGTGGCGCTTCATCTACGAGGGCGGCAACGGGCTGCTCAACCGGCTGCTCATGGACCTGTCGATCATCTCCGCCCCGGTCGACTGGTACAAGGACCCCGCCACCGCCCTCTACTCCGTCATGGCGGTCGGCATCATCACCTCGATGCCGTTCACCACGTACGTGCTGCTGTCGGGACTGCAGACGGTGCCGCACGACGTGCTGGAGGCCGCGAAGATCGACGGGGCCGGGGCGTGGGCGACCTGGCGCCGGGTGACGCTGCCGATCCTGCGGCCGTCGCTGATGATCGCGCTGATCCTCAACATGCTGCACGTCTTCAACGCGTTCACCGTGATCTGGGTGATCATGGGCAAGACGTCGGGCAACCACGCCGACACCACCGTCACCTGGCTGTACAAGATCGCGTTCACCGCCCAGCTCGACTCCGGCGAGGCGGCGGCGCTCGGCGTGCTCAACGTCGTCTTCCTGCTGCTGCTCATCCTGCTCTTCGTGCTGGTGCTGCGGCCCCACCGCAACCCCGCGACGACCGAGGAGCGCTCCACGAAGGTCGCAGCTCCGTCCACAGCTGCGTCCACTGCGGCGGCCGTCGCCGTGGCGCGTCCCGCGCGGATCAGGCGGAGCAGTCCCGCGCTGGTCCGGGCCGGCCGGGCCTGGCGGCGCGTGCGGCCCGTCGTCCTGCCGGTCGTGGGGTTCGCCGTGGCGCTGTTCTTCCTCGCGCCCTACGCCGCGATGCTGTCGGGCTCGCTCAAGACCGACGCCGAGCTGTTCGCCGTCCCCGCCGACTACCTGCCCGGGACCTGGGCCTGGTCCAACTACGCCGACGTGTGGAACAAGATCCCGCTGGCCGACTACTTCCGCGTCAGCCTGACCGTCGCACTCGTCTCCACCGCGCTCGTGCTCGTGGTCGCCGCGCCGGCCGCGTACGTGCTGGCACGCTCCAGGTTCCGGGGGCGTACGGCGTTCCTCGGCGTGATCCTCGTGACGCAGATGTTCCCCGCGGTCGCGCTGCTCATCGGCCTCTACCAGCAGGCGCTGTTCGTCGACGGGATCAACAGCTACGGCGTGATCATCGCCATCAACTCCGCGTTCAACCTGGCCTTCGCCGTGTGGATCCTGCACGCGCACTTCAGCTCGATCCCCGTGGAGATCGACGAGGCGGCGATGATGGACGGCCTCGGCCGGTTCCGGATCATGGTGCGGATGATCCTCCCGCTGGCCGCCCCCGGCCTCGTCACCGTGATGATCTTCACGTTCATCCAGGTGTGGAACGAGTTCGTCATCGCGCTGACCCTCTTCAACGACCCGGCCACCGGCCGCGTGCCGCTCACCGTCGGCGTCCAGCAGTTCATCGGCCTGTACGAGACCAACTATCAGTACCTGTTCGCCGCGGCCCTCATGGCGATCGTGCCCGCGGTGATCCTCTTCGCGCTCATCGAGAAGCATCTGGTGAGCGGCCTGACCGCAGGCAGCACCAAGTGACTAGAGAAGGACTGGCGTGACATGACCAGAAGAAGATCACGACTTGGCGCCCTGGCCGCGCTGGCCGGCCTCGTCCTCACGACGGCGGCGTGCGGCGGCGGCTCGGGCGGTGGCGGCGGCGACCAGCAGTCGATCAAACTGGTCGTCGCGCAGTACACCGAGGGCACCCGGCCCTACTGGGACGAGCTGATCAAGTCCTTCGAGACCGCGCACCCCGGCAAGAACGTCGACCTCCAGGTCATCGACT
Organism: Nonomuraea sp. NPDC023979; assembly: GCF_040639085.1. Classification (NCBI taxonomy): domain Bacteria; kingdom Bacillati; phylum Actinomycetota; class Actinomycetes; order Streptosporangiales; family Streptosporangiaceae; genus Nonomuraea; species Nonomuraea sp. NPDC023979. Next base: position 51,063 of record NZ_JBEZZG010000021.1, read on the forward strand.
GGGGCAACCTGCAGAGCCAGGTCAACACCATGGTGCAGACCAAGCAGTTCCCCGACGTGCTCAACATCAACGTCTTCGCCGACTACGCCGAGGCCGGGCTGCTCTACCGCGCCGACGAGGTCGTCTCCAAGGAGGTGCTGTCGGACTTCCTGCCGTCCTTCGCCGAGAACGCCTCCTACGACGGCGCCCAGTACGGACTGCCGTTCGTCGCCACCGTCAACGGCATGTACTACAACAAGAAGATCCTCAAGGAGGCCGGCTACGACAAGCCCCCGGCCACCTGGGACGAGTTCCGCGCCGCCGCGAAGGCGATCAAGGCGCTGCCCGGCGGCTACGTGCCCTACGCGCTGGCGCTCGGCGCCGAGGCCGGCGACTACGAGCTCGGCACCTGGGTGCGCGCCAACGGCGGCGACTGGCGCACCGACGGCAAGTGGACCGTCAACGGCGAGCGCAGCGTCGAGGCGCTGCAGTTCCTCAAGTCGCTCGCGCAGGAGGGCTACACCCAGCCGAACCCCGGCCAGACCAACCGGCCCGACGGCACCTGGCCGCTGTTCGCCCAGGGCAAGGTCGGCATGGTCTACGCCTCCTTCGGCACCCGCGCCTTCCTGGAGCAGGTCGACCAGGCGAAGATCGACTACGGCGCCACCACGCACCCCACCAACCACGGCGCCGAGCCCGCCACGCACGGCATCCAGGACTATCTGATGGCCTTCAAGAAGGACGGCAACCAGCAGCTCGTCCGCGAGTTCCTCGACTACTTCTACCAGGTCGACAACTACACCAAGTATCTGAAGGTCGAGGGCCTGCTGCCGACCACCGCCTCCGCCACCGAGGCCATGCGGAAGGACCCCAAGGTCAGCCCCTACGTCGACATGGTGGCCAAGGCCCGCTTCGACCCGACGTCGCAGCCGGTCTGGGCCGAGCTGCGCGGCACCATGGCGGCCGACCTGGGCAACGCCCTCGCCCCCACCGGCGACCCCCGCGCGACCCTCGACAAGCTGCAGAAGATCGCCGAAGGCTCCTAGGTGGCGCTGCCGAGCCCCGGCGGCGTGAACGGCGCCAGCGCCGCCACCGGCTCGGGAGCCTCACGCTCCGCGCAGGCCGACTGCTGGACCCGGGTGATCCGCCGTACGGTGGCCGCGCACAGCAGCGCGGCCAGCGCGGCGCAGGCGAGCTGCGGGACGCCGAGGCCGGTCAGGTCGCCCTCGGCGGCGTCCAGCGGCAGCACGATCGTGATCAGGGCCAGCGCCGTCAGCCAGCTCAGCCACCAGCCCGACACGAGCGCCAGCCAGCGCCACCGCTCGCCCTCGGGCGGGCGGGCGCCCTGCCACACCTCGTGCACCAGCATCGCCGGGGCCAGCAGGTTGACGCCGGGGATCAGCCACGCGGCAGCCACCGGCCCGGTCGTCGCCGCCGGGTCGTTGACCTGCCGGGCGCGCACCAGCCAGGTGACGTAGGCGGCCCCGGCCGCCACGGTCGCGCCCGTGGCCAGCATCATCAGCACCGCGAACGCCGTCACCGCCCCGACCACGGCCTCGGCGTCGGCCCCCTGCGGGCGGCCCCCGTACGCGGCGAGCTGGGCGGCGAGGCTGCGCCCGCGCACCTGCTCGAAGACGACCAGAGCGCTCAAGGAGACGACCTGCGCGGCAAGCGTGAGGTAGACGGCATTGGCCGCTTTGACGGGCGGTGCCTGGGCAAAGCGCACGATGTTCTCCCCCCGGGCCATGCGCTGAGGTTCTGCCTTCACTTCTATCCCGCGGGCACCTCGGTTAATCAGCTCACGACCCCCGATTCCCACGCCCAAGCCGCGATTTCCACCCGGTTCCGAGCGCCGAGTTTGGCGAAGATGCTGCCCAGGTGCGTCTTGACCGTCGACAGCGACACGAACAGCTCGGCGGCCACCTCCTGGTTGGTCCGCCCCCGCGCGATCAGCCGCACCACGTCGAGCTCCCGGTCGGTCAGCGGCTCGGGCAGCGGCGCGGCCCGGCGCTGCGGCTGCGCCAGATGCCGCAGCAGCCGCACGGTCACCGACGGCGACACCAGCGACTCCCCGCTCGCCGCCGCCCTGACCGCCTCCACCAGCAGCGTCGGCCCGCTGTCCTTCAGCAGGAACCCGGTCGCCCCCGCCCGCAGCGCCCCGTACACGTACTCGTCCAGGTCGAACGTGGTGACGATGACCACCCGCAGCGGGCTCTCCACCCCCGGGCCGGCCAGCGCCCGGGTCGCCTCCAGCCCGTCGAGCCTCGGCATCCGGATGTCGAGCAGGCACACGTCCGGCCTGAGCCGCCTGGCCTCCGCGACCGCGTCGGCGCCGTCGGCCACCGCGGCGACGACCTCCATGTCCGGTTGGGCGTCCAGGATCATCTGGAAGCCGGTGCGCACGAGCTGCTGGTCGTCGGCGATGAGTACCCGAATAGTCACGGCCCAACTCTAGGATCAGCCGTTCGGCCGAGGCGCAACCGGTCACAAGGCCGATCCGCCGCACCCCGCCCCGGCGGGAGGCTTGCCCGCATGAACGACGTGCTTGCGGGATTGGCCCTGACCAAGAGGTTCGGGCAGACAGTCGCCCTCGGTGGCGTGGACATCACCGTACGGGCCGCCGAAGCGGTGGCGATCATGGGGCCGAGCGGCTCCGGCAAGTCCACCCTGCTCCACTGCCTGGCCGGGATCATGAAGCCGGACGACGGCGAGGTGCACCTGCTCGGGCAGCGCATCGACGCCATGGGCGAGCGCGAGCGCAGCGCCCTGCGCCGCACCCGGTTCGGGTTCGTGTTCCAGTTCGGCCAGCTCCTGCCGGAGCTGCCCGCCGAGGAGAACGTCGCGCTCCCGCTCATGCTCGGCGGCGTCGCCAGGGCCCAGGCCGTCCGCCAGGCACGCGAGTGGTTCGGGCCCCTCGGGCTCCAGGGCATGGAGACGCGGCGGCCCGGCGAGCTGTCCGGGGGCCAGGCCCAGCGCGTGGCGATCGCCCGCGCCCTCGTCACCAAGCCCGCCGTCGTGTTCGCCGACGAGCCCACCGGCGCGCTCGACCAGAGCACCGGCCACGACACGATGCGCCTGCTCGTCGAGGCGACCCGCGCCAACGGGGCCTCCCTGATCGTCGTCACCCACGACCCGAACGTGGCCGCCTGGTGCGACCGCACCGTCGAGGTCCGCGACGGCAAGCTCCTCGCTGGCGGGGTCCCGGCGTGAACCTCGAACTCACCTGGCGGCTGCTCAAAGGCGGCGGCCGCCGCGGCCTGCTCGGCACCTGGCTCACCCTCGGCGCCGTGGCGGTCTCCACGGCGCTGCTGCTGTTCGCCGTCACCGCCAACTTCGCCTTCGAGGACAGGGGCGAGCGCGGCGCCTGGCGCAACCCGGTCCCCGCCGCCCAGGGGCAGCGGGCCGTCGCCGTCGAAGGCACCCGGCTCGACTACGTACGCGACCGGCAGATCGTCATCGTCGACCTCGCCGCCCTCGGCAGCTCCCCGCCCGTCCCGCCCGGCATGCCGCGCTTCCCCGCGCCCGGCGAGGCGTACTTCTCGCCCGCGCTCGCCGCCCTGGCCAAGCAACTGCCCGCCGCGCAGCTCGCCGGGCGCTTCCCCGCCATGACCGGCGTGCTCGGCGAGGAAGCCCTCGTCCACCCCGAAGAGCTGGTCGCCGTCGTCGGCCAGCGCCCCGACGCGCCCGTCATGACCGCGCCACGCGGCGCCGACGACGCCCCCGTACGCGTCGCCGACCTCGCCGGGGAGCCGTCCATGGACTCCCAGGGCTACCGCATCCTCGCGCTCATCGGCAGCGTGCTCATGGTGGTGCCGCTGCTCGTCTTCGGCGGGGCCGCCGCCCGGCTCACCGTCGCCAGACGCGACCAGCGGCTCGCCGCCCTCCGGCTCGTCGGCGCGACCCCCGGCCAGGTCGTCGGCATGACCGTCGCCGAAGCCGTCATCGTCGCGTTCGCCGGCGTGCTCACCGGCACCGTCGCCTACGCCCTCGCCCTGCCGCTGCTGACCGGCATCCGCATGAGCGGCGGCCCCTGGTTCGCCGCAGACCTGTGGCCCGACCCGCCCGTGCTCGCCGCCACCGTCGTCGCCGTGCCCCTGCTGGTCGGCCTGTCCGCCGTCGCCGGGCTGCGCCGCGTCGTGGTCAGCCCGCTCGGCGTCGCCAAACGCGAGACGCCGCCCGCCATGCGCTTCCTGCGCGTCCTCGTCCTGCTCGCCGCGCTCGCCGCGTTCCCTCTGATGGGGCGTGACACCGGCATCGCGATCATCGTGGCGGCGATCGGGCTCGCGTTCCTGTCCGTCAACCTGGTCGGGCCGTGGGTCGTCGCCCTCATCGGCCGCATCACCGCCCGCGGCGCCCGCGGGCCCGCCCGGCTGCTGGCCGGACGGCGGCTCGTCGACGACCCCCGCTCGGCCTGGCGCACCGTCAGCGGCGTCGCGCTCACCGGGTTCGTCGCCGGGTTCCTCGCCCTGCTCAGCCCCGGCGTGCTCACCAGCGACGCCGTCCCAGGCCAGCTCCGCGTCCTCGTCCCCGAAGGCTCGTCCGCCACCGTCGCCGAACACGCCCGCGACCGGCTCCGCGAAGCCGGCGTCACCGCCACCGTCAAGCAGTCCGACGACGTCGTCGCCGTCACCGTGGCCGACCGCGACGACCCCGCCACTCTTGACCGCGGCCGCACCGCGCTCGCCGGCCTCGTCCCCGGTCGCACCGCCACCACCGGGGCCGACGACGACCACACCGGCGCCCAGCTCCTCGCCGACATCGGCGTCGGCACCGTCGTCGTGCTGTCGGTGTCCTTCCTCGTCGCCATCGCGAGCGCCGGCATCACCGCCGCCTCCTCCATCCTGGACCGGCGGCAGACGTACGGGCTGCTCAGGCTCGCGGGCACCCCCCTCGCCGTGCTCGACCGGGCCCGGCGGGCCGAGACGCTCATCCCGCTCACCGTCATGGGCGGCGGCTCCATCCTGGTCGGGGCCTTCTGCGCCACGCCGTTCATGTTCGGCGCGCCGAACGCCAATGGGCTGATCATGCTGCTGGTGTGCGTCGGGCTCGGCTTCGCCGGCGTCCTCGCCGCCGGCGCCCTCAGCCGCCCCCTCCTCCGCGCGGTCACCACCGACCCCGCCCCCCGCCCCGACTGACCTTCACGGGACGTCGGACCGGGGTTGCCCCTTGGGAAGGACCGCCGCCCCCGGCCGCCGAGCAGATCGGCGGCCCCGCCCGCTCCCGACCGCCGAGCGGGCGGGCGGCTCCTCCGCCACCCCCGGTCTTCGGCCTCCGGAGAGTGGCGCGCGCCCCCGGCTGTCCCACCCGGTCGGCCCCGGGGTGGCGGACCGGCCGCTCGCGGTGTGGGCCGCTCGGCGCTGCGAGGTCGCCGCCGGCTCCGTAAGGGGGGTGCCGTCGTGAGGGCGTTGCGGGGGTGGGCCGGGGTGGTGCGTGGGTGCGCTGTGGGCGAATCTGGGTGGGTTTGGGGTGGGTGGGGTGTTTGGATGGCGGAATGGAGATCTTGGTACTGGGCGGGACCGCCTGGGTGGGGCGGGAGCTGTCGCGGCAGGCGATCGAACGCGGGCACCGGGTGACGTGCCTGGCGCGCGGCGAGAGCGGGCAGGTGGCCGACGGGGCGACGCTGGTGGCCGCCGACCGGCGTGACCCCGCGGCGTACGAGCGGCTGGCCGGGCGTGACTGGGACGCGGTGGTCGAGGTGTCGTGGCAGCCGGGCTTCGTGCGCGGGGCGCTGGACGCGCTGGCCGGGCGGGCGCGGCACTGGACGTACGTCTCCTCCGTCAACGCGTACGCCTCTCACGCCTCCCCGGGCGCGGACGAGTCGGCGGAGCTGCTCGCGCCCACCGACCGGGACGAGGTGGACCGTGAGCTCTACGGTGAGGCGAAGGTCGCCTGCGAGCAGGCGTCGGCGGCGGCTGCCGGGGACCGGCTGCTGGTCGCCCGGGCGGGGCTCATCGGCGGGCCGGGCGACCACAGCGGGCGCTCCGGCTACTGGGTGGCGCGGGCGGCCCGCGACCCGCTCGGCCCGATGCTGGTCCCGGACGAACCGGACAGCCCGACGCAGGCCGTGGATGTGCGTGACCTGAGCGCGTGGCTGCTGGACTCGGCCGAGAAGGGCGGCACGGGCACGTTCGACGCCGTGGGGCCGACGGTGCCGTTCGGGGAGTGGATCGAGCTGGCCCGTACGGTCGGCGGCCACACCGGTCCGGTCGTCACCGCGAGCTCCGACTGGCTGGTGGCCAACGGCGTGGGCCAGTACATGGGGCCTGAGTCGCTGCCGATGTGGCTGCCGGAGCCGGGCTGGGAGGGCTGGTCGGCCCGCACCGGGGCGGCCGCGCGCGCCGCCGGGCTCAGCCACCGGCCGCGCGCCGAGCTGCTGGCCGACATCCTGAGCTGGGAGCGCGAGCAGGGCCTCGACCGCGAGCGCCGAGCCGGTCTCAGCGCCGCCCGCGAACAGGAACTCCTGGCCGCCCTTGGCTGACGTCCCTTCCGGGCCGGCGCCTCCCGGGGCCGGCCTGCGGCAGGCGGGCGGGTCTCCGTGCCGGGAGGGCTCGGGTTGGCGGGGTCAGCTCAGGACGAGGTCGCGGGTGAGGCGGAGGGAGGGCTCGTCGCGGGGGCCCATGACCAGCAGGGTCGTGACGGGGGACTTGTGCCAGGGTTCCAGGCGTTCCTTGATGCGGCCCGGCGGCCCGACCAGGGAGATGCCGTCGGCGAGTTCGTCGGGGATGGCGCGGAACGCCTCGTCCTTGCGCCCGGCGAGGTAGAGCGCCTGGATGCGCTCGGCGGCCTCGGCGTAGCCCATGCGGCCGATGATGTCGGCGTGGAAGTTGCGCTGTTTGGCGCCCATGCCGCCGATGTAGAGGGTGAGCATCATCTTGACCCCGTCCAGGGCGGACCGGACGTCGTCGGAGATGACGACCATGACCATGGCGGCGATGTCGAAGCCCGGGTCGCGGCCGGCGAGGGCCGGGCCGTACATCTCCTCGATCTTGCCGGGCAGGGCGAACAGCGGGAGCCAGCCCTGGCCGAGTTCGGCGGCCAGGGCGACGTTCTTGGGGCCTTCGGCGCCCAGGTAGACGGGGATGTCGGGGCGCAGCGGGTGGGTGATGGGCTTGAGCGGTTTGCCGAGGCCGCCCGGCAGGGGGAGCGGGTAGTGGGGGCCGCCGGAGGTGACCGGGTGCTCGCGGCGCCACACCTGGCGCATGATGTCGACGTACTCGCGGGTCCTGGCCAGCGGCTTGGCGAACGGCTGGCCGTACCAGCCCTCGACGACCTGGGGGCCGGAGGCGCCGATGCCGAGCAGCAGGCGTCCGCCGGTGAGGTGGTCGAGCGTCATCGCGGTCATGGCGGTGGTGACCGGCGGCCGGGCTGACATCTGGGCGATCGAGGTGCCCAGTTTGATGCGCGTGGTGCGCGCGCCGTACCAGGCCAGCGGGGTGAACACGTCGCTGCCGTACGCCTCGGCGGTCCACACCGAGTCGTAGCCGAGCCGCTCGGCGGCGAGCACCGAGTCGGTCGCGTCGTCGGCGTGGCGTTGCCAGTAGCCGAGGTTCAGGCCGAGCTTCATGAGGCGCCTCCCGAATCAAGTTCCATTTACGGGTGGCGCGGGGGCGGGTGTCAATGCGGGATCATCCGGGGACGAGTGCTTTCGTGCTCAAGGGTCTGCGGCATGTGGTGTGCGTCCTGCTCCTCCTAGTGCCTGGAGCCGAGCCGGTGGTCGTTTCCGGCGGGTCGCGGCCGAACATCGTGTTCGTCATGGCGGACGACCTCGAAGCGGGAAATCTGGCGCAATTTCCCAATATTTCGCGCCATATCGTGCAGCAGGGCGCGTCGTTCGACCGATTCTTCGTGACGAACTCCTGGTGCTGCCCGTCACGCGCCTCGATCCTCAGATCCCAGTACGTCCACAGCCACGGCGTCTGGACGAACACGCCACCCGAGGGCGGATTCGAGCGCTTTCACGAGCTCGGCCGGGAACGTTCCACCATCGGCACGTGGATGCGCGATGCCGGATATCGCACCGCGCTCATGGGCAAGTACCTCAACCACTACCCGGACAGGGCGGCCCCCGACGACTACGTGCCGCCGGGCTGGGACGAATGGCATGTCCCGGTGCGCAACCTGTACGACGAGTACGGCTACCGGCTCAATGCCAACGGCGACCTGGCCGAGTACGGCTGGGGCGAGCAGGACTACCTCGCCGACGTGCTGGCCGACAAGGCGCGCGACTTCATCACCGGCTCCCGGGGGCCGTTCTTCCTGTTCCTCAACCCCATCGCGCCGCACCTGCCGGCCAACCCGGCGCTGCGCCACACCGACGCCTTCGCCTGGGCCAGGGCGCCCCGGCCGCCGTCGTTCAACCAGGAGGACGTGAGCCGCGAACCCCTCTGGCTGCGCTCCCGGCCGCCGCTGGACGAACGCGAGCTCGCCGCCGTCGACCGGCGCCACCGCAACCGGATGCGCGCCATGCTCGGCGTCGACGACCTCGTCGGCGCCGTGGTCGCCGCCCTGGAGGAGAGCGGCAAACTGGACAACACGTACCTGTTCTTCGGCTCCGACAACGGCTTCCACCAGGGCACGCACCGGCTCGCGCAGGGCAAGACCACGCCGTTCGACGAGGCCATCAGGGTGCCGCTGGCCGTACGCGGGCCCGGGGTGCGCCCCGGGACGACGATCAGCGAGCTGGGCGCGACCGTGGACCTGGCGCCGACGTTCGCCGAGCTCGGCGGGGCCGAGGTGCCGCCGTTCGCCGAGGGGCGCTCGCTGGCGCCGCTGCTGCGCGGCGAGCGGCCCGCCACGCGGCGCAGGAACGTGCTGGTCGAGTTCGCCCGCCCGGCCAAGCGGTCCTCGGCCGCGCAGACCCCGGTGCCGCCCTACCAGGCGTTGCGCACCGAACGCCACACGTACGTCAGATATGCGACGGGGGAGGAGCAGCTGTACGACCTGCGGACGGACCCGTACCAGCTCCACAACCTGGCCGCGGACGCCGACCCGAGGCTGGTGGCGCGGCTGCGCGCCCGGCTCGACGGGATGCGCGCGTGCTCCGGGGCGTCGTGCCGGGTGGCCGACTCACGCGGCTGAGCACGGAGCGGGCGCGGGCAGCCGGCCCGCCCGGTAGGCGCTCGGCGGCACCCCCATCACCGCGCGGAACTCGGCGGTCATGTGCGACTGGTCGTAGTAGCCCGCGTCGGCGGCCAGCGCCGCGGCCGGCCGGCGGCACACCTCGCCCAGCACCCGACGTACCCGGTCGATCCTGGCGAACCGCTTGGGCGCCACCCCGACGCCCGCCGTGAACACGTCACGCAGATGCCGCTCGCTCACCCCCAGCTCGCCCGCCACCGCCCGCACGCCGGCCCGGGGCAGCAGCCTCGCCGCCGCGTCCACCAGGTGCGCGCGGTCGAGGTCGGCGCGCGGCTGCCCGGCCAGCCGTTCCAGGAACGCCGCCTCGATCCGCTCCCGAGCCCGCCGCTCCCAGCCGTCGCCGCCCGCCTGCCCGGCCAGCTCGTCCGCCAGCCGGTCGGCCCGTACGCCCCACAGCTCCCGCAGCGGCACGACCCGGTCGGCGAGCTCGTCCAGCGCCACCCCGAGCAGCGGCCGGGCCCGCCCCGGCCGCAGCCGTACCGTCACGCAGTGCGGCACCAGCTTGGGCTCCAGGCACGAGGCCCGGGTGCGGGGCCCGAGCGCGTACAGCTCGCCCGCGCCGTCGGTGCCCGTGCGGAAGGCCACCGTGGCCGCCGTGTCGGGCTCGCGGACGTGGAAGGAGAGGTGAGCGGAGGCGGCGTCCTTCATATGCCGATTCTTCCTAGAGTCGCGGGCGGGTGCGGCGGCACGGTGAACCCATGATCCTGATCACCGGTGCCACGGGCACCATCGGCGGCCACGTGACCCGCCTGCTCACCGGCCGCGGCGAGCCGGTCCGCGTCCTGGTCCGCGACCCGGCACGCGCCCCCGCCGGGGCCGGCGTCGTCCGCGCCGACTACGCCGACCCCCGCTCGCTCGCCGCCGCCTTCGACGGCGTCACCGCCGCGTTCCTCGCCACCGCGTTCGGCCCCGCCCTGCCCGCCCACGACCTCGCCCTGGTCGAGGCCGCCCGCGCGGCGGGCGTCAAGAAGGTGGTGAAGCTCTCCACCATCCCCGTCGCCGCGACCGGCGGCGCCGACCCCGGCGCCTGGCACCGGCCCGGCGAGCGGGCCGTCGCGGCCGGCGGCCTGGCCTGGACGCTGCTGCGGCCCGCCGGGTTCGCGTCCAACTCGCTGGCCTGGGCCGAGGCCGTACGGACGGGCGCGCCGATCCCGAACTTCACCGGCGACGGCACGCACCCCGTCGTCGACCCGCGCGACGTGGCGGCGGTCGCCGTCGCCGCGCTCACCTCGCCGGGCCACGAGGGGCGCTCCCACGACCTGACCGGGCCCGCGATGGTGAGCGTCCCCGACCAGGTCGCGACCCTGGCACGGCTGCTCGGCCGCCCCCTGGAGGCCGTCGACGTGCCGGCCGCCGCCGCCCGCGAGCAGATGGTCGCCGCCGGCGCCGACCCGGTGCTGGCCGACCTCGCCGCCTCGGGCTGGGCGATGCTCCGGGACGGCGGCTCGCCGGGCGTCACCGACACGGTCCCGCGCATCCTGGGCCGCCCCGCGGCCACCTACGCCACCTGGGCCGCCGACCACCTGACCGCCTTCACCGGTAGCTGATCGCCGTACGTCCCGCCCGAGGCACGACCTCCCCGGCCCAGTCGGCGGGCCGCCGCCGGAAGGGCCGCCCACCGCGACCCGGGCGCCGGAGCGTACCCGGTCACCCTGGACCGGGTACGGCCGGAAAGACACCACCGCAGCACCCCGGCCAAGTGCCCGAACGCTTCCCGCCACAAGCCGGCACCGCCCTTCCGTGGGGTGCGCACGGCGGAAACGGTAGTGCTCGTCAGTCGGTGGAGGCGGGGGTTTCGGCAGGGAGGGTGAAGTGCCAGATGATCATGGTGGGGCGGTCGGTGTTGGCGGCCTGGGTGGCTTCGGGGACCACGGCGGTGAGGATCCAGGGCCAGACGTCCCACCGGGCGACCGCCTCCGAGGTGGTGAGGGGTTCGGCCGGGGCGGGAGCCGGGGGGAGGCGGGGTTCCTCGCAGGCGCGGAGCTGGAGGCCGGCGGCCAGGGCGGCGCGCAGGTAGTCGCCCACCGGGTGGTGGTAGGTGGCGATCCGCCCGGGCCGTCCGTCGGGCAGGCGCACCGTGGGGACGAAGCCGCGCGCGACCCCCTCGGGGTGCATGTCGGAGATCACGAGGTGGCCGCCGGGCCGCAGCACCCGGGCGAACTCCGCCATCGCGGGCCCGAGCGACGGCACGTGCGTCAGCGCCAGGGAGCAGGTCACGAGGTCCACGGCGTCGTCGGGCACCGGCAGCCGGTCCAGCTCGCCGTGGCGGAAGTCGCCCTGCGGCACCCGTTCGCGGGCCAGGGCGAGCATGTCCGGCGAGCTGTCCACGCCGATGACCCGGTGGCCGCGCCCGGCGAGGGCCGCCGCCATCCGGCCGGTGCCGCAGGCGGCGTCCAGGGCGGCGCCCGGCGGCAGCTCGCCGACGATCCCGGCCACGAGGGGCTCGTCGATGTCGAACAGCCCGTTCGGCCCGTCGTAGGTGCCGGACCAGATCCGGTATCCCTCGGCCGACTCCACCCGCGCGACCTCGACGGCGGCGTCGGCCAGCGCCTCGTCGTCCAGCAGCCTGCGGATCTCGGCGATGCGGGCCTCGACGAACGCGCGGTCGTGCCCGCCGGTGAAGGACCGCAGCAGGGCGGCCCCTTCGATGCCCAGCAGGTAGGCCAGGGGGTGCTCGTGGATCACCCGGGCGAGACTAGCCAGGACGTTCCGGACGTCGCCAGCTATTTACGCCGTCAGAGCGAGGGGTAGGCGCGGGCGAGGTGGTCCGTGACCGCCCGCTCGGCCTCGCCGGGGTCGCCGCCGGTGATGGCGGCGAGGATGCGCGCGTGGTCGGCCTGGAGCGCCGTGGTGTCGCCCAGCCGTTCCACCGCCTCGACCGCGTAGCGCCGCATGGAGTCGCGCAGCGACCGCATGATGGCCCCGGTCAGCCGGTTGCCTGAGGCGTCGGCGAGCGCGCAGTGGAAGGCGGTGTCGTGCTCCACGAACTCCTCCGGCGTGCGCGCCGCCGCCGTCCCTTCGTAGGCGGCGGTGAGGGCCGAGGTGTCGGCGCGGGCGGTGGCGGCGTGGCCGGCGGCCCAGCGTTCGATCATCAGCCGGGTGTCGACGACCTCGCGCAGCTCCAGGGCGGCCAGGCCGAGGTGCAGCCGGAGCAGGTCAGTCAGTGCGGTGTCGGGACGGGAGACGAGCACGGCGCCCGCGTCGGGGCCCCGGCCGGCCTGGGAGGACACGACGCCGAGCGTCTCCAGCACGCGCATCGCCTCGCGTACCGACGACCGGCTGACCCCGAGCTGCTCGGCGAGCTGCCGCTCGGCGGGGAGCCGGTCGCCGGCGGTGAGGCCGTCCTCGGAGATGCGGTGCTCGATCTGCGCGAGCACGTCCTCGAACGTGCGGGTCCGCTTGACGGGACGCCAGCGGGTGTCGGTCAACGAGGCCCCCTCGGAGCGTGGCGGGGATGCGGTCCGCCGATGCCATCGGATATGGTCTGACCATACTGTGGTCCGACCATACCTGAAGGAGAGGCGTGCGAGTCGCCCTGTTCATCACGTGTGTGAACGACACGCTCTTCCCCGGCACCGGCAAGGCCGTCGTGTCGCTCCTGCGCAGGCTGGGCTGCGAGGTCGACTTCCCCGCCGCGCAGACCTGCTGCGGGCAGATGCACGTCAACACCGGCTACCGCGCGGACGGCGTACGGCTGGCGCGTCACTTCACCGAGGTGTTCTCGGGGTACGACGCGGTGGTGGCGCCTTCCGGTTCGTGTGCCGCGATGGTCCGCGAGCAGTACCCGAAGCTGGTGCGGCCCGGCAGCAGGGGAGCGGCGGCCGTCGCGGAGGTGGCGCCGAAGGTGTACGAGCTGTCGGAGTTCCTGGTGGACGTCCTGAAGGTGGAGGACGTCGGCGCATATTTCCCGCACCGGGTGACATATCACCCGACGTGCCACTCCCTCCGCGGCCTGCGCCTGGGCGACCGCCCGGCCCGGCTCCTGAGCCGCGTGCGCGGCCTGGAGCTGGTCCCGCTCCCGGCGGCCGACGAGTGCTGCGGCTTCGGCGGCACGTTCGCGGTGAAGAACCCGGCCGTCTCCGCCGCCATGGGCGCCGACAAGGTGCGCAACGTGCTCGGCACCGGCGCCGAGGTGCTGTGCGCGGCGGACAACTCCTGCCTGATGCACCTCGGCGGCACGCTCGACCGGCAGAAGGCGGGCGTACGGGTCATGCACCTCGCCGAGATCCTGGCCACGACGGAGGCGACGGGATGAGCGGCACTTTCCTCGGCATGCCAGGCAATTTCCCGAAAAATGCCGAAAAGGCGGTTCAGAACTCGCAACTCCGCTTCAACCTCCGCAAGGCTACGCACACCATCCGGGGGAAGCGCGCGAGCGTCGTGGCCGAGCTGCCCGACTGGAAGGAGCTCCGCGCCGCCGCCAAGGCCGTCAAGGACGAGACCCTGCGCCACCTCGACCGCTACCTCGTCCAGCTGGAGGAGGCGGTCACCCGGGCGGGCGGCCACGTCCACTGGGCCCGCGACGCCGCCGAGGCCAACCGCATCGTCACCGGCCTGGTCCAGGCCACCGGCGAGAGCGAGGTCGTCAAGGTCAAGTCGATGGCCACCCAGGAGATCGGCCTCAACGAGGCGCTGGCCGAGCACGGCATCACGGCGTACGAGACGGACCTGGCGGAGCTGATCGTGCAGCTCGGCGACGACTTCCCGAGCCACATCCTGGTGCCGGCGATCCACCGCAACCGGGCAGAGATCCGCGAGATCTTCCTGGAGAGGATGCCCGAGACGCCCGACGGCCTGAGCGACGAGCCCGCCGCGCTGGCCGAGGCCGCCCGGCTTCACCTGCGCGAGCGCTTCCTCAGGAGCAAGGTCGCGATCTCCGGCGCCAACTTCATGATCGCGGAGACCGGCACGCTGGTCGTGCTGGAGTCCGAGGGCAACGGCCGCATGTGCCTGACGCTGCCCGAGACGCTGATCAGCGTGGTCGGCATCGAGAAGCTGCTGCCCTCCTGGCGCGACCTGGAGATCTTCCTGCAGTTGCTGCCCCGCAGCTCGACCGGCGAGCGGATGAACCCGTACACGAGCATGTGGACCGGAGCCACCGAGGGCCAGGAGTTCCACCTGGTGCTGCTCGACAACGGGCGCACGGACGTGCTCGCCGACGAGGTGGGCCGTCAGGCGCTGCGCTGCATCCGCTGCTCGGCCTGCCTGAACGTGTGCCCGGTCTACGAGCGTACGGGCGGCCACGCGTACGGGTCGGTCTATCCGGGGCCCATCGGCGCGATCCTCACCCCGCAGTTGCGCGGCATGGGCTCGGAGCTGGACGCCTCGCTGCCGTACGCCTCCAGCCTGTGCGGCGCGTGCTTCGACGTGTGCCCGGTGGCGATCGACATCCCCGAGGTGCTGGTCGACCTGCGCGCCAAGGCCCCGCACGGGGCCGCGGAGCGGGCGGGCATGCGGGTGGCGGGCTGGGTGCTCGGCGACGAGGCGCGGCTGGCGAAGGCGCAGCGGCTGGCCTCGCGCGTACGCGGGCTGGTGCCGCGCAGGCTGCCCGGCCCGCTGTCGGCCTGGACCGACACGAGGGATCTGCCCGAGATCCCGGAAGAATCGTTCAGAGACTGGTGGGAGCGGCATGAGCGCCCGTGAGGAGATCCTCGGCCGGATCAGGCGGGCCGTCCGCGACGCGCCCGAGGTGGAGATCCCGCGCGACTACCGGACGAGTGTCCCGGTGGACGACCCGGTGGGGCTGTTCGCCGAGCGGGTGGACGACTACCGGGCCGTCGTGCACGTGCTGCCGGCGGCCGAGGTGCCGGCCAAGGTCGCGGAGCTGGTGCGGGGCAGGCGGATGATCGTCCCCGACGGGCTGCCGGACGAATGGACGGGCGGCGCGGCGGGCGGGGCCGAGCTGAGCGGCGCCGACGGTGTGGTCACCGGCTGCGCGGTGGCGATCGCCGAGACCGGCACGATCGTGCTGGACGCGGGACCCGGCCAGGGCACCCGCGCCCAGACGCTGGTGCCCGACTACCACCTGTGCGTGGTGCGGGCGGACCAGGTCGTGGCGAGCGTCCCGGAGGCGGTCGCCCGGCTCGACCCGGTCCGCCCGCTCACCTGGATCAGCGGCCCGTCCGCCACCAGCGACATCGAGCTCAACCGGGTGGAGGGCGTGCACGGCCCCAGGACGCTCGAAGTGATCGTCAGTATCTGAGCACCGCCGCGACGTCCGCCACGTCGTCGCAGAACCAGAGCTCGGCGTCCGTCATGGCCGCCGCCCTGGCCAGCGCCGAGTCGGCGCGCTCCTCGACCGGCTCGGCCACGCCCCAGGCGCGCACCTCGCCGGCGTCGGTGGAGATCTGCGTGGCGCTCTCGCCCGTCCAGACGCGGCCGGGCAGCTCGCCCGGCAGGAGCAGGGCGTGCACCCGGCCGTCGCGCAGGGACTGGGCGACCCTGGCGAGCCCGGTGGGCCCGTTCTGCTCGCGGTGGCGGTTGAGCAGCTCGGCCCGCCTGCGGTCCAGCCAGCTGTCGAGCGCGCTCTGCACGTCGCGCTCGAAGCCGCCGTGGTCGCCGCGGTGGCCGTGCTCGACCATGAGCATCCGGTCGGCCGACTTGGTGCCGAGGTGGTCGCCGAGCAGCGAGCGCGACTTCGGCTCGCCCGCGACCAGGACCAGCTCCGCGCCGATCCGCCGCACCTGCTCGTCGATCTCGTGGGCGACGGCCGTGGCGTTCTTCTCCCAGGTCTCGTCGACGGCCCGCTCGTAGCGTTTCTGCGACCAGCCGCCCTGCGCGGTCTTCTGCAACGGCCAGGACTCGGCCTCGATGGTCGCGGTGCGCGGCGAGCCGTTGGCGTACACGCTCACCTCGGCGCCCGCGTGGTCGATGATCACGCGCAGGTGCGGCACGCTCTCGCCGCGCCGCATGAGCATGGGCGTGACCAGCGGCAGCGGCGAGACGTGCGCGAGCGGCACCGGCTGCCCGCTGAACGTCTCGGCCAGCACCACCTCACCCCCGGCGCAGAACACGGCCCGCCCGGGCGCCGGGCGCAGCACCTCGTCCTCCAGCGCCGCGGGCGGGTTCACCCCGGCCTGCTCCAGCTTGTCGCGCAGGCTCGTCCACTGCGTCGACCTGTCCCGCTCGGTGATCGCGCCCACGTACACGGACGCGTACGGCCCGCTGCGCTCATAGAGGGGACGGATGAAGTCGAGCCGCACCGGTCACCACCTCCGCTTCTCCACGCCGAGCCCGAGCGCCCGCGCCACCTCCGCGATGTTGGCGAAGCGGCGTTCCGGCAGGGCGTGCAGCATCTCCGTCACCTTGTCGGGGGCGTCCATCTCACGGGCGTGCCGCAGCAGATCGCCCTTCTTCGCCGGGAAATCGGTGTCACTGAGCCATTTGGCCAGATCGCTGCGGACATCCACCCCTTCGGCGGTGATGCCTTCCGCCGTTCCCGGCTCGCGTCCGGGCGCGTAGCTGCGGACGGACTCCTCCTCGCCGGGCGCGGGCATGGGCTCGGGCTCCTTCCACTCCTCGGCGTGCGAGGTGCCCCCACCTCGGACCAGGCCCTCGGTCTCCTGCTTCTGATGCTCATCGATGCGAGGACCGTGCTTCGAGCTTCCGCGTTCCATAGATGTCACTCCTCCCCAAAGCGCCCCTACCCCCGCTTTGGTGGACAAACATCACCAGTGTGTACGCTGCCGAGCGTGTTCGACGCTGACGCCGACATCGCCACCGAACGGCTGGTGCTCCGGTCGTTCGGCCCCCACGACGAGCGCCGGATCCGCTCGATCGTCGAGGCGCGGGTCCCCTTCCTGCCGCCCGGCGCCCCCGGCCACCTGTCGGGCGTGCGGCAGTGGCTCACCCACGGCGTGCACGAGCTGCACCGCTCCGGCCAGGGCAGGCACCTGGCCATGACCGACGCCGAAGGCCGCATCGTGGGCGCGATCAGCCTGTTCAAGACCTCCTGGGGCGCGGGCACCACCGAGGTCGGCTACGGCGTCCACCCCCTGCACCGGCGCCGGGGCTACGCCACCGAGGCGCTGCGCGGCCTGACCGGCTGGGTGTTCGACACCACCGCGCTGCGCCGCATCGACCTGACCGCCAACCTGGACAACCTGGCCTCGCTGCGCGTCGCCCAGAAAGCGGGCTTCACCTGGGAAGGCGTGCTCCGCGCCGCCGTGCTGGAGGACGACGGGCCGCACGACCTGGTCATGTTCGGGCTGCTGCGCGGCGACTCCCGGCTTCCCTCGGACACCCTGCCCCGCGCCGAACTGAGCACCGTACGCCTCCTGCTCAGGCCGCTCGCCGAGCAGGACATACCGGATCTGGCCGCGACCGGCGCGGACCCGCTCACCCAGGCCGGCACCGGCGTCCCGCGCGGCTACACCGAGGACGACGCCCGCGAGTGGGTCGCCGCCTCCGAACGGACGAGGCTGCGCGGCCACGGCGCCGCCTGGGCGGCGACGGACCGGACGACCGGCCGGTTCCTGCTCAGCCTGGACGTCAGGGACGTCGACTGGATCAACCGGACCTGCGAGGTCGGCTACATGGCCGCGCCGTGGGCCCGCGGCCACGGCTACACCGGCGAGGCCGTCGCCGCCGTCGCCCGCTGGCTCTTCGCCGAGCGGGGCTTCCAGCGGCTCCGCCTGCGCGCCGCCCCCGCCAACACCGCCTCCCTCCGCGTCGCGGAGAAGGCCGGGTTCGTCCGCGAAGGCGTCGAACGTGCCGCGCTGGGCGGCCAGGACCTGGTGGTGTTCAGCCTCATCCCGGCCGACCTGCCCTGAAGCGCCCCGCCTCCCTGTGGTGAAAAGCCGGGAGAACCGTCACTCTGGGTACGAGGGGACGGTGAGGCGCATGATCACAGTGGTCGGGTGGGACGGATCCGAACTGTCGGCCCAGGCGGTCGACCGGCTGCGCGAGGCGACCCTCGTCGTCGGGCCCGCGGCGCTGCTCGGCAGGCTCACACTGACCGCCGTGACCGCCCCCGACGACGCCCTCCTCGACACCCTCGACCTCCACCTCGAACAGGGCTCCGGCCCCGCCGTCGTGCTCGCCGCCGGCGACCCCGGCTTCTTCGGCGCCGTCCGCGCCCTGCGCGGCCACGGGCTCAAGCCGGACGTGCTGCCCGCCACCTCCCTCGTCAGCCGGGCCTTCGCCCGCGCCGGCCTCAACTGGGAGGACGCCCTCGTCGTCGCCCCCGCCGGGGCGCATCAGCTCAACCGCGTCGTCAACGCCTGCCGCGCGCACCCCAAGGTCGCCCTCGTCGTCGCGCCCGGCGTCGGCCCCGGCGACGTCGCCCGCGAGCTCGCCCCGACCACGCCGCGCTCCCTCATCGTCTGCGAGGACCTCGGCGGCCCCGGCGAGCGCGTCACCCACAGCCGCATGGGCGAGGCCACCACGCGCCCCTGGAAGGACCCCGACGTGGTGCTCGTCCTCGACCCGCTGCACCGGCCCAAGGAGCCGAGCTGGGTGGCGGGCGCCCGCCCCGGCCCCGCCGAATGGGCGCTGCCGCTGGAGTCCAGGCTGCCCGCGGAGGTCAGGGCGTACGTGCTGGCCAAGCTCGGCCCCCGGCTCGGCGACCTCGTCTGGGACGTGGGCGCGGGCGGCGGCGAGATCGCCGTCGAGTGCGCCAGGCTCGGCGCGGCCGTCGTCGCCGTCGAACGCGACGCCGCCTCCTGCGACCGGCTGCGCGCCAACGTCCTCCACTACGGCGTCAAGGTCGCGCTGACCAGGGGACAGGCCCCGCCCGCCCTCGAACCGCTGCCCGACCCCGACGCCGTGTTCGTCGGCGGTGGCGGCCCCGACGTGGTCGCCGCCTGCGCCGCGCGCCGCCCCCGCTCGCTCGTGTGCGCGCTCAACTCCGTCGAACGCGTCCCCACCGTGCTCGGCCTGCTGCGCGAGCAGGGCTACCGCGCCGAAGGCAGCCAGATCCTGGCCGCCAGGATCGCCCTCGAACCCGACGGCTCCCACAGTCTGGCCGCCGCCGACCCCGTCTTCGTCGTGCACGCGACACCCGCGCACACAGCGTGACCTGTCGCCCACCGGCGCCCATCGGTTATCCTCGCGTGTCTTCCTCTACGCACCGGAGCACCTTCCCATGAAGCCCCCGCTCCTGCTCATCGGGCAGGGATCGAACGACGACGCCGACTCCGCGGAGTTCGGCCGGTTCGTCCACCGGCTCCGTTGCCGGCTCGACCAGACGGCCGCCGACGTCTCGGGCGGCTACCTGGAGCGTGCCACGCCCCGCCTCAGCGAGTCCGTCGCCTCCCTCGTCGCCCGCGGCCACCACCGGCTCGTCGCCATGCCGCTCAGCCTCAACCGGCTGAGCGAGGAGCTGCCCGCCGCCCTGGAGCAGGAGCAGCGCCGCCACCCCACGCTCATGTACGACTACGGCAGGCCGCTCGGCCCCGACCCTCGCGTGCTCTCCCTGCTGGCCGAACGACTCAACGACGCCGCCACCGACATCCCCCGGCTGCGCCCGCTGGAGCTCGTCGGCGCCCGGCCCCGCCTCCGCGCCGTCGACACGCCCCCCGCCGACGGCCTCCAGACGCACGTCGAGCCCGGCGAGACCGCCGTCGTCCTGGTCGGCGAAGGCGCCACCGACCCCGTCGCCAACGCCGAGGTCCACCGGGTGTCGCGGCTGTTCTGGGAGACGCACGCCTACGACTTCATGACCGTCGAGACCGCGTTCGTGTCGCTCACCCCGCCCGGCGTCCCCGGCGGCCTGGAGCGCTGCCGCCGCCTCGGCGCCAAGCGCGTCATCGTCGTGCCCTACCTGCTGTTCGCCGGGGCCACGCTGGAGCGCGTCTGGGCGCAGGCCCTCGCCTACGGAGCCGGGCACCCCGAGCTCGACATCCGCTGCGCCGAGGTGATCGGCGACTGCGAGACCCTCGCCGACGTCGTCATCGACCGCTACGAGGAAGCACTCCAGCTCGTCCCGTGACCGGAGGTAGTGCAGTGCCCGCCGACACCGAGCCCGGCCAGTCGCCCCTACCCGGGGTCCTCGCCGCCATCCGCCCCGCCGACCCCGCCGTCCTCGCCGACGCCCGCGCCCACCAGGACCGCCTCACCAAGCCCCGCGGCTCGCTCGGCGCCCTGGAGGACGTCGCCGTACGCCTCGCCGGCGCGGCAGGCGTCACCCCGCCGCCCATGCCCGAGCCCGCCGCCCTGGCCATCTTCGCCGCCGACCACGGCGTCCACGCCCAGGGTGTCAGCCCGTGGCCGCAGGAGGTCACGGTCCAGATGGTGGCCAACTTCCTGGCCGGCGGCGCCGTCGCCAACGCCTTCGCCGCCCAGGCCGGCGCCACCGTCACCGTCGTGGACGTCGGCGTCGCCGCCGACCTCCCGGACGATCCCCGCCTGGTCAGGCGCAAGGTCGCGTACGGCACGGCCGACCTGTCGCAGGGGCCCGCGATGACCGTCGACCAGGCCGTCCAGGCGCTGGAGACCGGCATCGCCGTCGCCCGCGACCTCGTCGCCCAGGGCGCCCGCTGCCTCATCACCGGCGACATGGGGATCGCCAACACCACGGCCTCGGCCGCCCTCATCTCCGCCTTCACCGGCCGCGACCCGGCCGACGTCACGGGGCGCGGCACCGGCATCACCGACGAGACCCACGCCCTCAAGGTCCGCACCGTCCGCCGGGCCCTCCACGCCAACGCCATCCCCGCCCCGGGTGCGCGGCTTCCTGGAGAGGAAGGCGCGGAGGGTGCGCGGCTTCCCGGGGAGGGCATGGAGGCGGTCGAGGCGTTGCGGGTGCTCGCCGCCGTCGGCGGGTTCGAGCATGCCGCGATCGCCGGGTTCATCCTGGGCGGCGCGGCCCTGCGGGTTCCGGTGATCCTCGACGGCGTGATCGCCGGCGCCGCCGCCCTGGCCGCCGCCGCGCTCGACCCCGCCGCGACCGACCACTGCGTGGCGGGCCACCGCTCGGCCGAGCCCGGCCACTCGGCCGCCCTGGACCACCTGGGCCTGCGCCCCCTGGTGGACCTGGAGCTCCGCCTGGGCGAGGGCACCGGCGGGCTGCTGGCCCACCCGCTGGTGTGCGCCGCCGTACGGGTGATGCACGACGTGGCGACCTTCGACGCGGCGGGAGTGACCGAAAAGCCCGTGTGATGATGGGGACACGGCAACGACCACGTGAGGTGACCAGTGTCCCGATACGGCCCGATGTTCGGTCCCGACATCACGTTCCTCGGCGTCGAGCGGTGCGACGTCGGCGATCCCGCCACGTACGCGGACGCCGACGTGGTGATCATCGGAGCGCCGTTCGACGGCGGCACCTCCAACCGCCCGGGCGCCAGGTTCGGCCCGATGGCGCTGCGCCAGGCCTGCTACCTGCCGCACGACGGCTCCCGCCCGAGCCTGGCCCTGCGCGTCGACGCGCTGCGCGACCTGCGCGTGCTCGACGCCGGGGACGTGGAGTGCTATTCGGGGGACGTGGAGGGCTCGCTGGCCGCGATCGAGGACGCGGTGCACCGGGTGGCGTCCTCGGGCGCGATCCCGCTGGTGCTGGGCGGCGACCACACGGTGGCGCTGCCGGACGCGCGCGGCACCGCGCGGGCCCACGCCCCCGGCCGCACCTCGATGATCCACTTCGACGCGCACGCCGACACGGGCAACATCTCGTTCGGCCACCTGTACGGTCACGGGCAGCCGATGCGCCGCCTCATCGAGTCCGGGGCGATCCGCGGTGACCGGTTCCTCCAGATCGGCCTGCGCGGCTACTGGCCCGATCCGGAGACCCTGAGCTGGATGGCCGAGCAGAACATGCGCTCGTACGAGATGACCGAGATCGTGGCGCGCGGCCTGGAGACGTGCCTGACGGAGGCGTTCGGCATCGCGCTCGACGAGTGCGACCGGATCTTCCTCTCGGTCGACATCGACGTGTGCGACCCCGGGCACGCGCCCGGCACCGGCACCCCCGAGCCGGGCGGGCTGACCGCCAGGGAGCTGCTCGACGCCGTCCGCCGGATCTGTTACGAGCTGCCCGTGGCCGGGATGGAGGTGGTGGAGGTCGCCCCGCCGTACGATCACGCCGACGTGACCGCGTTCCTCGGGAACAGGGTTATCCTTGAGGCGCTCTCCGCGATGGCCAGACGCCGTAAGGACGACGAAGGCGGGCCGCGCTGGGACCCTCGGCAACCCCTTCTCGACGGGCGTTGACCCATGCGAAACGAATGACGCGATGAGACCCGGTAGGTTTACGTCCTAGCACACCAACCTTCGCGAACGGGAGATTCCCGACAATGGGTCCCTACCTCCTCGGCCTGCGGCTTTCCGGCCGCCGGGTCCTCGTCGTGGGCGGCGGGCGCGTGGCTCAGCGGCGGGTGCCGGCGCTGCTCGCGGCGGGTGCGGAGGTGACCGTGGTCTCGCCGAGCGTCACCCCCGCTCTCGACGATCTCATCGCCGCCGGCCGCATCACCTGGCACGCCCGCCCGTACGAGGTGGGCGACTGCGACGGCGCCTGGCTCGTGCAGGCCTGCACCGACGACCGGTCGGCCAACACGGCCGTGGCCGCCGAGGCCGAGGCCAAGCGGATCTGGTGCGTGCGCGCCGACGACAAGGACGCCTCCGCCGCCTGGACCCCCGCTTCCGGCCGGGTCGACGAGGTCAGCGTGGCCATCACCGCCGGCGGCGACCCGCGCCGGGCGGCCGGCATCCGCGACGCCGTCGTGGACGCCCTGCGCGACGGCACCGTCGACGCCCGCCGCAACCGCACCAAACCCGTCGGCGTCGCCCTGGTCGGCGGCGGCCCCGGCGATCCCGGCCTCATCACCGTGCGCGGCCGCCAGCTCCTGGCGCAGGCCGACGTCGTGATCGCCGACCGGCTCGCGCCCCGCGCGCTGCTCGACGAGCTGGCCCCCGACGTCGAGCTCGTCGACGCCGCCAAGGTCCCCTATGGCCGCTCCCTGTCCCAGGACTCGATCAACGAGCTGCTCGTCGACCGGGCCAGGGCGGGCAAGTTCGTGGTCAGGCTCAAGGGCGGCGACCCGTTCGTGTTCGGGCGCGGCGGCGAGGAGATGATCGCCTGCGCCCGGGCCGGCATCCCGGTGATGGTCGTGCCCGGCATCACCAGCCCCGTCGCCGTGCCCGCCGCCGCGGGCGTCCCGGTGACCCATCGAGGCGTGAGCCAGGAGTTCCACGTCATATCGGTGCACGTCGCCCCGGACGACCCCCGATCCACCGTCGACTGGCCCGGCCTGGCGCGCTCCCGTGGCACCCTGGTGCTCATGATGGCCGTCGAACGGCTCGCCAAGGTGGCCGAAACGCTCGTGCGAGACGGACGTCCGCCGGAGACTCCCGTAATGGTGGTGCAGGACGGTACCCTTCCGACCCAGCGGGCGGTAAGCGCCTCGCTTTCCACCGTGGCCGACCGCGTGTCCGCGGCTGGGATACGGCCACCGGCGATCGTCGTCGTCGGCGACGTCGTAAAGGTCGGCCAGGAGGTCGAGATGGTTCGAGCGGAGCGCTTGCCGTGAACACGGCCATGGATGACGGGCGCATGGATGACGGGCGCGAGGAGTCGCCGGGGGAGCAGACCCTGACCTTCCGCGCCATCACTGACGTGCCCCCGTCCGACACCGCCCCGGCGGTCCCCGACGCCCCCGGCCCCACACGGCCGTCCCCTCCACCTGCGGCGGAGGCCGACACAGGCGACCAGGACGAGGCGCCCACGTCAGTGTGGGACGTCCCCGTACGCCGCCCGCCCGCCGCGCCGACCTCCGTATGGGAACGCCCGTCCCGCCCGGCCCCTGCCGCCCCGCCCGCCTCCCCTGAGAGGGACGAGGATCTCTTCACGGAGACCGCCGCCGCCTCCTCCGACGACGAGGACCTTCCCGACAGCGCGGACGCTCCCGCTGAGAGCGACCACGCCCCTGAGGACGCCACGGCTGCCCTCGCCGAAGAGGACGACTCCGACGAGGACGCCGACAGCGCGTGGCTGTGGGGCGACGACGAGAGCGACGCCGTCCCTTCCGACGAAACCCCGCTTGACGACGCGCCGTCCGACGAGGCCCCGTCCGAAGAGGACGATGCCCCCTCCGATGAGGCGGACGTGGCCGGTGACCTCGCCGGGGCCGCCGACGCCGACGCCGGGGCCGCCGACGCCGACGCCGCCGACGCCGACGCCGACGACGGCGACGGCGCTTCCGACGTCGCCGAGGACGCCTCCGACGAGGACGAGACCGCTTCCGCCACGGCTGACGATGACGCCGGGGCGGAGGACGTACCCGGTGAAGCCGAAGAGGACCTGCCGCCCGAGACCGTCGAGGCGCTGACGGCGGCGCTCGGGGCGCTGCGGGAGAGCGTGGCCGGGCTGCGGTTCGGGCTCGACCTGCCGGGTGCCGAGGAGGCGCGGCAGGCGCGGGCCGACCTGCAGGCGCAGCTCGAGGACTACGTGCTGCCGAGGGTGCGCACCCGGACGGCGCCGGCGCTGATCGTGATCGCGGGCTCGACCGGCGCGGGCAAGTCCACGCTGGTCAACTCGCTGGCTGAGAAGAACGTCTCCCGCACCGGGGTACGGCGGCCGACCACCGGCGTGCCGGTCCTCGTGTGTCACCCGGACGACCGCAAGTGGTTCACCGAGGGTGAGCTGCTGGGCGGGCTGCGGCGGCTCGACAAGCCGGAGCCCGGCGCGGGCATGCGCAGCGTCGTCGTGGTCGCCACGGAGAAGCTGCCGCAGGGCGTCGCGCTGCTCGACACGCCGGACATCGACTCGGTGGTCGAGGAGCACCACGAGATCGCGCACCGCATGCTCGACGCGGCCGACCTGTGGATCTTCGTCACCACCGCCGCCCGCTACGCCGACGCCCCCGCGTGGAACCTGCTGCGCCTGGCCAAGGAGCGCGGCGCCCGGCTGGCGATCGTGCTGTCCAGGGTGCAGCCGAGGGCGCGCGAGGTGGTGCTCAAGCATTTCGTCCGGATGCTCACCGAATACGGCCTGGGGGAGATCGACCGGTTCGTCATCGAGGAGTCGGCGGTCACCGACGGCAGGCTGCCCGACAGCGAGATGACCGATCTGCGGCTCTGGCTCGCCGAGCTGTCCGTCGATGACAAGCGCCGCGCGCAGGCCGTGCGCAAGACGCTCAACGGGGTGCTCGACAGCTTCCGCACCCGGGTTCCGGCGCTGGCCAAGCAGCTTGAGCTGCAGGTGGCGTTCCGCAGCGAGCTGCGCGGCGACGTCGAGGCGGCCTACATGAGCGCCCTGACGGAGATCGACAAGGCGTTCCGCAGCGGCATGATCATTCAGGGTGAGGTGCTGGCCCGCTGGCAGGACTTCGCCGGTTCGGGCGACCTGATGCGCTCGCTCCAGTTGCGTAAGCGCCCCCGTTCCTCGCAGGCGCCGGAGCGGATCACCGCGTTCCGTGGGGCGTTGAAGGCGGGGCTGGAGTCGGTGATCGTGGCCGCGGCCGGCCGCGCGGCCGAGGAGGTCGCGGGCCGCTGGCGGCACCGCGCCGAGGTGGGCGCCACGCTGGCCGAGGGGCTGGAGCGGCCGTCCGACGAGCTCGTACGGCATGCGGGCCGGGCCGTCGCGTCCTGGCAGGAGCATGTGATCGAGCTGGTCCGCACCGAGGGCGTGGCCAAGCGGTCGGTGTCCAAGCTGGTGTCGTTCGACGCCGACTCGCTGTCGCTGATCTTCATGGTGGCGATGTTCAGCGGCGGACGCACCGAAGGGGTGCCGCACCGGCTGGTCAAGGCGCTGCTCGGGGCCGAGTCGCTGCGCGGCATCGGCGCCAAGGCGCTCAGCGATCTGAGAGCCAGGATCGGCATGCTGTTCGACGAGGAGTCCATGCGTTACGTGCAGGCGCTCGACTCGGCGGGGATCCCCGACGAGTCCGCCGCCACCCACCTCTACCAGGCGACGTACAACCTCGAGGTCGCACGATGACCACCGTCACGACCAGGCCGGGGCTCGCGCCGCGGCTGTCCGCCCTCACCAAGGTCGTCGAGCTCGGCCCCGGCCGGCTGGACGACAAGCTGGTGTCCGAGGCCCAGAACCTGCTGCTGCGGGCCGGCGACCGGCTCAAGCTGTCGTCGGAGCACACCGTGGTCGCCCTCGCGGGCGGCACCGGCAGCGGCAAGTCGTCGCTGTTCAACGCCGTGTCCGGGCTGGAGCTGTCGCCCACCGGCGTGCGCCGGCCCACCACCGCCCACACCCACGCCTGCGTGTGGGGGCTGGAGGGGGCGGCGCCGCTGCTCGACTGGCTGCAGATCGAGTGGCGGCACCGGTTCGCCAGGGCGAGCGCGCTCGACAAGGGCGAGAGCCAGCTGCACGGCCTGATCCTGCTCGACCTGCCCGACCACGACTCGATCCGGGCGCTCACCGACACCGAGGCCGACCGGCTCATCGGCCTGGCCGACCTGGTGGTGTGGGTCCTCGACCCGCAGAAGTACGCCGACGCCTCCACCCACCGCCGCTACGTCACCGAGCTGGCCGGGCACGACGCGGTCACCGTGTTCGCGCTCAACCAGGCCGACCGGCTGTCCGCCGAGGAGCTGGCCGAGCTGGTGATCGACCTCAACGACCTGCTCCGCCGCGAGGGCGTCGAGCATCCGAGCGTGGTGCCCACCTCGGCGGTCAGCGGGCGCGGAATCGAGAGCCTCAAGAGCGTCATCGCCGGGGCCGTGTCCCGCCGCCGGGCCGCCATCCAGAAGCTGGAGGCCGACCTGCACCGGCTGGAGCAGCGGCTCACTCGCAGCATGCCGGTGGGCGAGGCCCTGAACGTGCCGGCGTCCGTCGACGAGGCCCGCCGCATGGGCCTCACCGACGCGCTCTGCGACGCCGTCGGCGTTCCCGCCGTGGGCGAGGCCATGGAGAACGTGTACGCCGAACGCTCCGGCCGCTGGGTCGGCTGGCCGTACCCGCGCTGGCTGGACCGCTTCCGCCCCGACCCGGTCAAGCGCCTGCGGCTGCAGGATGTGGGCGACGAGATCCGCGGCATCACCACGGGCTCGGTCAGCGCGCAGTCGGCCGAGGTGGCCAACGCCGTGCAGGCGCTGGCCGACGGCCTGACGGTCGGGATGCACCCGGTGTGGCGCAGCGCCGTGCACCGGGCGGCCCGCTCGCAGCTCGGCATGCTGCCGCGCACGCTCACCGAGGACCTCACCCAGGTCGCGCCCCGGCTCGACAGGGTGCCGGGATGGTGGCGGGCGCTCAAGGTGTGGCAGTACGCCCTGGTGGCGGCGTTCGGCGTCGGGCTGGTGTGGCTCGGGTTCGGGCTGCTGCTGCCCGGGCGGCTGCCGGCGTCGCTGCAACTGCTGGGCGACACGTCGGCGCTGCCGTGGGTGGCGCTGATGATGGCCTCGGTGCTGGGGCTGGGCATTTTGTCCGGCATCGCGTCACGCAACTTCGTGGAGCTCGGCGCGTCCCGTGAGCGGGAGCGGCTGGAGCGGGAGATGCGCCGTCGGGTGGCGGTGATCGCCGAGAAGGCGGTGGTCGAGCCGGTGGAGCGTGAGCTGGGCCGGCATCACGCGTTCTACCAGGCGATGCGCGGCCTGGCAGGCTGACGCCCACTTCGCGCGGACGACGCGGCCCCGGCCGCTCGTCGCGGCTCGTTCCGCCGTGTGCCTGCTTTGTGCGTGCTTGCCCGTCCGTGCCCGCTCGCCCTGTGCCCGCCCGTCCGCGGCCGCCCGTCCGTGGTAGCCCGCCTGTTGCCGCCCGTCCTCCCACGTTGTTCGCCCGCGTCGCTCCTCTGCGCTGTTGGCCCGTGTCGCCCGTCTGTGCCGGTCGTCCACAGGGCGGGTCGCGCTCCGGCGGCGTCATCCACAGAACGCGGTTCGCCCGCCTGCCGGAGGTCCCCGGCGCGGCACTGTGTTCCCAGGTCGCGGGCGTCCGGCCCGCTGCATGGGAGGCACGGAATGAACGACATCTACATCACGCTAACCGGCAACGTCGCGGCAGAGCCCAGGCAGCACACCTTCGACGACGGCGTCAAGGTGACCTCGCTGCGGGTGCTCACCTCTCACCGCTACTTCGACCGGAAGACGGGCCAGTGGATGGACGGGGAGAGGGTCTGCTTCGCGATCCGCTGCTGGCGGACCCTGGCCGACAACGTCGCGCGTTCGGTCCGCGTCGGGCAGCCCGTGGTGGTCTCCGGCAAGCTGCGCATCCGGGAGTTCGGGCCCGAGGGGGATCGCCGGTTCATGCCGGAGGTGGAGGCCAGCGCTGTGGGTCACGACCTGCGCTGGGGCACCGGCACCTTCGTCAAGCCGGAGCGGGGCGGCGCCGCGTCGTCGGTGAGCCCCGAGGTGCGTGAGCGGCTCGACGAGGAGATCCAGGACTGGGCGATGGGCGCCACCCGCACGGGCTCCCGCCGGGGCGCTTTGGACTCGATCCCCGACCCGGCCGCCGACTTCCAGCCACCGGAGGGCGCCACCGTGCGCATCCTCGGCGCGGACGACAACGAGACCGAGAGCGAGGACGCCGAGTGGCCGGTTGAGGAGCGCGCCGCAGCCTGACCCCGGCCCGGGCTTCGGGTTTCCGCCTGGGCGTCGAGGGCGACGGCTCGGCGCTTCGCTGGGCTGGGCCGTCGCGCCTTCCAGTTGCCCGTTCCCTCGTTGCTGCCCAGCTCTCGGGGAACTCGCGCACGGCGTAAGGGAGGTGAAGTCGGTACGGCGTGCGAGGGGTTCGGCGTGGGCCCACACGCTGAGGCCGACGCGGGACGACGCCGCCATGTCCGGGATGGGAACGGGTCGGTGGCTGTCACGTCCGGGATGGGAACGCGCTGTGGCCGTCACGTCCGTGATCGAGATGGGCTGGTGGCCGTCATACCCATGATCGAGACGGGCCGGTGGCGGTCACGTCCGTGATCGAGATGGGCCGGTGGCGGTCATGTCCGTGATGGTGACGGGTTGGTGGCCGTCGCGTACGTGATGGTGGCCGTCACGTACAGGGTCACGCTCACCTGTCGGCCGGGGTCGGCGTCTGTTGCGGAGCTCGGCGGATCGTACGCGGCGCCAGTTCTGACAGCCCACTGGCCGTACGTGATCAGTGACCGACATGGACGAGGCTGGGTGGGGCGGCGTGCGGGGCTGAGCGGTGCTGGGCCTGAAAGGGGTGGTCGGGCGGAGGGGGGATCGGCCGACGGTGCTCAGGCACCGGGGGAGCGGCCGATGGGTGCTGCCCGAAAGCTGGCCAGGGCATCTATCAGGTCCAGGTTACGCCCCGCACGATGAGTGCTCCTTTCCGAACGGTTGCTCGCGGATTGAGCAATGTCCCGTAACTAACCACATCACGTATGTGGTCGCTCCGCCCAACGTATCGTTTCCCTTCGCACATCGCACACTCCGCAATTATTGTGTTACACATCGTTAGTCAGGGAGGAGACGAGATGGCGGCGACCAGTCACACCTCGACGAAGCCTCGCGGCGGTGTGTCGAGTCTGGTCGGCCGATGGCCGCTGCTGGGCCAGGGGCGGCTGCTCGTCGCCTACGTCAGCGCCATCGTCCTGCTCGACCTCGCGGCGATCGTGTTCTTCGCCGCCTCCACCGCGATTCGCTGGCCCGACGTGCTGACGTTCGCCGCGCTGATGAGCTGCGGGGCGGTCTGCATCGAGGCGACCCGGCGGCTTGGCATGCCGGCCGGAGTCTCGCGTGACCTGCTGTCGGCCTGGTGGCTGCCGGTAGCGCTGCTGCTGCCGCCGCTCTACGCGCTGCTGGCGCCGATCGTTTTGCAGGCGTTGCTCCAGTTCCGGGTTCGGGCGACCGTGCTGCACCGGCGGGTGCTGAGCTCGGCGGCGATCGGGCTGGCCGGAGGCGCCGCGTCCCTGACGTACCACCGGCTCGTGCCCGATCCGCTGCTGCTGGCCCAGGGGAGCGGGAGCGCGATCATGCTGGCGGTGGCGGCGGCGCTCGTGTTCGCGCTGCTCAACACCGGGCTGGTGGCCGTGGCCGCGCACACCGCCAATCCCGACTCACGCTGGCGTGAGGTGTTGTGGGATCGGGAGAGCGCGCTGCTCGACGTCGTGGAGCTGTGCCTCGGCGTCATCGTCGCCATCGCGTGCGCGCTCAACCTCGCCCTGCTTGTGCTGGCGCTGCCGCCTGTCGTCCTGCTCCAACGCAGCCTGTTGCACGCCCAGCTCCAGGCGGCCGCGCGTACCGACCCGAAGACGGGGCTGCTCAACGCCGCCGCCTGGCAGCGGGAGGCCGACACCGAGATCGTCCGGGCCCGGCGCACGGGTGAGACGCTGGCGTTGCTCATCGTCGACATCGACCACTTCAAACGGGTCAACGACGCTCATGGGCACCTGGTCGGCGACCAGGTGCTGATCGGTGTGGCGGGCATGTTGCGCAGCCAGCTGCGCGATTACGACGTGGTGGGGCGTTTCGGCGGCGAGGAGTTCGTCGTCCTGCTGCCGCGTGCCGACCTGTTGGAAGCCCGGCAGGTCGCCGAACGCCTCCGCACCCGTATCGGCCGCATGTCCGTTCCGGTGGACGAAGCCCTCATCACGGTGACCATCTCAGTGGGGGTGGCGCTCATGAACGTGCACGGTGACGACCTCATAGACCTGCTGGCCGCCGCCGACCTCGCCCTCTACCGCGCCAAGGAATTGGGCCGGAACCGCGTCTGCATCCCGGCCGCGCCCCCACGCCCCCGCCTACCGGGAGAGACGTCGGCCTGACGGCCAGCGGGCGTACGGGTGAGAGAGTCGGCCAGCCTGAGTGTGGTGCGGGCCGGGTCGTGGCCGAGGCTCGGCGGTTCGGCCGTGGCGCTGGGGTGAACGGCTGCTGGCGCTGAGGATGGTGGCTGCGTTCTGCGGCTGCAGTGACCCTGGCGCTGGCGCTGCCGCTGGGGCTGCGGTGGCGAGCGCGAGGTGGCGGGCGCTGGGCGGTGGCTGCGGACGGTGAGCACGGGGTTGGTGTCGACCCGGCTGCGCAGGCCAGGGGGTGTCCACCGACAGGGTGCTGCCTGGGGAGCGCCGACTGGGGAGCGCCGACCGGCAGGGTGCGACCGGGGTGTACCGACCAAAGGGTGCGACCGGGAGGGTGCTGACCGGCATGGGGCGACCGGAGGCGCGACCGGCGTGCGCCGATGGGGAGGGGCGCGGTCGGGGGTGCGCCGACCGGGGGCCCGACCGGGGTGTGCTGGCGGGGAGGGGTGCGATTGGGGCGCGCCGACCGGGGAGGGTGCGAACGGGGTGTGCCGCCCGGAGAGGGGGGCGACCGTGGGGTGTGCCGACCGAGTGGGGGTGACCGGGGTGCTGCTGGGGTGTGGGTGGGGGATGGGGGTGCTGGGCGGCGGAAGTGTGGGGCGGGAGCCCCTAAGCTAGGTGGCATGCCGGAGTACATCTACACGCTGCAGCGCGTGCGCAAGGCGCATGGCGACAAGGTTGTCCTTGACGACGTCACGCTGTCGTTCCTGCCTGGAGCCAAGATCGGTGTCCTGGGGCCGAACGGCACCGGGAAGTCGACGCTGCTCCGGATGATGGCCGGCCTGGAGCAGCCGTCCAACGGTGAGGCCAAGCTGATGCCTGGGTTCACGGTGGGGATGCTCCAGCAGGAGCCGCCGCTGAACGAGGAGAAGACCGTCCTCGGCAACGTGCAGGAAGGCGTCGCGGAGACGGTGGCGATGCTCCAGCGCTACAACGACATCGCGGAGCAGATGGCCACCGACTACAGCGACGAGTTGCTGGAGGAGATGGGCAAGCTGCAGGAGCAGCTTGAGCACCGTAACGCGTGGGATCTCGACAGCCAGCTTGAGCAGGCGATGGACGCGCTGCGCTGTCCGCCGCCGGACGCCGAGGTGACGAAGCTGTCGGGTGGTGAGCGCCGCCGGGTCGCGCTGTGCAAGCTGCTGCTGGAGGCGCCTGACCTGCTGCTGCTCGACGAGCCCACCAACCACCTCGACGCGGAGAGCGTCCAGTGGCTGGAGTCGCACCTGGAGAAGTACGCGGGCACCGTGCTGGCCGTCACCCACGACCGCTACTTCCTCGACAACGTCGCCACCTGGATCCTGGAGCTCGACCGGGGCCGCGCCTACGCCTACGAGGGCAACTACTCCACCTACCTGGAGGCCAAGGCCCAGCGGCTCAAGGTCGAGGGTCAGAAGGACGTCAAGCGCAAGAAGCGCCTGGAGGACGAGCTGGAGTGGGTTCGTTCGAACCCGAAGGCCCGCCAGACGAAGAGCAAGGCCCGTCTCCAGCGCTACGAGGAGATGGCGGCCGAGGCGGACAAGCACCGCAAGCTGGACTTCGAGGAGATCCAGATCCCGCCGGGCCCGCGTCTGGGCACCACGGTGATCAAGTCGGACGATCTCACCAAGGGCTTCGGCGACCGGCTGCTCATGGAGGGCCTGACGTTCGACCTGCCGCGTAATGGCATCGTCGGCATCATCGGCCCCAACGGCGTCGGCAAGACGACGCTGTTCCGCATGATCACGGGCAGCGAGACGCCTGACAGCGGGTCGATCGTCGTCGGCGACACCGTCAAGATCTCGTACGCGGACCAGAGCCGGGGCGGCATCGACCCGGCCAAGAACGTGTGGGAGGTCGTCTCCGACGGGCTCGACCACATCAAGGTCGGCAACGTCGAGATGCCGTCGCGCGCCTACATCGCCGCGTTCGGCTTCAAGGGGCCTGACCAGCAGAAGAAGGCCGGCGTCCTGTCGGGCGGCGAGCGCAACCGGCTCAACCTGGCGCTGACCCTCAAGCAGGGCGGCAACGTGCTGCTGCTGGACGAGCCCACCAACGACCTCGACACGGAGACGCTGTCGTCGCTGGAGAACGCGCTGCTGGAGTTCCCGGGCTGCGCGGTCATCACCTCTCACGACCGGTGGTTCCTCGATCGGATCGCGACCCACATCCTGGCGTGGGAGGAGGGGTCCAACTGGTTCTGGTTCGAGGGCAACTTTGCCGACTACGAGAAGAACAAGATCGAGCGCCTCGGCGCCGACGCGGCCCGTCCGCATCGGGTGACGTATCGGAAGCTGCACCGCGACTGATCGGCTGACGGCTGGCATTGCGCCGCACGGCAGGTTCGTAAAGGGCCTGCCGTGCGGCGTTTTCGCGTTCGGCCAGGGGTGGGCCGGTCGGCAGGACGGCAGACCGGTTCGTGCCGGATCACCGGGGCATGACTAGAATACAGTTCTAGGATTGGCCCGAAGGGAGTCCGCATGGAGCTGGAGCTCGACGGTATCGAGATCGCGTTCGACCACACGGCGGTGGCCGCCCCCCGCATCAGGGACCTGCTGCCCATCTACCGCGACCTGCTGGGCGGCCGGCATCTGGGCGGCGGAGGTGACAACCGGGTGGCCGGTTACCGCACCTTCCAGCTGACCTACGCCAACGGCAGCAAGGTCGAGCTGATGGAGCCGCTGGCCGGGTCCACGTTCTTCGACAGCTTCTTCGAGCTCACCCGAGGCCGGGGCGGCGTGCACCACCTGAACTTCCACGTCAGCGACCTCGACGCGGCGGTGGCCCGGCTGACCGAGCGGGGCTACCGGCTGCACGGCCTGAACGTGTCCGACCCCCGCTGGCGGGAGGTGTTCCTGCATCCGAAGGAGGCGCACGGGGTGCTCATCCAGCTCGCCCAGCCGGGACCGCGCGAGCCGGGCGAGCCCCGGCCGTCGCTGGAGGAGGTGCTGGCCGGCAACGGCAGGAACGGCAACGGCATCCCCAGCCCTTGAGCGTGCGCTGGGCGGGTGCCAGGCTCTTGAGTCTGAGTAGAACTAAAATCTAGAATAGGGTTCTAAATCCGACGAGATTGGGGACCCCATGAAGGCGGTACCGAAGCCGACTCCGGACACCCAGCCGTTCTGGGACGGCACGGCGGCCGGGGAGCTCAGGATCCAGCGCTGCCGGACCTGCGAACGGCACTACTTCTACCCCCGCCCGAGCTGCCCCCACTGCGGCTCGGGCGCCGTCGAGTGGGTGCGGGCCAGCGGCCGGGCCAGCCTCTACTCCTACGTGATCAACCACCGCCCGGCCCCCGGCTTCGAGGAGGGCGGCCCGTACGCGATCGCGGTGGTGGAGCTGGAGGAGGGGGTGCGGATGATGACCAACATTGTCAACACCGAGATCACCCCCGAGAACCTGCCGCTCGACCTGGCCCTGAAAGTCGTCTTCGAGCGGCGCGGCGACGTGCACGTGCCGCTGTTCGAGCCCGCCGGAGGCGCCGCGTGAGCACCGAGGGCATCGTCATCGCCGGCGCCGCCGAGACCGACGAGGTCGGGCGGCTGCCGCAGCACTCCACGCTGTCCCTGCACCTGGAGGCGGCCCGCAACGCGCTGGCCGACGCGGGCATGACCAAGGACGACATCGACGGCATCGCCACCGTCGGCACGCCCGGCCCGATCCAGGTGGCGCACGCGCTCGGGATCACGCCGTCGTGGCTGGACGGCACGGGCGTGGGCGGCTCGTCGTTCCTGTTCCACGTACGGCACGCGGCGGCGGCCATCCGGGCGGGCCTGTGCACCACGGTGCTGATCACGCACGGCGAGTCCGGCAGGTCGCGGGTCGGGGCGGGCAGGTTCGGGCTGGGCGCGGACTCGCTGATGGGCCAGTTCGAGCTGCCGTACGGGGTGGTGGGGCCGCCGTCGACGTTCACGTTGACGGCGTTGCGCTACATGAAGGAGACCGGGCTCACCCACGAGCAGCTCGCCGAGGTGGCGGTGGCGCAGCGGCGCTGGGCGCACCTGAACCCGCGGGCGATGTACCGGGACCTGATCACCGTGGACGACGTGCTGGCCTCGCGGCTGGTCGCCTACCCGTTCCACCTGCTGGAGTGCTGCCTGGTGACCGACGGGGGTGGGGCGCTGGTCGTCACTTCGCGGGAGCGGTCGCGGCGTGACCCGGTGCACCTGCTGGGCGCCGGTGAGGCGATGGACGCGCCGATGATCTCCCAGATGGAGGACTTCACCACGTCGAAGGGGTTCCGGCTGTCGGGCGAGGCGGCGTTCGCCGAGGCGGGCATCTCGCACGACGACGTGGACCATCTGATGGTGTACGACGCCTTCGCGCACGTGCCGATCTACGGACTGGAGGATCTCGGGTTCGTCAAGCGGGGCGAGGCGGGCGCGTTCATCGCGGAGGGGCACACCTCGCCGGGCGGGAGGCTCCCGCTCAACACGAACGGCGGCGGCCTGTCGTACACCCATACCGGGATGTACGGGATGTTCGCCATCCAGGAGGCGGTCAGGCAGTTGCGCGGCGAGGCGGCGGCGCAGGTGCCGGGTGTGGAGGTGAGCGTGGTGCTGGGCAACGGCGGCATGTTCGCCTCGGCGGCGACGCTGGTGCTGGCCAACCGCTTGCCCTGATCCGCTGGCCGGGCATCGATCTTTCGTTCACGATGGGGGCGCGGATCCCCCATCACACGGAAGGTCGATGCCATGCGTGCACGCGCGTGGGCGGTGCTGGTCGCCGCCCTCCTGATGGCCCTGCCCGTGACCACCCCGGCGGCGGCGCAGGCGGAGGTGAGGTTCCACGCCGACTCCGGTGACTCCTGCCCGCACGGGGTCACCGGAGGCGTGCTGGACTGGCTGGAGGGCCCGGTGGTCAAGCCGACCGTGCGCGTCGAGGGCACCCTGTCCGACAGCGGGCCGCTGTCGTGGTGCACCGCGGACGGCCTGTACTCCCGGGCCACGTTCACCGCCTACGACGGCGCCGCCGTGGTCGACACCGAGTCGGTGAAGGCCGACGACGGCGAGGCCTCGTTCACCTTCGAGCTGGCCGACCCGGCCGGGGTCGCCGGGATCGACCAGGTGGTGGTGCGCGTGTGCCGCTTCAGCAACACGCCGATCGGGATCAGCTACTGCGGCCCCGCCGCTGCGTACCAGATGCCCTGAGGCCGGGCTCGGCGCCGTCACTCGCCGATGGCGCCGAGCCGGGCGTGGCCCTTGAGCAGGTTGCGGGCGATGGTGCGGCGCTGAATCTCGTCGGTGCCCTCGAAGATGCGCAGCAGCCGCAGCTCCCGGTACCACCGCTCGATCGGCAGCTCCTTGGTGTAGCCCATGCCGCCGTGGATCTGCAGCACCCGGTCGACGACCTGGTTGGCCATCACGGCCCCGTTGAGCTTGGCGATCGAGGAGGCGTGCCGGGCGTCCATGCCCTCCTGCACCCGCCAGGCGGCGTACAGCGTGAGCCACTTGGCCGCCTCGATCTCCACCTGCGAGTCGGCGATCATCCACTGGATCGCCTGATACTCGGAGATCGCCTGCCCCATCGACTTGCGGATCTTGGCGTAGTCCACGGCCATGCCCAGCATGCGCTCGGCCGAGCCGATGGCCCGCGCCGGGATCATGTACCGGCCCTGCCCGATCCACTGCATGGCCAGCTCGAACCCCTTGCCGAGCTCGCCCAGGACGTTCTCCTCCGGCACCCGTACGTCCTCGAACACCAGGGAGGCGGGACCCCATTCGCCCATGGTCGGGATCGGCTCGGACTTCCAGCCCATGTCGCGGTCGACCAGGAAGCACGTCACCCCGTACGGCTCGGCCACGGCGAAGACCATGACGAAGTCGGCCTCGCTGCCGCCGGTGATGAACGTCTTCTCGCCGCTGATCAGCCATTCGGAGCCGTCGCGCACGGCGCGGGTGCGGATGTTGCGGGCGTCGGAGCCGGCGCCGGGTTCGGTGATGGCGAAGCAGGAGCGCCGCTCGCCCTCGATGGTGGGGATGAGGTAGCGCCGTTTCTGCTCCTCGTTGCCCGCGTAGAGGATGTTGTCGGCGCTGCCGCCGAAGCTGAACGGCACGAACGTCCGGCCGAGCTCCATCGCGATGATGGCGGACATGATCGGCCCGAGCGCGGCCCCGCCGTACTCCTCGGGCGTGTTGATGCCCCAGAAGCCCATCCGCTTGGCCTTGAGCCGCAGCTCGCGCAGCACGTCGGCGGGGACTCCCGGCAGGCCGGCGCGTTCGTTGCGCAGCACCTCCGGCTCCAGCGGCATGACCTCCTTCTCGACGAACGCCCGCACGGTGTCCCTGATCTGCCGTTCCTCGGTGCTGAGCGAGAAGTCCACGCCGCCTCCACATTTCTAGAACCGTCCTCTAGGAAGAGGTTCCAACGCCGGTCCGCGACGTGTCAAGAACATGATTCTAGAATTCGACGGAGTACGATGTCCTCCATGGCACGCAAGTCCTCCTGGGAGTGGAGCCGCACCGCCCAGACGCGCAAGAGCATGCTGCAGGCGGCGCGCGAGGTGTTCGGCGAGCACGGCTTCGCCGAGGCCAGCGTCTCGGAGGTGGTGGCCCGCGCCGGATCCAGCGTCGGCAGCCTCTACCACCACTTCGGCGGCAAGACCGAGCTGTTCCTGGCCCTCTACGAGGACCACCAGGCCGCCCACGAGCAGGCGTCGGCCACCAGCGTGTCGCGGGCCAAGCAGTCGGGCGTCTCCGACCCGGTCGAGCTGCTCATCGCCGGCGCCCGCGCCTACCTCGACGGCGCCTGGGAGCGCCGCGACCTGGTCAGGCTCTTCATCGACGGCGACGGCCCGCCCGGCTTCGAGCTGATCCGCCGCACCCGGGGCCGCGAGTGGGTGCGGCAGAACGCCGTGCTGCTCGGCGCCGGCGGCGACCCGCTCGACAGGTTCACGGTCGCGGTGCTGACCAGCATCATCGGCGAGGCCGCCCGCGAGGTCGCCACCAGCGACACCGAGGAGGAGGCGCGCGAGGTGGCCGAGGCGGCGATGGCCCTCATCCGCCGCCTCGACCCGCTCAAGCCCCTGAGCTGACCCCGGGCCTGATCACGGGGCTGATCACGGGCTGATCACTGCACGGCCCCGGTCGATCACCACGGTCCCGTCGTCCTTCGCCGTGCGGAACAGCACGGCGGGCCCGTCCACCCAGATCGACACCGTCAGCGACTCCCCGGGCAGGACCGGGCTGCTGAACCGCCCCGACATGGCGCGGAACCGCGCCGGGTCCGAGCCCGCCACCGCGTGCAGCAGCGCCCGCCCGGTGATCCCGTACGTGCACAGCCCGTGCAGGATCGGCCGGTCGAACCCGGCCCGCGCGGCGAACTCCGGGTCGGAGTGCAGCGGGTTGTAGTCGCCCGACAGCCGGTAGAGCAGCGCCTGGTCGGGCCGCGTCGGGTAGGTCACCTTGTGGTCGGGCGCCCGGTCCGGCGCCGCCCACTCCTCGCGGGGCCCGCGCTCGCCGCCGAAGCCGCCCTCGCCCCTGATGAAGACGGCGCTGCGGCTGGTGACGACCGGCTCGCCGCTGCCGGGGTCGACGGCCAGCGCCTCGGTGGTGACCAGCGCGCCCGACCCCTTGTCGTAGATGCCGGTGACCTTCGACGTCGTCCGCACCGCGCCCGCCGCCGGGAGCTCGCGGTGCAGCTCGAAGGACTGCTCGGCGTGGACGAGCATGGCCGGGTCGTAGTCGCCGAGCCGCCGCCCTGGCGCCTGGGCCGCGAGCACCGCGAACGTGGGCAGCACCCGCTGGCCCTTCTCGGTGGCGAAGGCCGGCTCGCCGGTGCCCGCGCCGACGCCGAGCGCGTACAGCATGGTGTCCTTGGCGGTCCACCTCCGCTCGCAGGGCTCGCCCTCGACGCCGACGACGGAGTGGTCGAGCGGCATGTCAGGCCTCCCGTCCGGGGATCTGGCCGTTGGTCAGCGCGTTCGGCGCCGCCTTGTCGACCAGCGCCGGGATGACCGCGCCGAGCTCGGCCGGGTCCCAGCGGCCGCCCTTGTCCACGGCCGGGCCGGCGTGCCAGCCCTCGGCCACGCTGATCACCCCGGCGCGCACGTTGAACACCCGGCCGGTGATGCCGCGCGCCTCCGCGCTCGACAGCCACACGACCAGCGGCGCGATGTCGTCGGCGTCGGCGTTCGCGCCGCTCGGGATGAGGCCCTCGGTCATGCGGGTCAGCGCGGCGGGCGCGATCGCGTTCACCGTGACGCCGTAGCGCTCCAGTTCCCTGGCGGCGATCACGGTCAGCCCGGCGATGCCCGCCTTGGCCGCGCCGTAGTTGCCCTGGCCGGGGTTGCCGTAGATGCCGGAGGACGAGGTGGTGTTGATGATCCGGGCGTCGACCGCCTCGCCCGCCTTGGCCTTGCCCCGCCAGTAGGCGGCCGCGTGCCGCAGCGGCGCGAACGTGCCGCGCAGGTGGACCCGGATGACCGCGTCCCACTCCTCGGCCGACATGTTGACCAGCATCCGGTCGCGCAGGATGCCGGCGTTGTTGACCAGCACGTGCAGGTCGCCGAAGCGCTCGATCGCGGCCCGGACCAGCCGTTCGGCGCCGTCGAAGTCCGAGACGTCCTCGCCGTTGACGATCGCCTCCCCGCCCAGGGCCTCGATCTCGGCGACGACCTCGGCGGCGGCGCCGGACGAGCCGGTCCCGTCCACCTCGGCGCCCAGGTCGTTGACCACCACCTTGGCCCCCTGCCTGGCGAACTCCAGCGCGTGGCCGCGCCCGATGCCCCTGGCCGCGCCCGTGACGATCACCACGCGGCCGTCGACGATCCCGCTCATGTGTCTCCTCGCTCCTTCGC
The DNA here is from genome assembly GCF_040639085.1 of Nonomuraea sp. NPDC023979. Classification (NCBI taxonomy): domain Bacteria; kingdom Bacillati; phylum Actinomycetota; class Actinomycetes; order Streptosporangiales; family Streptosporangiaceae; genus Nonomuraea; species Nonomuraea sp. NPDC023979. The sequence continues at coordinate 90,591 of NZ_JBEZZG010000021.1, forward strand.
AGACGATGCGAACAAAATTCTAGTAACCAAATCTAGAAATGGTAGGCCCAGGCCACGACGGACCTCACGCACCGACCCGGTAGCGTTTGTCCCGTGGTTCAACACTCCCTCGCACAGCGGCACGTCTTCCTTCGCATGGTGAGATTCGCGGACATCGACTCCCAAGGACATGTGAACAATGTCCGCTTCCTCGACTACCTGGAGGACGCCCGCTGGGGAATGTTGCACGTCGACCCGTTCAAGGCGGGCGAGGTGCCGTTCAAGGGCCTGGTCGTGTCCCGCCACGAGATCGACTACCGCCGCCCGCTCGGCTACCGCGCCGAGCCCGTCCGCGTCGAGACCTGGGTCACCGAGATCCGGCCGGTCCGCTTCACGCTCAGCTACGAGATCCGCGACGACGACGACCTGTACGTGACCGCGAGCTCGGTGCTCGTCGCCTACGACGTGGAGCGCGAGGCCCCGCGCCGGCTCACCGCCGACGAGCTGGCCTACCTCAAGCGCTTCGCTTGAGCGAGCCGACCCCGCGGCGCTGGCTGATGCTGGCCCTGGGGGTCAACGCGCACGCCGGCGTCACCCTGGGCCTGTCCGGGCTGCCCCTGGTCATCCCGGACATCCAACGCCACTTCGGCGTCTCCCTGCCGGTCGCCGGCATCATCGGCAACGCGCCGGGCATCGGCGTGCTGTTCGCGCTGGTGGCCTGGGGCTGGCTGGCCGACCGGCACGGCGAGCGGCTGGTCCTGGGCGTCGGCGTCGGGCTGGCCGGGCTGCTGTTCGCCGCCGTCTCACTCGCCGAGCGGACCTGGGCCGTGGTCGTGCTGCTCGCGCTGGCCGGCGCCGCGGGCTGCGCCGCCCTGGTCGGCGGCGGGCGGATCGTGCTGGGCTGGTTCGAGCCGCCCGAACGCGGCGTCGCCATGGGCGTGCGCCAGGTGTCCTACACGCTCGGCATGGCCGTCGCCGCGTTCCTGCTGCCGCCCGTGGCGCGGGCCCACGGGATCTCCGGCGTCCTCATGGTCTGCGCGGGCGTGTGCCTGCTGGCCGCCGTCCTGGCCGCGCTCTTCCTGGCCGAGCCGCCGCACGCCCGCACCCGGGTCGTCGCCGCGCCCCCCGGCTCCCCGTACAGCCGGCCCGCGCTCTGGCGCGTGCACGCCACCAGCGCGCTGCACGCGGTGCCCCAGGTGATCGTCGGCACCTACGGCGTGGCCTGCCTGGTCAACCTGTACGGGTGGGGCGGGGTGGACGCCGGGTGGCTGTTCGGCTTCGCGGCCATCGGCGGCGCGATCACCAGGGTCGCCGTCGGCCGCTGGTCCGACGTGAGCGGGTTGCGCATGGCCCCGCTGCGGCTGCTCACCTACGCCACGGTCGCCGTGCTGGCCCTGCTGGTCCCGGCCACGCTCACCGGGTCCTGGCTGGGCTCGGCCGCGCTGGCCGCGGGCGCGGTGATCACCGTCGCGGGCAACGGGCTCGCCTACCTCAAGGCGGGCGAGCTCGCCGGGCCCGCGGCGGCCGGCCGCGTGCTGGGCCTGCACAACACCGTCCAGAACGTGGTCCTGCTGGCCGTGGCGCCGCTGGCCGGACTGCTGATCACCAGCTCCGGCTACTGGGCGGCCTTCGCGGCCGGCCTCGCGTGCGCGCTGCTCTCCATCCCGGTCATCCCGGTACGCGACGAGAAGAGGGAAACTAGCTGACCTGGCGCTGCAGCCACACCGCGTGATCCGGAGGCAGCAGGCCGCCCTCGACCGGGCCGGTGGCCAGCAGCACGTTCTCGTGGGGCGGCAGCCGTACCGGACGGGTGCCGCAGTTGAGCGCGCACACCAGCGGCCCGCGCGCGAACACCAGCGCGTCCTCGTCCGAGGCGAGCCACTCCAGCTCGTACGGGATCGTGCGGACCAGCTCGCGGCGGCAGGCCAGGGCGCGCCGGTAGAACTCCAGCGTCGAGCCCGGGTCGCCGGTCTGGCTCGCCACGCTGAGCGCCGCGAACGAGCCGGGCTGCGGCAGCCACGGCGTCACGCCCTCGGGCGAGAACCCGAAGGAGTCGCCGCCGGGGGACCAGGGCATCGGCACCCGGCAGCCGTCCCGGCCCGGCAGCTTGCCCTCCGACTGGATGAACACCGGGTCCTGCCGCGCCTCCGGTGGAATGTCCTGTACCTGGGGGAGGCCCAGTTCCTCCCCCTGGTAGAGATATGCCGACCCGGGCAGCGCAAGCATGGCGAGCAATGCAGCTTTCGCCCGGGAAAGTCCGGTCCCGGGGTCGGCGGTCTCGTACCGGGTGACGTGCCGCACGACGTCATGGTTGGACAGCACCCAGGTGGCGAACGGCACCGTCGCCAGCGTCTCGTCGATGACCTTCCGGAACGCCGTCGCCGACCAGGGCGCCTGGAGCCAGGCGAAGTTGAAGCTCTGCTGCAGCTCGTCCGGCCGCACGTACAGCGCCAGATCCTCCAGGGTGTCGGTCCACACCTCGCCCACGGCCATCCGCTCGCCCGGGTAGCTGTCGAGCAGCTCGCGCCACTCCCGGTAGACGCCGTGCACCTCCGGCTGCCCCCACACCGGCGAGTCCGACATGAACGACTGGTCCTCGACGTCCGGCAGCCCCTCGGCCTTGAACAGCCCCATCGCCACGTCGATGCGGAACCCGTCGACGCCCCGGTCCAGCCAGAACCGCAGGATGTCCAGGAACTCCGCGCGCACCTCGGGGTTGCGCCAGTTGAAGTCGGGCTGTCCCGGGGCGAACAGGTGCAGGTACCAGCTCCCGTCCGGCAACCGCGTCCACGCCGGGCCGCTGAAGGTCGACTGCCAGTTGTTGGGCCGGTCGCGGAAGATGTAGCGGTCGCGGCCCTCGCCGCGCCGCGCCGCCTGGAACCACGGGTGCGCCTCGGAGCTGTGGTTGGGCACGATGTCGACCAGCACCCGCAGCCCGAGCGCGTGCGCGTCGGCCACCAGCGCGTCGAAGTCGGCCAGCGAGCCGAACAGCGGATCGACGTCGCGGTAGTCGGCCACGTCGTAGCCGCCGTCGGCCATGGGGGAGGTGTAGAAGGGGGTGAGCCAGACGGCGTCGACGCCCAGCTCCTTCAGATGGGTCAGGCGCTCGCGCGCGCCGGCCAGATCGCCGACGCCGTCTCCCGAGGCGTCGGCGAAGCTGCGAACGTAGATCTCATAGACGACGGCGTCGCGCCACCAGGGGATGTCCATGTGGCGTGTCATGCCCGTTATGCAGGGGAGTTCACCAAGCTCTGCGCCGCGTACACGAGGTAGTCCCACAGGCGCTTGTCCTGGTCCTCGGGCAGCTCCAGCGAGTCGACGGCGTCGCGCATGTGCTTGAGCCACGCGTCACGCTCGGCCTCGCCGATCACGAACGGCACGTGCCGCATCCGCAGCCGGGGGTGGCCGCGCTGCTGGCTGTAGGTGTTGGGGCCGCCCCAGTACTGGATCAGGAAGCCGCGCAGCCGGTCTTCGGCGCCCGTGAGGTCTTCCTCCGGGTAGAGCGGGCGCAGCAGCGGGTCGTCGGCCACCCCTTCGTAGAAACGGTGGACGAGACGCCGGAACGTCTCCTCACCCCCGACGGCCTCATAGAAGGAGATCTCAGTCACGTCTCCAGCCTATGCGTTGGGGACCATGGCGATGCCCGCGGAGTCGAGCGCCGCCTTCACCCGCACCCTCAGCTCACGCGCCACCGGAGCCTGCTGCGCGGGCAGCGTCTTGGCCGCCAGGCGGAAGACCAGCATGCTGTCGGAGAGCTGCTCCACGCCGAACACCTCCGGCGGCTCCACGATCTTCGACTCGCGGAACTCGGAGTCGGCCCAGATCTCCTCGGCCACCTGCTCCAGGATCAGCCGGACGGTGGTGATGTCGCTGTCGTAGCCGACCGGGACGTCCATGTAGGCGCGCGACCAGCCCTGCGACTCGTTGCCGACGCGGGTGATGGTGCCGTTGCGTACGTACCAGACCCGGCCGTCGGCGTCGCGCAGCCGGGTCACGCGCAGGGTGACCGCCTCGACCGTGCCCACCGCGGCGCCCGCGTCGATCACGTCGCCGACCCCGTACTGGTCCTCCAGCAGCATGAACATGCCGGCGATGAAGTCCTTGACCAGCTCCTGGGCGCCGAAGCCGATGGCCACGCCGAGGATGCCGACGCTGGTGAGCAGCGGCGCGATGGGGATCGTCAGCCGGTCGAGCACGGTCAGCACCGTGGTGCCGAGGATCACGATGGTGGCGACGTGCTTGAGCACCGAGCCCATCGTCTCGGCGCGCTGCCTGCGGCGCTCGTGCAGCAGGGCGTCGATGCCCTCGGGCGCGGGGCCGCGCCGGAAGCGGCTGGCCAGCGAGCTGCGGGTGGCGGCGCGGTTGACGACCCTGGTGATCAGCCGGTGCGCGATGTTGCGGATCACGAAGCCGATGATCAGGATCAGCGCGATCGTGATCGCGCTGGCCACGAACGGGGCCCAGGTCGCGTTCTGGAACCAGCCGACCAGGGCCTTGCAGAGGAACGTGTCCGCGTTGCAGATGTCCGCCATCTGGCTGCCTACCTTGTCCAAATCGGGCAGTCCGGTAGATTCCGGAGTCTTTGGCGGCGGGGACAGCACGAGCACGGAGGGGCCCTCCTAGGAAGCGGTTCGGTCGGCGGCATAGGGCCGATTCGCCCCAAAAGATACCGCCGACCGAACCGGCCGCCGTCACATCACGCCGGGGAAGACGGGGTCGCCGGGCACCTGGGCCGCGGAGGGCGGTGCCTGACGCTCCGATGACGGACGGCTCGGACGGGACGCGCACCCGGAAGCGCGTCCCGTTCCGTTTCCGGGGAGGGGGTCCCCGACGTCTCCCGGGACTGCCCGGGAGACGTGGTCTGGTTACTCTCTGTGATGGTCGGAGCCGACGGGGTGGCCAGAGGCCCCCGGAACCGGGGACCCTCCGCACCGGCCGCCCCGCCGGCTCCGTGGAGCCGCCGTGGGGACGGTGAACCGCGGTGGCTGCGCTCCACCGGGATCACCGCCCTGTCACTCCCCCACGGCGGCGAGCACGCGGGCGACCTTGGTCGCCGCGCCGGCCGGATCGTCGACGGTGTGCATCCGCTCCCCCCAGGACCAGCAGTACCACCAGTCCGGCAGGTCGGCGGCCTGCGCCGGCCGACAGGTGACGTTCTCGGTCAGGCTCGTCGCGTTCGGATTGATCACGCGGACGAAAACGCGTCCACTCTGTGTTCTGACCACTCGCGCGAGCAAGCCGCGGGCGTCGAGTTCGGACACCAGACGCTCCAAATGCCCGAAGTTGTCGTCCCCCACCTTTCGTCCCTCCCTGTGATTCCGGAACCGGTGCGCCAAAGATGACTCATGGCGGCGGGCGGCGCAACGCGGCCCTCTGCTCACAGGGAGTTGCCTTCTCACCCGGGGGATGTAAGAAACAGTCCGCGGTAGGACGATCCTTAACCGTAAGCTTCAGAAGAGCGTTTTCTTCCTGTCATCAATAGTCCATAGTCGTGGTTAGGCGGACTGCAACCTAGACGCTACTCAGAGTGACTAGGCTGTGAGCCGGTCAGGACTCAGCGTGAGAGGGGCCGGGATGTCCGGCAGACAGCACAGGGAAACGGAGCAGGCACGGCGGATCAGGGCCAAGGGCCTTGCCGTCGGGCGCACCGCTGCCCAGATCGCTGAAGAGATCTACGAGGCGTGCAGCGCCCAGTACGGCACGACCCGGGTCAAGGCTCAGCGGCTGGCGTGCGGCATCGCGCTGGCCGACGTCATCGAGCAGATCCGGGCGTTGTTCCAGCGTGACGACAAGGCGGCGCCGGGCATCGGCGAGACGCTGCTGTCGGCCTACGAGAGCGGGCTGAAACGCCCAGGCCCCGAATACCTGCACTACCTGTGCACCGTCTACCGGGTGGAGCCGGCCGCGCTCGGCTTCGACGGGCCGTGCATCTGCGGCCACAACCACCGGATGCCGGGCACGGTGGCCCTCGATCTGGAGGGGCGGCACGGCGCCGCGCTGGCGGTGCCGCCGGATCTGCCGAAGCCCTCGGCGCATCCGGACCGGATCTCCGACAGCGAGGAGGATGAGAACATCCTCCGGCGCACGCTTTTACAGCTTCTGTCCAGCGATCCGAGCGAGGCCAAGCTCGACGGGCCGGTGCTCGGCGCTTGTGAAGGCATCCGGCGGCGGATGGACTACACGCTCGTGTCGGCCACCGTCTCCCCGGCGATGCTCGACCAGTGGGAGGAGGCGACGCTCGCGTTCGGCCGGCAATACACGACCACGGCTCCGCTCCGGCTGCTGTGCGACGTGCTGCTGGAGCTGAGCGCCGTGCGCAACGCGATGTCGCGGCGGCAGCCGATCGACCTCCAGGAGCGCCTGTGCCGCATGGCCGCGCAGCTCGCCGGGCTGAGCGGCATGATCATGATAAACCTCGGTGACCAGCGGCTCGCCCGCTCGTTCTTCCGCACCGGGCGCACGGCCGCCGACGAGACCGGCGACCGCGCCCTGCGCGCCTGGGTGACCGCCCGCGAAGCGCTCGTCCCGCTCTATTACGGCGACGCCCGCGAAGCGCTCACGCTGGCCAAGAAGAGCCGCGACCTGGCCGGCCAGACGCCCTGCGTCGCCCAGGCGATGGCGCCGGTCGTCGAGGCCAGGGCGCTGGCCATGCTGTCGGGCACCGACAGCAAGAAGGAGGTCGTCGACCAGGCCAAGCGGGCGCTGGCCCGGGCCCGCAGCGCGTTCGCCCACATGAAGACCGACGACCAGGAGGACATGGCGTTCGGCTACACCGAGAAGCAGCTCTACTTCTACCAGGGCGACGTGCTCACCAAGCTCGGCCAGACCCTGGAGGCCGAGGTCGTCCTCGACCAGGCCCTCGACAAGTATCAGGACCACATCCTCGATCAGACGCTGATCAGGTTCGACCGGGCGCAGTGCCGCGTCATCGAGGGCGACCTCGACGACGCGATCAGGATCGGCCGGGAGGCGCTGCGGCTGCTCGGGCCCGAATACCGCACCGACTTCATCATGCGGCCGGCGATGGCGCTGGAGCAGGCGATCGTCGCCAAGAACCCCAACCATCCGGACCTGCCGGCCTTCAGGGAGGAGCTGCGGCAGCCCCGCCAGCTCCACAAGGAAGGGAGTGGCGGTGCATGAGTCTCCGGATACGCCGCTACCGCTGGTCTGACCTCGACACCATCCAGACCCTGCACAAGATCTGCCTCGCCGAGGTGGGCCTGACGCCGGGCGACGGTGTCTACTACGACGACGACTTCCCCCGCATCCAGGAGCTCTACCTGGCGTGCGGGGGCGACTTCCTGGTCGGCGAGGCCGACTCGCACGTGGTCGCCATGGGCGGCCTCAAGCCGGTCGACACGGAGACGGCCGAGGTGTGCCGGCTCCGTGTCCACCCGGCGCACCAGCGGCGCGGTTTCGGCGCCGCCATGCTGTCGGCGCTGGAGGCCCGGGCCGTCGAGCTCGGCTTCCGCTGCCTGCGCGGCGACACCACGCTCAACCAGGGGGCCGCCCTGGCCCTGTACGCCCGTCAGGGCTGGCGTGAGACCTCCCGCCGCCAGATCGGCCCGCTCACCGTCGTCTACGGTGAGAAGCGCCTCGTCCCGGCGACCGTCGAGCTGTAGCTCCGGTCCGCCCCTCCCGGACGCGCCACCTGCCTTGTTCCCCGCCTCTCCGGACGGTGCCGGAGGGGCGCGGCGATATGGAGGGGAATCGGCGTTTCGGCTGAGCCAGAGGATAAGGTTGCCCGGTCCTTCGAGTGAGGGTCTTCACTCCAGGTGGTAGAGGAACATCACCAGACGCTGCCTGTACTCCGGCGGCTTCACATCGTAGTGGCATGCTTCCTGGCATGGCAGTCGTGCCCGCTCCCCGCCCCCTTACGGGAGCCGTGCTTCTGTTGTTCGTCAGCGCCGCATGGGGGTCGGCGTTCCCGCTGATGAAGGATCTCATCGAGCGGTTACCAGTGGACGACCTGCTCGCCGAGCGCTACTCGCTGGCGGCCGTCACGCTGCTGCTCATCCGGCCCCGCTGCCTGCGCGGGCTGTCACGGGGGACGTGGGTCAACGGGATCGTCCTGGGGGTCATGTTCGGGGTCGGGCAGGCGGCGCAGGCCGTCGCGCTGGACAGCCTGTCGGCGTCCGTGTCGGGGTTCGCCGTCGGCTGCAACGTGGTGATCACGCCGCTGATGGCGCTGGCGCTGTTCCGGGTCCGGGTGCCGGTGCGGGTCTGGATCGGGGTGGGGCTCGCGCTGGCCGGGATGACCGTGTTCACGCTGCTGCGCAACTCGGAGGACCACCCTGTCGAGATGCTGGCGCTCGGCGTGACGCTCTCGGCCGCGGCGCTCTACTCGGGCCACACGCTGATGCTGGCGCGGCTGTCGAGGAAGGGCGAGGGCTTCAACGCCTACGCGCTGACCGTGATCCAGCTCGGCTCCATCGGGGCGCTGACGGGCGTGCTGGCGGTGCGCGACGGGGTCTCGCTGCCGGCGTCCGTGCCCGACTGGGCGGTGCTCGCGCACCTGTCGGTCATCTCCTGCGCGCTGGGCTTCCTGGCTCGCTCGTACGGTCAGGCGCACGTGCCCGCGGTGCCCAGTGCGGTGCTGATGTCGTCGCAGCCGTTCTGGGTGGCGGCGATCGCCGTGATCTGGTTCGACGAGGCGCTCGGCTGGAGCATGGTGGTGGGCGGCGGGCTGATGGCGGTCTCGATGCTGCTCGCGGTGCCGTCGTCCGGCGCGGTCGACGAGACCGACGCCGAGCGCCGCCGCCTGCTCGTGGTGTCGCGGCGGGCCTCGCGGGTGCTGGGCGAGCTCAAGGTCAGGCGCGGCGACCCGCTGAACCTGTCGGGCGAGATCGCCCCCGTGCTCGTCAAGCGCTCGTGCGCGAGCATCGGGCAATGTCCGCGGACCGAGCATTCGCTCAAGGGCGTGCGCGAGCCGAGCCTGGAGCGGCTGATCGAACGCGCGACTTTGATCGTGCGTTCCAAGAATCTTTCGCCTCCCGGCTGCTGCCAATCGGTGACCTTGCTGGGCCGATGCCTGTGCGAGCTGATGGCGGAATCTGAAGAAAGGGGATCTTCTCAGCCTTTGCCCGGCTGGTTTCGTCCTCAATAGGCACAAATCACCACAAAACTAAGAGCACGAATGGCTATTATGCCCTCACTTATTCATCGTTAATCTTGATAATCGGTGGAGTGTCCGAATAATAGAATTACCCCCAGTGGAGAGGTGCACCATGAAACGCATCGCCGTCCGCAAGCCCGGTACCGCGCGGTTGGGTGGGACCTCCAGCGTCATTCACAAGGGGTGATCGAGGAAAGGTCCCACCTCGAGGTCGTGGGCGGTCCGTCCGCCCGCACGCGAGAGGCGCGGCCGCTGATGCCGATGATCGACGGGCATCGGCGGCCGCGCGGTCCTTACACCGTGGGAGCAGCGCTGCTGGCCCACCTGGTCCCGGCCGTTTTGGAACGGTCCGCCGACCTGGTGGCCCGCCACGACATCGAGATCCGCGCCGTCGCGCCCGAGCTGCGGCGCCTGGTGCCCGCCCGGCGGGTGACCGTCGACGCGGACCTGCCCGAGGACGAGCGCATCCTGGTGCCCGCCCCCCGCCGCACGCTCCGGCTGGCCAACGGGATCGCCGAGTTCGTCCGTACGGCCGTGCCGCCCGGCCACGACCTGGCCGTCTGCAACGGCGACCAGGCCGACCCCACCGACGTCGAGCTGATCGGCGTGCTGATGCGCCGCGTGCCGCCCGCCACGCTGGCCATCACCCTCTACTCCGGCGGCCCCGAACCGCCTCCCGACACCCGTGACGCCGCCGAGCTCTGGACCCTCGTGGACCGGTGCGTACACGAAGGGTTCCTGCACGCGGTGGCCGAGCTCGCCGGGCGCGGGCTGACGCTGAGCGAGCCGGGCGGCGAGCAGTGGTGGCGGTTCGCGCAGCGGGCCGCGACGGCGCTCGGCGGGCTCGGGCGGCGGGGGGAGGCGCGGGAGCTGTGGGAGCAGGCCCGCCGCGCCAGCCGCGACCCCGCCGTGCACGCCGCGAGCGCGTACGGCCTGGCCATGCTGGACGCCCGCGACCCCGACCCCGAGCGGCGCGACCTGGGCCGGGCCCGGGGCTGGATCAACGAGGCGATCGCCATCTCGACGCTGCTGCCCGACCCGGCGCAGCGGGCGTTCAAGCTCGGCTTCGACCGTAACGGGCTGGCGCTGATCGAGTTCAGGCAGGGGCGGCCCGACCGGGCGCTGGCGCTGGTCGAGTCGGCCATCGAGCTGGCCCGCGAGCTGGGGGAACGGCATCCGGTGCACCGCATGGTGCTGCTGGCCAACCGGGCGCAGCTGCTGGCGGCGACGGGCCGGGCCAAGGAGGCGCTGGAGGACTACGCCGCCGCGATCGCGATCGACCCGATGTTCCCCGACCACTACCTGGACCGCGGGAACCTGCTGGCCAGGCTGGGCCGCGACGCCGAGGCGCTGGCCGACTACGAGACGGCGCTGCGGGTGGGGCCGCCGCTGCCGGAGGCGCACTACAACCGGGCGGAGCTGCGCATCGCCGCAGGTGACGTGGAGGGGGCGCTGGCCGACCTGGGCCGGGTCGTCGAGCTCGACCCGTCCTTCGTGGACGCCTACGTCAACCGCGCCGGGCTGCTGGCCGCGCTCGAACGCGACGACGAGGCCAGGGCCGACGTCACGGCCGGGCTGGCGCTGAAGCCGGACAGCCCGCACCTGCTCACGGTGCTCGGCCAGCTCGAGACGGCCGCCGGGCGGCTGCCGGAGGCCAGGCGGGCGCTCGACGCGGCCATCGGCCTGGCCCCCGGGCTGGCCGCCGCATGGGGCAACCGGGGCGTGCTCCGCTACGAGGCGGGCGACCTCGCGGGCGCGGTCGCGGACCTGACCCAGGCGATCACGCTGGAGCCGCAGCCCGACCTGTACGCCAACCGCGCCGTCGCGCTGCGGGCGCTGGGCCGCACGGCCGAGGCCGAGGCGGACGACGAGCGCGCCTCCCGGTGACATCATGGCCGCATGGCAGGACGAACCGGGCGATCCGCAGGGGTGTACGCGGCACTCGGGCTTCTCTGGTGGGCCACGATCCGGCTCGCCCGGAGGGGGATGTCCTGCGGCGACTGGCCGTGCCTGGCTCCCAGCGTCGCCGCGCTCGTCCTCATCACCGCGGCGTTCCTGGCGGGAGCCGCCTGGGTGCTGGGCCGCGTGGGGGTCGCGCACGGCCGCCGGGTGGCGGTGCGGGCCGCCTGGATGCTCGCGGTGCTCCGGCTCGCCGGAGAGGCGCTGCCGTCGTGGACCGCCTCCTGGCCGCAGGCCGCCACCGCGGCGGCGGCGTTCGCGGTCGCGGGCGGCGCCGCCGGGTTCGCCACCACGCCCGGCCTGGCCGCCCGGTGGCGGCGGCTGACCGCGCTCGGGGTGCTGGCGCTGGTGCCGCTCGCCCTGATGGCGATCTGGCTCCGCGCGCCACTCTGAATGCCGCCGGAATCCGGTTACGGTGGGCGGGTGGGCTTCAACGCGCTGCTACGTGATCTGCAACGAGGAGCCGGCGCCCAGGCGGCCGGCATCAGCCGGGGCCATGGCGGCCCGCCCGCGCGCACCGTCGCCGTCAGGTCGGGGCCGCACCGGCTGCGCTGCGCCTCGCTGCTCAAGCCGCTGTACGCCTGGGTGACGGCCGGGCGCATCCCCGACGCCGAGCGCTGGCGCCGCCACGCCGAGCCTGCCGTGGTGATCTCGTCCAACGCCGACACCCGCAGCCTGTGGCTCGCCGTCGGGCCGCTGGTCATCCTCGACGACATCTACCAGCGCACCGGCGTCGCCTGGTCGATGCACAACGGCGACCCGTCACGGTTCGGCTCCGTCGAGGTGGCCGCCGAGGAGGTCGCCACCGCCTACGCCGCGCTCGCCCAGGCGGCGCTGGCCGGCGACCCGGTCGCGGGCGACGTGCTGGAGTGGATGCGCCGGGTGGAGGGCTCGCAGGCGTTCGGCGCGCGTGAGGTGCTGGAGGCGCCGGAGGCCGGGGTCAAGTGCGGCTGGTTCGGCGAGCCGGACGAGACGTGCCTGCGCACCCACGCGGTCGCCGTGCTGCCCAGCGGCGGCACCCGGGCCACGGTCGTGGTCGCGCTCACCGCCCAGCCCTACACCGACGCGCACGAGCGCGAGACCTACCACGCCAGGGCGGCCGACGGGCAGCCGGTCGAGGGCGAGCACGAGCGGATAGCGGGGCCGCTGCTGCGCGCCCTGATGGCCGAGACGCTGGCCGAGCTGGGCTACCGCGACACGCCCTGACCCAGCTCGGCGACCACCGCGGCCAGCGTGGGCGGGTCGACCCGCTCGGGCAGCTCCCGGGCCCACAGGTGGCCGAGATAGGCCTCGCGCTCCTCCGGGGTGAGATCGCGCGGCTCGACCGGCGGCCGGGCGGCGTCGAAGCGCGCCAGGAAGAACGCCTCGGTCTTGACGTAGCGCACGCCCAGCCAGGTGAAGTCGCGCTCGACCGCGACGTGCCGGTCCAGCACGGCCGAGCCCGGCAGCCCGGTCTCCTCGGTCAGCTCCCGCCTGGCCGCCTCCAGCGGCGTCTCGCCCGGGTCGAGCCCGCCGCCCGGCGGCTCCCACACGTCCTGGCCGCTGACCTTGTCGTACCAGTGCATGAGCAGCACCCGGCCGTCGCGGTCGAGGCAGACGACCCGGGCGGCGGGGCGGTCGCTGGTGAGCTCCATCCGGTCAGCGTTTCATGGCTCCGTCCGCTATGGCATCGGCGGCCTCGCTGATCGCGATGCCGACGATCTCCAGGCGGCGGACGAGCTCGCGCTCCTTCATCGCCTCGGCCGTCAGCTCGCCGGAGAAGATGCGCGAGATCTCGTACTGGTACATGCGCCGGATCGCGCTGCCCGTCTTCTTGGCCTCCAGCGCGTCCTGCACCACGGCCGACGGGCTGGAGACCAGGTCGCGCACCGCGTTCTCCAGCGCGTCGATGCCGACGATGACCTGGTCGAGCAGGGGCGTGAAGCGGATCTGGTCCTTCACCTGGTACAGGTGCGACTCGCGGACGAAGTCGCGCAGCGAGTCGAGCACGTCGTCGATCGAGCGCGACAGCCGGAACAGGTCCTCCCGGTCGATGGGCGTGACCAGGGCCGACTTGAGCTCCTCGACCAGGCGGCGGCGCTCCTCGTCGCCCAGGTGCTCGATCGAGCGCATCTGCTCGTGCGCGCCCGTCCTGCCCACCTCGCCGCCGATCATCGCCATGGCCAGCCAGGCGCCCTCCTTGGTCGCCGCCAGCTGGCCGAGCAGCGCTTCGGACAGCGCGCTGTCCATCCGCCCGGCCAGCAGGTCCCGGATCCGGCGCAGCCGCCTCACCCCGCAACTCCCTTCCCCGCGTACGCCGCCAGTGCCGCGAGCGCCGCGCTGGCCGGCAGCGTCAGCAGCCACGCGGTCACGATCTTGACGGCGGCATACCAGCGGACCCGGCCGCCGCCGTGGTTGACTCCGGCGCCGATCAGCCCGCCGGCGATGGCCTGAGTCATGCTGACCGGCATGCCGAGGGCCGAGCAGCCCAGCACCGCGGCCCCGGCCGACAGCTCCGCCGACACCCCGTGCAGCGGGCGGAAGGCGATGATCTCCCGGCTGAGCGTGCGGCCCGCCTTGGGCAGGCCGTACAGGGCTCCGAGGCCGAACAGGACGGCCACCAGCGACGTGTACGGCAGCGGCGCGCCGGAGAAGCCGAGCGCGATCATGAAGACGGCGAGCATCTTCTGCCCGTCGTTGGCCGCGTACGCGACGGTCTGGAGCAGGAAGCCGGCCCGGTGCCAGTTCCACAGGCCGCGCGCGGTCGTGAGCTTGAGCAGCAGCACGGTCGTCGCCCAGGCCAGCAGCCCGCCGACGACGGGGGCGGCCAGGCCGAAGGCGAGCACGAGCGCGACGGAACCGCCCGAGACCGGCAGCCCCCAGCCGAGCCCGGCCCCGGTGAGGCCGCCGACGACGGCCAGTGTGAGGCTGGTCGGCCTGCCCTTGGCGCTGAGCACGAGCACCACGGTCAGCGCGCTGAGCACGGCGATGATCGTGGCGATCCGGCCGCCGGGGCCGTCGAAGGTGGCCAGTCGCGTCACGAACGTCAGCGCCACCTGGTGCGTGACGAGCGGGACGAGCGCGACGAGCACGACGAGCGTGAGGATGCCCGTGACGGGCCGGACCGTGGGCAGCTTGAGGCCGGTGGCCAGCAGCGCCCCGCCGTCGTTCATCCCGGTCACGACGGCGAACAGGCCCGCGATCGCGACCAGCACCACCGCGTCGAGCGGCACACACACCCCCTGGCAAGAAACGTCCGTAATGTCCTAATACCTACCCAAGATCGGGTGGATCAGCGCACCCGCCCGGCCGGTAGGCTCTGACCACCATGAACGCTGCCGAATACGTCCTCACGCTGTCCTGCCCGGACCGCCCCGGGGTGGTGGCCGCCGTCGCCGGCCTTCTGGCGCGGCACGGCTGCAACATCACCGAGAGCCAGCAGTTCGGCGACCGGGAGCAGGCGCGCTTCTTCATGCGCGTGCAGTTCACCGCCACGCTGCCCGGCGACGAGGTGCGCGCCGCGTTCGCCGCGCTGGCGCCGGAGTTCGGCATGCAGATCCAGCTCCGCGACACGGCCACCAGGCCGCGCGTGCTCATCATGGTCAGCAAGTTCGACCACTGTCTCAACGACCTGCTCTACCGGGTGCGCTCCGGCAGCCTCGACGTCGAGATCGCCGCCGTCGTCTCCAACCACCCCGACCTGCGCCCGCTCACCCAGTCGCATGGCATCGACTACCACCACCTGCCCGTCACCCCCGACACCAAGCCCAGGCAGGAGGCCGAGGTGCTGGCGCTGGTCGAGCACTACCGGATCGACCTGGTCGTGCTGGCCCGCTACATGCAGGTGCTGTCGGAGGACCTGTGCGCCAAGCTCGCCGGGCGGGCGATCAACATCCACCACTCGTTCCTGCCGTCGTTCAAGGGCGCCAGGCCCTACCACCAGGCCCACGGGCGCGGCGTCAAGCTCATCGGCGCCACCGCCCACTACGTCACCTCCGACCTCGACGAGGGGCCGATCATCGAGCAGGAGGTGGCCAGGGTCAACCACAGCCACTCGCCCGAGGACCTGGCCGCCATCGGCCGCGACGTCGAGTGCACGGCCCTGGCCAGAGCCGTGAAATGGCACGCCGAGCAGCGGGTTCTTCTTGACGGACACAAGACCGTCGTCTTCCCTCGCTGACGTTAACCGGCCGCCGGAGGGGGCACGGCGACGGCATGCCAGAACAACCGAATTCCACGCCGCCGGCCCAGGACCAGCCCTACCCCGGACACACCGGGCAGATGGCGCCCGAGCCGCGCGACGAGATGCGCGGCTACACCGGCCGCGGCCTGCTCGACGGCAAGCGCGCGCTGGTGACCGGGGGCGACTCCGGCATCGGCCGGGCGGTCTGCGTCGCCTTCGCCAAGGAGGGCGCCGACGTGGCCATCGCCTACCTGAGCGAGCACGAGGACGCCAACCACACCAGGAAGCTCGTCGAGGAGGCCGGGCGGCGCTGCGTGCTGATCCCCGGCGACCTCGCCGACCGCGACAACTGCCTGCAAGCCGTCGAACGGGCCGTCTCCGAGCTCGGCGGCCTGGACATCGTCGTCAACAACGTCGCCTACCAGGCCCCGGTCGACTCGCTCGACGAGCTGACCGACGAGCAGTGGGAGCACACGTTCGCCGTCAACATCCACAGCTACTACCGGGTGACCAAGGCCGCCCTGCCGCACCTGCGCGAGGGCGCCGCCATCATCAACACCTCCTCCATCAACGGGCTGCGCGGCAACAAGACGCTCATCGACTACGCCGCCACGAAGGGAGCGATCAACGCCTTCACCTACTCGATGGCCCAGAACCTGGTCGAACGCGGCATCCGGGTCAACGCCGTGGCTCCCGGCCCGGTCTGGACCCCGCTCATCCCCGCCACGTTCCCGCCGGAGAAGGTCGACGAGTTCGGCAAGCAGGTGCCGATGAAACGGGCGGCCGACCCCGACGAGATCGCGCCCTCGTACGTCTTCTTCGCCGCCGAACGGCTCTCCTCGTACTACACCGGCGAGATCCTGGCGCCGATCGGAGGGGAGACGCTGCCCGGCTGATGAGAGTTTTCTCATCAGAGCCTCAGACTCGTCTCCTCGGAAGACGGCATGCTCGGTGCCATGAAACGTCGAGCACCCCTGGTCATGATCGTGGCCGGCGTGGTCCTGGCCGGGTTCATGGTGTACGGGTTCACGCTGGCCGCGGGCAGCGGGCCGGAGCTGGGCGGTCCCGTCGTCGTGTCACGCAGCGCCGGCTCGGAGGGCGCCGCCACCCCGGAGCGGACCGCGCCGGAGCCGGCCCCGGAAACCACGCCGGAAAGCACGCCAAAGGCCACGCCGGAGGCCACGCCGGAGGCCACGCCGGAGGGGACCCCCGCCGGAACGCCCGAGCCGGCGGCCTCGCCGTCCAAGCGCAAGACCAAGGCCGAACCGGTCAGACCGCCGTCACCCAGGCCAGGGGGCGACGACGATGACGATGACGACGGCGGCGATGACGACGACTGATCAGGCTCCGGCATGCGCGTGACCGCCAGGGGCCGGATCGTGGGCTGGATGCTCGCGGTCGTCGGCCTGGCCCTGTTCGTCTCCATCTTCGCCACTTGGACCATCCTGCTCAACCGGCTCGACGGCCGGATGGAGTCCGAGCTCAGCAACGAGGCCGAGAAGCTGCGCCGCTACGCCGTCACCGCGCTCGACCCGCAGACCGGGCGGCCGGTCGACGACGTGGCCAAGCTGATGTCCGGCTACCTCGCCTACAACCCGCCCGACCGGTGGGAGACGTTCTTCAGCATCGTCGACGGCGCCCCCGACAAGGTCAGCGGCGTCACCCCGCCCGCCCCGCTCGACAACGACGCCGCGCTCGTCGCCAAGCTGGCCACCGCGACGGAGCCGGTCGACGGCAGGTGGGAGAGCGCCGCGGGCGCCGTCTGGTACGCGGTCATCCCCGTCACCGTGGCCGGCGACCCGCGCCAGGGGCACTTCGTCATCGCGCTCTTCTACGACCAGCACCGCGACGACACCATGGACGCCATCCGGGTGCTGTCGCTGACCGCGCTGGGCGCGCTCGCGCTGGCCGGCACCGCCGGCTGGTTCGTCGCCGGCCGGGTGCTCGCCCCCGTCCGGCTGGTGCGCCAGACCGCCGAGCAGATCAGCGACTCCTCCGACCTGACCCGGCGGCTCGACGTGCCCGGCAACGACGACGTGGCCGCGCTCGCCGCGACCTTCAACCACATGCTCGACCGGCTGGAGCAGGCGTTCGCCGTGCAGCGCCACTTCGTCGACGACGCCGGGCACGAGCTGCGCACCCCGATCACCGTCATCCGCGGCCACCTGGAGCTCATGGGCGACGACCCGGCCGACCGGGCCGAGACGCTCGCCCTGGTCACCGACGAGCTCGACCGCATGAACCGCATGGTCGACGACCTGCTCACGCTCGCCAAGGCCGAACAGCCCGGCTTCCTCGACATCGACGAGGTCGAGCTGGCCGACCTCACCGTGAGCGTCGTCGCCAAGGCCCGCGCGCTCGGCGAGCGGCGCTGGCGCGTCGACGAGGTGGCCGAGGCCCGCATGCCCGCCGACCGGCAGCGGCTCACCCAGGCCCTGATGCAGCTCGTCGCCAACGCCGTCCGCCACACCGGCGACGGCGACCTCATCGCCGTCGGCTCGGCCGTCCGCGGCTCCTCGGTGGAGCTGTGGGTACGCGACAGCGGGCCCGGCGTGCCGCCGGCCGACCGCGAGCGCATCTTCCGCCGGTTCATGCGCGGCTCCGGCCGCACCGGCGGGCACGACGGCGCCGGGCTCGGCCTGGCCATCGTCACCACCATCGCCGAGGCGCACGGAGGCACCGTCGAAGTGGTGGACGCCCCCGGCGGCGGGGCGTGTTTCGTCATGACCATTCCGCTCCGGGAGATGCTGTGAACCGCATTCTGATCGCCGAGGACGAGGCCAGGATCGCCTCCTTCCTGGAGAAGGGGCTGCGCGGCAACGGTTTCGTCACCGCCGTCGTCGAGGACGGCGTAGCGGCCTACGACGTCGCCAGCAGCGGCGCGTTCGACCTGCTCATCCTCGACATCGGGCTGCCGCTCAGCGACGGGTTCACCGTGCTGCGGCGGCTGCGCGAGGCCAAGGTCGCCATCCCCGTCATCATCCTGACCGCCCGCGACAGCGTCACCGACACCGTCGCCGGGCTGGAGGGCGGGGCCGACGACTACATCGCCAAGCCGTTCGCGTTCGAGGAGCTGCTGGCGCGGGTCCGGCTGCGGCTGCGCGCCGACCGGGCGCCCGAGGTGACCGTGCTGCGCGTCTCCGACCTGGCGCTCGACCTGCGGACCCGGCGGGCGTACGTGGGGGAGCGGTCGGTGGACCTGTCCACGCGCGAGTTCGCGCTCGCGGAGGTGTTCTGCCGCCACCCCGACCAGGTGCTGACGCGCGAGCAGCTGCTGAGCCACGTGTGGGGGTTCGACTTCGACCCCGGCTCGAACGTGGTCGACGTGTACGTGCGCTACCTGCGGCGCAAGATCGGCGCCGACCGGATCGAGACCGTCCGGGGCACCGGCTACCGGCTGCGGGCTTCGTGACAGGTCTCTCATGTGGTGCTCACGGTGGGCCAACCGGCGCGCCGGAAGGTGGAGACGTCCACAGGAACGGCTCCACAGGAGGCACCGATGGTACTGGCACTACGGCGGCTGATGCTCGCCATCGCGATCGTGTCCGGGCTGGGCATCGCGGGCATGTCGCTCGCCGCTCCCCACGCGCTCGCCACGAGCACCGCGTACGTCTCCGCTGACGACGACGCCGCTGACGACGACGGCGCTGACGACGACGATGACGACGACCGGCCGCGCGGCGGGGTCGAGACCGGGCAGGGCGGCACGGCGGCCGTCGAGGGCGACGCCACCTGGTCGATCGACCAGCAGCCCGTGTCCGCGCAGAGCGCCGACGGCTCCGACGTCACGACCGTCGTGCTGGCCCTGGGCGGCATCAGCCTCCTGCTGGGCGGCGCGTACCTGGCGTCCCGGAAGCTGGGCGGGAGCTGAGGTGGCGGCGCGAGGGACGCGGGCCGCACTCGCCGCGGGCGTCATCGCCGTGACGGCCGCCGCCTCGCCGGCCGGTGCGGCGGGCACGACACTCTCACACGCCGCTCCGGTGGTCGCCGTGGCCGACGCGGCGAACCCGGTCCGGTTACGCATCCCGGCCATCGGCGTCACCACCCCGGTCGTCCCGCTGCGGCTCGACGCCAAGGGCCGGCTGATGGCGCCCGAGCGGTTCGACCGGGCGGGCTGGCACCGGGCCGGGCCCGAGCCGGGGGAGAAGGGCGTGGCCGTGATCGCCGGCCACGTCGACTCCCGCACCGGCCCCGCCGTCTTCTACCGGCTGCGCGAGCTCAGGCGGGGCGCGCGCGTGCACGTCGACCGGGCCGACGGCACCACGGTGACGTTCACGGTCACCGGCCAGGCCCGCTACCCGAAGAACCGCATCCCCGACGCGAAGGTGTACGGACCGGGCAAGGGCGCCGAGCTCCGCCTGATCACCTGCGGCGGCGCGTTCGACCGCGAGCGCCGCAGCTACCGCGACAACGTGATCGTCTTCGCGTCCTAGACATCCGCCGTGCCGCCGGGGGCAGCCCCCCGGCGGCACGCGCATGAGAACACCCTCACCATCGCCTCACTGACGCTTCACCGCCGCTCGCCAGGCTGTTCACCGACAGCTCAGAAAGACGGAGGCACACCTTGCGGGCGACCACGATTCTCGGGTTCGCGATGGACCTGGCGGCGATCATCACGCTCGCCTACGGCCTGTACTTCCGCCGGCATCACCGGCGCGACCTGCTGTTCGCCTACGTGGCGCTGAACGTCGGCATCTTCGCCGTGGTGTCCCTGCTGCTCGTGCAGCGGGTGGACCTGGCGGTCGGGTTCGGCCTGTTCGGCGTGCTGGCGATCATCCGGCTCCGCTCGGACGAGATCACCCAGGAGGAGATCGCCTACTACTTCGTGGCGATCGCGCTCGGCCTGGTGAACGCCATCGCCGCGACCTGGCCGCTGACCGCGCTCTTCCTGGACGTGGTGCTGCTGACCGTCATGTACGTGGCCGACCACCCCAGGCTGCTGGGCCGCACCCGCCACCAGGTGGTGACGCTGGACGTCGTGCACTCCGACCCGGCCCTGCTCCGCGCCGACCTGGAGAGCCGGCTCGGCGCCCAGGTGCTGCAGTGCTCCGTCACCCAGGTGGACTACGTGAGGGACGTGTCCGTGGTCGACGTGCGCTACCAGGTGCCGCAGCCGCGCGAGACGAAGGCGGGGGCGTGGCGATGACGGACGCGGGGATCGTGCTCGCCGGGGTGGCCGCGGGGCTGCCGCCGGTCACGCTGGAGGAGGTCCTGGCGACCTCCCGGCTGATGTCCCGGGTGGACCGCAAGTATCTGGTGAGCGCCGCCACGATGGCCCGGCTCGCGGCCGAGCTCGGCGACCGGTTCGCGGTGCTGCGGATCGGCGGGCGGCGCCAGTTCCGCTATACCTCGACCTATTTCGACACCCCCGACCTGCTCACCTACCGCCAGCACCGGCAGGACCGCCGTCTCCGCTACAAGATCCGTACGCGCACGTACCTGGACGGCGGCGGCCGGTGGCTGGAGGTCAAGCTCAAGGGGGCCTCGGGCAGCACCGACAAGCACCGCATCCCGTACGACTCGGGCCCGTCCGACGCGCTCACCCAGGAGGCGCTCGACTACGTCGCCGACACGCTGGCGGGCGGGCTGCGGCTGGCCAGGCCGGAGTCGCTCGGGCCGGTGCTGTCCACCGACTACCGCCGGGTGACGCTGGTCGACCGCTCCGGCTCGGCCCGGCTCACCTGCGACACCGGCCTGGTCTGCGGCGACGGGCGGCGCGCCCTGGCCACCCGGCACGACCGGGTGCTGCTGGAGTCGAAGTCGGCGGGCGGCGACGCGGCGGCCGACCGCATCCTGCGTCGCCTGGGCGTGCGGCCGGTCAGCGTCAGCAAGTACTGCCTGGGCGTGGCGGCGCTGCACGGAGTCACCGCCAACCCGTGGCACCCGGTGCTGCGCCACTACTTCCCCAGGCAGCCCGCCCGTCAGGGACGGTAGCGTGCCTGGGCGGGCCGGCTACAGGCGCAGGTGCTTGGCCAGGAACGTGAGCGTGTCGGCCGACAGGTCGACGCTGCGGCTGATCGAGCGGGCGCCGTGACCCACCTCGGTCTCGTTGCGCAGCAGGATCGGCCGGTCACCCGTGGACGCGTGCTGCAACGCCGCGCACATCTTCCACGCGTGAAGGGGATGCACACGCGTGTCGGACTGGAAGACCGTGAACAGCGTCGCCGGATAGTTCACCGACTCCACGACGTGATGGTAGGGCGAGTAGGCCAGCAGCCAGCGGAACTGCTCGGGGTCCTCGGCGGACCCGTACTCCACGTTCCACGTCGCGCCGAGGCCGAAGCGCTCGTACCGCACCATGTCGAGCAGCGGCGCCGAGCAGACGGCCGCCGCGTACAGCTCAGGACGCTGCGTCAGCGCGGCCCCCACCAGCAGGCCGCCGTTGGAGCCCCCCGAGATGCCGAGCCGGTCGGCCGTGGTCACCCCGGTCGCGATCAGGTGCTCGGCCGCCGCGTGGAAGTCGTCGAACACGTTCTGCTTGTTGCCGAGCATGCCCGCCCGGTGCCAGTCCTCGCCCTCCTCGCCGCCGCCGCGCAACTGGGCGATGGCGTAGACGCCGCCCGCCTCCACCCAGGCCAGGATCGAAGCCGAGTAACCAGGCGTCATCGACAGCCCGAAGCCGCCGTAGCCGTACAGGATGGTCGGGCGCGGACCCGAGCCGGACACCGGCGAGATCACCAGCATGCGCACGTCGGTGCCGTCCTGCGACCGGTAGACCACCTGCTCGGTGCGGACCGGCGGCACCTCGACCGCGCCCGGCGAGGCCGCCCACAGCGTCGTCTCGCCCGTGCGGGCGTCGTAGCGCTGGATCGACGGCGGCGTGGTGTTGTCGGTGTAGCCGAACCACGCCTCGTGGCCGCCCTCCGGCCGCTCGGCCAGGCCGCCGATCGTGCCCAGGCCCGGCGTCGGCACCTCGCCCAGCCGCTCGCCCGTCTCCAGGTCGTGCACGGTGATCTCGCTGATCGCGTGGCGCGTCCAGCTCACCAGCATGACCGGGCGCTCCAGGTCGTCGAGGATCGCGAAGTCCGCCAGCACCGCCTCCGGGTCCTGCGGGATCAGGTCACGCCAGCCCTCGAACCCCGGTTCGGCCGGGTCGGCGACGCACACCCGGGCACGCGGCGCGTCACGGTCGGTGTGCACGTACAGCCGGCCGTCGCGGCCGAACACCAGCCCCGTCTGCGCGTCGACGCCCTCCTGGACCACGCGCAGCTCCGGCCGCTCCGGCGGCGAGAGCGTCAGGTCGGCCACCCACAGGTCGTTGCGCGGCGCCGTGCCCTCGCTGGCCGACACCTGCAGCCAGCGGCCGTCACGCGACACCGAGACGCCGTAGTAGTTGGTCATCTTCATGCCGTCGCCGAAGATCAGCACGTCGTCCTCGGTGGACGTGCCCACCCGGTGCAGGTAGACGCGGCGGTGGAACTGCCGCTCGTTCTCCGGCACCTCCGTGGCGGGCAGCCGGCGCACGTAGTAGTAGGCCTCGCCGCCCGGCAGCCACGCCACCGGCGAATAGCGGCACCGGTCGATCGGCCCCTCGACGCGCTCGCCCGTCGCCACGTCCAGCACGTACAGGACCGACTCCTCGGTGCCGCCCACCGAGATCTGGTAGGCCAGCAGGCGGCCCTCCTTGTCGGGCTGCACCGTGTCGAGCGTCGTCAGCCCCGTCGGGTCCAGCGCCATCGGGTCGACCAGCGCCCGCTCCGCGCCGTCGCCGTCGGCCACGTAGTAGACGGCGTGCTCCTGGTCCGGCGTGCGGCGGCTGAAGAAGCGCCGCTCGCCCCGCCACGCCGGCGTGCCCACCGACCCCGAGCGCAGCAGCTCCCCGATGCGCTCCTTGAACCGCTGCGGCTCCGCCTCCCGCTTGAACAGCTCAGCCTGCGCGAGCAGCCATCTCTCCGTCTCCGGGCTGTCCGGATCCTCCAGCCAGCGGTACGGGTCGGGCACCGGCGTGCCGTGGACCAGATCGACGGTCTCCTCGCGGGGGGCGGCTGGATAGGGCTCTCGCGTCATGCTCGAACCCTACGGCAACGGCGAACGCTCCGGGGATGGCGTAAAGCCCAGGTGATGCGGGCATAAAACGTACCGTGCGTCCCTCTGGTCATTCCGGCTGGAGGTTAAGGGGTGGCGGGGACCACGCGGGAAACGCCAGACTGCTGACAGGACGGTGCCGTGGTGTCCATCCGCTGGACCGTCCGGCGGAGGTCCACGTGACGGTAACGTCCAAGCCCCAGGAGGGGCGAATAGCCGGGACATGCCACGGCATGTCTCCTCTGGTTCGCGCGCAGCGGGGAGAGGCCCGATGATGCGCCAGGTTCTGCTGCTGAACGCCACCTACGAGCCCCTGACCACGCTCTCGCTGCACCGCGCCATCGTGCTCGTGCTGCGGGAGAAAGCCGACGTCGTGCACCGCGACGGCCGCGGCGCCGTGCTGCGCTCCGCGACCTGCACGCTCGACGTGCCCTCGGTGATCAGGCTCAGACGATACGTCCGCATCCCCTACCGGTCCCGGATCCCGCTGACCAGGGCCGCCCTCATGCGGCGCGACGACTACCGCTGCGCCTACTGCGGGCAGCGGGCCGAGACCATCGACCACGTCATCCCCAGGTCCAGGGGAGGACCCCACTCGTGGGAGAACTGCGTCGCCTCGTGCTCGCAGTGCAACCACCGCAAGGCCGACAAGTTCCTGGAGGAGCTGGGGTGGACGCTCCGCGTCGCCCCGGCGGTGCCACGGGGCGCTCACTGGAGGCTCATCGGCGCCTCGCTCGTCGGCGACCCCCAATGGGCGCCCTACCTGGAAGCGGCGGCATGAGCCCCCGGCGTGCCCTCCCCCCGCCCTGACGGCCTGCACTGACCGGCCTGCACTGACGGCTTGCCCTGACGGCCTGCCCTGACGGCTTGCCTTGCGCCCTGGCACCATGCACGCATGTGGACCATCACGACCGACGTCGAGGCCTACGCCCGCGAGGCCGAGCCGTTCCTGCTGACCGACCCGGTCGGCAACACGGTGCTCCTCACCGTGCTCGCCGACCTGAGGCAGGGCATGCCCGCCGACGGCGCCCGCTTCGGCTGGTGGACCGACGGCGGGCAGGTGCGGGGTGCGGCCTTCCGCACCCCGCCCCGGCCCGTCTGCCTCGGCCTCATGCCCGCCGAAGCCGTCCCCCCGCTGGTCGAGGCGCTCGGCGGCGACATCCCCGAAGTCGTCGGCCCCCTCGAACTCACCCGGGCCGTCGCCCGCGCCCTCGGCCGCACCGGCGACGTGCTCGCCGAACGCCTCTACCGGCTCGGCGCCCTCACCACCCCCGGCGTGCCCGGCGCCGGCCGCCTCGCCACCGGCGCCGACCTGCCCGTCCTCATCGCCTGGACCCAGGCGTTCTTCGCCGAGGTGCGCCTCAACGCCGGCGAGGACCTCGTCACCCACACCGCCCGGCGGCTCGCCGCCCGCGAGCTGTTCCTCTGGGAGGACGACGGCGCCCCCGTCTCGCTCGCCGCGCTCTCACCCGCCGCCGGCGGCGTCTGCCGCATCGGCCCCGTCTACACCCCGCCGTCCCGGCGCAGACGAGGGTACGGCGCCGCCGTCACCGCCTTCGCCAGCCGCACCGGCCTCGCCGAACGCTGCGACCAGGTCGTCCTGTTCACCGACCTGGCCAACCCCACCAGCAACGCGATCTACCGCTCGATCGGCTTCGAACCCGTCTCCGACTACGCCCAGGTGACCTTCCAGGCTTAACCTGGTGGCATGCCGCGATACGACTACCGCTGCCGCGCCTGCGGCTCCACGTTCGAGCTGTCCCGCCCCATGTCGGCCGCCGACGACCCGGCCACCTGCCCCGAGGGCCACGCCGACACGGTCAAGCTGCTGTCCACCGTCGCCATGACCGGCTCGGCCGCCACCCCCCGCCCCACCGGCGGAGGCGGCGGCTGCTGCGGAGGCGGCTGCTGCGGGTAGCCCCCACGGTCACAGCGCCGACGCCGTGACCGCCCCCACGGCAAGCTCGGCGACATGCTCCACCGTCGCCACCCCCGTCTCCATCGTGGGGCTGCGCTCCGACAGCACGGCCACCAGCACCTCGTGCCCGTGCACCACGAGCCGCCCCACGCTGTTGACCGTCCACAGGCCGTCGTGCGCGTCGGCGGGCAGCCAGCCGTTCTTCAACGCCACCCGCTTGCCCGCCGCGCTCACCCCCCACGCCTGCGACGGCTCCACCGACGACATCAGCCCCAGCGCGTACCGCCGGTTCGCCGCCGACACCGGCCCCACCGGATCGGTCAGCCGCTCCAGCACCCGCACCTGATCCGACGCCCGGCTCAACGTCGCCCCCCAGTACAGGCCCGCCCCCGGCGTCGTGTGCCGCACTCCCTGCGCGTGCAGCATCCGGGCCAGGCCCCGCCGCCCGCCGATCGTCAGATACAGCTCGTGCGCGCAGTCGTTGTCGCTGTAGCGGATCATGCGCGAGGCCAGCGTCCGCTCGTACGCGTCGAGCCCGCGACGCTCACGCTGCCGCCGCAGCAGCAACGCCAGCAGAATGTCCACCTTCGCCACGCTGGCCAGCATGAACGGCTCCCGGTCCCGGAACGCGTACCGCACGTTCGCCGTCCGGTCGAACACCGCCACCGCCACCCGGCCCGGCCGGCCCGCCACGTACCGGCCCAGCGCCCGATCCAGCCGCTCCCGTTCCCGCGCCGGCAACGCCCCCTCGGCCACCGCCACCCGGGGGACCTGCTGGGCCACCACCCCCTGCGCGACGGGACGCGGCGCCCCGGCCCGCCCCTCGGCGCAACCGGACACGACGACCAGCAGGACGCCTATCAGCGAGATCCCCCGAGCGCGCATGCACGCGAGCCTGCCACCCCCGATGCCAACCCCCGGGGTCCCCAACGGTCAAGCCACCCCCACGTTTCCCCCCACCGGGCCCCTCCCTCCACGGGCCCACGAGCCCGCCCCGGACGACCGCCCGAGAAGGCGCGCGCTTCGGGCGGGGCGGCGCTTACGGGAGTCGGCCTGGCGGCCGCCTCCTCCGGAGTCGGCCTGGCGGCCGCCTCCGGAGGAGGCCGTATGGAGGGGCCGTACGGGGGCCGCGCGGAGGGGCCGCGCGCCAGGGCCAGTTCCGGGGCAGGGCCGCTCCCCTGGGAGAGCACCGCCTTCGCGGCCCGCGCCCCAGGCCGGGTGGCGCGGACGGCGGGAGGCTCCGGGAGGAAGGGGCCGTCCCAGGGGCCCATCCCAAGGGGCTCAGTCACGGCTGCCCAGGCCAGGCATCACGTTCAAAAGGCTGCGGCGCGCCTGGGTGGGCGCCGCAGCCCAAGACAGGGCCGTCAGGCCGGGATCTGGGTGGGCCTGGGGCGCTTGCGGCGCTGGAAGGGGAGGAAGCGGTCGGCGAGGTGGGGGCGGGAGGGGGTCAGGGTGGGCTCGACGGCGATGATGCGGTCGAAGCGGAACGCCCTGATGCCCCGGCGCATCCGGCAGACGCCGACGAGGTACCAGTGTTCGCGGTGCACCAGGCAGGTGACGGGCTCGACGTCGCGGCTGGTGACGGTGCCGGAGGCGTCGCGGTAGTGGAGGCGGACCATCATCCGGCTGGTGATGGCGTCGGCGATGAGCCGGGCGCGGGAGGCGACGTCGACGGGGAGCGGGTCGGTGAGGGTCGCGAGCGTGGTCGCGATGACGGCGTCGTCGAGGTCCAGATGGTCGAAGGCGTGCTGGAGGCCGCGCCTGGCGGTGACGGCCTGGGGGCCCGATCCCAGGTGTGCGAGGGACAGGGCGAGGGCGGCGATCTCGGCGGTCGTCAGCGGGCGGGTCTGGGGCTTCACGACTGTAGCCATACCCCAAGAATAGGTAACGCCACCGACAGTTTTCGAAAACCTGTACGGCATCGCCGTACAGGTTGACGAGGTCAGCGGGAGAGCTGCGACAGGTCGCGGGACGCGCCGGTGGAGGCGGACGTGGTCATGGCCGCGTACGCCTGGAGGGCGGCGCTGACCGGACGCTGGCGCTCGCGCGGCCGGTAGCCGCCGAGGTCGGCGAGCAGCCGTTCGCGGCGGGCGGCCAGCTCGGCCTCGGGAACGCGCAGCTCCAGCTTGCGGGCCGGGATGTCGATGTCGATCAGGTCGCCGTCCTCGACGAGCGCGATCGCGCCGCCCTCGGCGGCCTCGGGGGAGGCGTGGCCGATGGACAGGCCCGAGGTGCCGCCGGAGAAGCGGCCGTCGGTGACGAGCGCGCACGCCTTGCCCAGGCCCTTGCCCTTGAGGAACGAGGTCGGGTAGAGCATCTCCTGCATGCCGGGCCCGCCCTTGGGGCCCTCGTAGCGGATGACCACCACGTCGCCCTCCTTGACGCGCCCGCCGAGGATGCCGTCGACGGCGTCCTCCTGCGACTCGAACACGACCGCGGGCCCGCTGAACTTCCAGATCGACTCGTCGACCCCGGCGGTCTTCACGACGGCGCCGTCGCGCGAGATGTTGCCGTAGAGGACGGCCAGGCCGCCGTCGGCGGTGTAGGCGTGCTCCAGGTCGCGCACGCATCCGGCGGCGCGGTCGAGGTCGAGGTCGTCCCAGCGGTTGTCCTGCGAATAGGGCTTGACGGTGCGGACGTTGCCCGGCGCGGCGTGCCACAGCTCGACGGCCTCGGGCAGCACGGTCGGGGAGGCCGGGTCCCAGGCGGCGAGCGTCTCGCCGAGGGTGCCGCCGTTGACCGTGGGCACGTCGCGGTGGAGCAGCCCGGCGCGGTCGAGCTCGCCGAGGATGGCGGGGATGCCGCCGGCCCGGTGGACGTCCTCGATGTGGTACTTGTTCGTCGCCGGGGCGACCTTGCACAGGCACGGCACGCGCTGCGAGATCTCGTTGATCTCCTTGAGGCCGAAGTCGACCTCGGCCTCGCGGGCGGCGGCCAGGATGTGCAGGATCGTGTTGGTGGAGCCGCCCATCGCCACGTCGAGCGCCATCGCGTTCTCGAAGGCGTCGCGGGTGGCGATCGAGCGCGGCAGCACCGACGCGTCGTCGTCCTCGTAGTAGCGCCGGGTGATCTCCACGAGCGTGCGGCCGGCGTCCTCGAAGAGCTGCTTGCGGCGCTTGTGCGTGGCCAGGATCGTGCCGTTGCCAGGCAGGGCCAGGCCCATCGCCTCGGCCAGGCAGTTCATGGAGTTGGCGGTGAACATGCCGGAGCACGAGCCGCAGGTGGGGCAGGCGTTCTCCTCCAGCTCCAGCAGCTCGGCGTCGGACACCGACTCGTCGGCGGCGGCGATCATCGGGTCGATGAGGTCGAGCTTGCGGCCGGGCGTCTTGCCCGCCTCCATCGGCCCGCCGGAGACGAAGACCGTGGGGATGTTGAGCCGGAAGGCGGCCAGCAGCATGCCCGGCGTGATCTTGTCGCAGTTGGAGACGCAGATCAGCGCGTCGGCGCAGTGGGCGTTGACCATGTACTCGACGGCGTCGGCGATCAGCTCGCGCGACGGCAGCGAGTAGAGCATGCCGCCGTGGCCCATCGCGATGCCGTCGTCGACGGCGATGGTGTTGAACTCGCGCGGGATGGCCCCCGCCTCGCGGATCGCCGCGGACACCACGTCACCCACGTCGCGCAGGTGCACGTGACCGGGGACGAACTGGGTGAAGCTGTTGGCCACCGCGATGATCGGTTTCCCGAGGTCGCTCCCGGCTACGCCGGTCGCCCGGAGCAGGGCCCGGGCACCGGCCATGTTCCTGCCGTGGGTGACTGTACGTGACCTGAGGGCGGGCATCGGCGTTCTCCCATCGCTAGCGTCTACACATGGTACGGCCAACCGCTCGGTAGCTGAGACGGTTGTCCACAGCGCGGACACCAGCGACGGGTGGAGTGTCAGCCCTCGCCGTAGCGCGGAGGCAGCACCTGCTCGGCGATCTCGTAGATCCGGTCGATCTCCGTGTCGGTCAGCGCGCGCTCCCGCTTGGTGATCCACCTGCGGGCGCGGCCGCCCTCGTAGACGTCGACGCCGCGGATCGTCATGATCTTCCAGGGCACGGGCGGGCCGTAGATCGCCAGCGACGGCGTGACCGAGACCTCCCGGCCGTAGGACTTGCTGATCAGCTCGCTGGCCTGGGCGGCCTCCCACTTGGCCTCGGTGATGCGGGGCTTCATGTCGAACGGGCCGTGGAAGAGCTTCTTGCCCATCTGGACCCGTACGGGAAGGCGCTTGTCCCACTTCTCCGAGTCGACCGCGTAGACGCCTGTGGGGCCGACCACGAGGTGGTCGATCTGCGCCTCGCTGCCCGGGATCGCCCTGGCGTGGAGCGTGCGGTAGCCGCCGCGCTCCAGCTTGCGCAGCTGGGCCTCCGTGCGGCGCTCGGCCACGGAGGACCGCCGCCACGCCGGCACCGTCGAGTTGGAGCGGGCCCGGTAGACCGTCTCCAGGATCGCCGCGACCACGGCCGCGGTCGCGCCCGCGCGCCAGTCGCTCACCAGGAAGCCCACGACGACGCCGACCGCGAGCGCCACCAGCGCCCTGTTGCGCAGCCGGCGGAACCTCGGCTGCTGCAACAGGCTGCGCACGGACGCGCGCTCGACCGGCGCGAACGTGGAGGTGGGCGCCGAAGGTTTGGCGGCGGCGGTCTGCTCGCTTTCGGGTCTGTCGCTCACCCAGATGGGAGAGGTGTTGTGACCGTCTTCACGCTGAGGGTCGGAGTCCACGCAACTCACCGTAGCCCGAGGTTTCGATCGATTCCTAGTGTTGCCTTGTCCATAGTTTTATGGCCCAGCTCACCGTGTTCTACGCCCGATTTCCGGGTACTTATACCTTCCTCTCTAGAGAGGTGCGCCCCGGCTCCTGCAAGATTACAGGTGGCCGCGCGACCAGCGGAGGGCGTACAACCATGCGCATGCGTACGGTGCTGATCCAGACCGACACCAGCGTGGCCGCCGAGCTCGCGCCGGGCGAGACCGCCACGTTCGGCCGCGGCGCCCAGGACGTCCCCGTGGACATCGTGGTGGCCGACCGGGCCGTGTCCAGGCTCGCCGGGCGCATCCAGGCCGTCGAGGACTACTGGCTCATCAGCAACCTCACCCCCGACCGCACCTACGTCGTGGAGAACCCCGAAGGCGGCGGCGAGTTCGTCAAGGTGCCGCCGCGCCGCCTGTCGATGCCGGTGCCGTTCGAGTTCTCGCGGGTGATCCTGCCGGGCGAGCACGGCACGACCGGCTTCCTGGTGTTCGCGCCCGAGCACCTGTACGGGACGGCCGCCGCGCCCGCGGCCACCGGCGAGGCCACCCGGGGCGTCTACCCGCTGGACAGGACCGCCAAGTACTTCCTCATCCTCGTCGCGCTCTGCGAGCCCCGGCTGCGCGACCCGTCCAGCACCGTCGTGCCCACCGTGCCCCAGCTCATCGAACGCCTGGCCGGTCACGGCCTGACCAGGAGCGGCGTCAACTTCCACATCGACTACCTGGCCAGGACCAAGCTCCGCGTCAAGCAGGCCGACGACGCCGGCAAGGCCGACTGGCAGCGGGCCGCGCTCATCAACCTGGCGCTCCGCTTCGACCTGGTGAGGGACGCCGACCTGCGGCTGCTGCCGGGGCCGTCAGCGGCGGGCGGTCACTTCTCCTGATACTGGTCGCGGTAGCGCAGGACCTCCTCGACGTGCTTCTTCCACTTCGACGGCACGCCCATGTCGCGGCGCACCGGGTCCACGCCCGTCACGAACAGCGCCGACAGCCGGGCCGCCGGGTCCATCGGCACGTCGGCGACCTTCGGGCCGAGCGCGCAGAAGAACCGGCCCATCGCCGGGATCGACAGCTCGGGGCTCAGCGGCGGCTTCGGGATCGGGTCCTCCAGGCCGCCCGGCTGCCAGTGCTGCAGCACCGAGGGCGTCCAGCGGGCGATGCCGTACTCGTCGCCTTCCGGGTCGCTCAGGTCGGGGTCGAAGTCGCTCTGCACCTTGAGGATCGCGGCGATCAGCGCGGGGGAGAGCCCGTCGACGTCGTGGCACCAGGTGCCGGCCTCGATGATCAGCTCCCGGTACTGCGGCGGGATGCCGGCGTCGGTGCGCAGGCCCGCCGCCACTGTGCTGCCCGTGCTCGTCGTGCCGCCCTGGGGTGTCCCGCCGCCCGGAGTGCGCAGGGCCAGCACGGCGGCGGTCACCGCCACGGCCAGCGCCAGCGCCGCCCCGGCGACCGTGACCACGCGCATCCGGTCGACCGGCCGCTTCTCCAGGATTTCAGGGGCGGGGGGCTCCGGCGGCTCGCCCGCGGCGGGCCGGAACGGCGGCACGGTGTGCTCCGGCCCCGCCTGCTCCTCTCCGGGCCGGGCGGAGGCCGCCGGGGCGTCCGCAGGGTGCGGAGAGACCCCCGGGCCGGGTTCGTGGAGTCCGTGGATGGCGGACGGGGTCGTGGGGGCGCCGCGACCGCCTGACGGCTCGCTCGCGGCACCCGGGGGGATCGTCTCCACGGGCGGCTGGACCCCAGCGGCGCCGTGGCCCTCCGGCGGCCCGGCCGGGAGCGGCCCGGCCGGGACGTGGCCGGCCGGGAGGTGGCCGGTCGGGAGAGGATCGGCCGCGAGCGCGGCGGCGAAGGCGGCGGCGGTGGGCCAGCGGCGCTCGGGGTCCGGGTCGATGGCCTTCATGACGGCCGCGCTCACGTGCTCGGGGACGTCGGGCCGCAGCCGGTGGGGCGCGAGGCGGACCGCGCCTGAGCCGGGGATCCGGCCGGTAAGCAGGTGGTAGGCCATCGCACCGAGCCCGTGGACGTCGGCGCGCCGGTCGGGGGAGCCGTCCATGCGCATCTGTTCGGGCGCCATGTAACCGGGCGACCCGGCCGCGATGGTGTGGCTGGTGGCGTCGGCGAGGGAGCGGGCCACGCCGAGGTCGGCCACCATCAGCCGCTCGCCGCCTCCGGCCAGCGAGCGGAACAGCACGTTGGACGGCTTGAGGTCGCGGTGCACGATGCCCATCCGGTGCAGCACCTCGACGCCCTCGGCGACCTCGCCGATGACGCGGACGGCCTCGCCGACCGGCAGCGGCCCGTCACGCAACCGGCCGGACAAAGAGCCCATGTCGGCATAAGTCATGACGAAATACGGCCGCCCGTCGGGCAGTTCGCCGATGTCGTGCACCTGCACGATGCGCGGCGAGTCGGCCTGCCGCAACAGCCGCGCCTCCTTGACGAACCGCTCGCGCACCTCCGGCTCGGCTGCCCAGTTGTCGGCCAGCACCTTGATCGCCACGTACGAGTCGAGCCGCTCGTCCATGGCCAGCCAGACGGTCGCGAAGGCGCCCGAGCCGAGGGGGCGTTCGACGGGATACCGGCCGATCGTCTCTGGAGCTACCACCGTGATGTTGACCTCGTCTTGGGGATCTTGTGTCAAGACTCTCATGGGAGGGTCTGGCCGGACAGACGAACCGGGATTACGGTCTTGGTGTGGACAGCGCGCTGGAGATCCTGCTCTTCCTCGTCGGGATGTCGCTGGCCCTGTTCCTGCTGATCAGCCTGCTGGTCATGGTGCCGGGCCGGGGCTCGGCACGCAGGGCGGAGGCGGCGCCGGTGTGGTTCGGCGGGCCGGGGCGCGGCGAGCACGGCGTGAGCACGTCCGGCCTGGTGCTGGTCGACCGGCCGCCGAGCTGGCTGCCCGAGCCCGGCGCCGACTGGGCGACGGCCGCCGAGACGGCCGAGCCCAGCAGACGGGTCGGCGGCGCGTCGGCGGGCTGGTGACCGCGATGCGCACGCTCACCGCCCCGCAGGCCGACGACGTCAGGCGCGCGCTGCTCGCCGCCGAGCGGCGCACCGGGCTGCGCTTCGGCCTCTACCTCGGCCCGCCCCGCGGCGGCCGCCGCCACTTCGCCGAGAAGCTGCACGCCGCGCTCGGCGCCGAGTCGCCCGACGCGGTCGTCGTCCTCGTCGACGTACGGGGCCGCGCCCTGGAGATCGTCACCGGCGAGAACGCCCGCCGCCGCCTCCCGGACGCCTCCTGCCGGCTCACCGGCATGTCCATGGCCACCGCCTTCGGCGCCGGCGACCTCGTCGGCGGCATCCTGTACGGCATCGGCGCGCTCGCCGAACAGGCCACCGCCAGACGGTAGGCGAAGGCGCCACCTGCGCCCCCGCGGAAGGCGGCGCCCTCATGCTCCTTCCTAGCCGAGGGGGCCGCCGGGGTCAGCCTGGAGGGTTTCAGGGGGTCTGCTGTTCCAGCAGCTCGACGATGTGCCGGCTGACCCCGGCCAGCAGCGTGGCCGGGCCGAGCGGCGCGGCGGCCACGGCCGAGAACAGCGACGGCAGCCCCGGCAGCGGGAAGCCGTCGTCCTTGGCCGCCGCCGCGCCGACCGGGTTCTTGTCCAGGACGGCCCGGCTGCGCTCCCACGCCTCCAGCACCTCCTCCGGCGACGGCACCCCGAAGCCGTGGCCCACCGGGGCCGCGTGGCGCAGCCGTACCAGCGGGGTGTCCGCGAACGCCAGCGCGGTGCGGGCCCGCACGTGCAGGTCGGCGCGCGGCTCCGGCTCGATCCAGTCCATGGCCGTGCAGGGGTTGCGGCAGCCCGCCACGCAGACGGCGAGCGCCCCGGCGACCTGGCTGTGCTGCCGGTCGAAGTACGCGCGCCAGCCCTCGGCGGGCTCACCGGCGACGCGGAGGGTCCGGTTGGTGGCGGACTGCTCGGACTTGGTGTGGTCGCAGTCGCGGTCGCCGATCACGCCGAACCTGCTGCCCGTCGCGCTCAGCCCGGCCGGCCAGCGCGCCGGGTCGCCGGCGTGGCCGAGATGCGGCTCGAAGGCGAGCAGCGGCAGGTATTCGGCCGCGATGTGCACGGCGGCGATCATCGGGCTCAGCTCGCGCCGGTGCCACCGGACGGCGATGACCTCGAGCAGCAGCTCGTAGGCGGGGCGCAGCGACTCCAGCGCGCCCCTGGGCTGCTCGCGCGGCGTCTGCGGCATGTGGCAGGCGCGCGCCTGGCGCCGCAGCCCGGCGGGAACCGCCTTGGCGTCGGCGGCGAAATCCTCGGCGTCGAGTGACAACAGCCGCTGCCCGAACTCGCAGACCTCGGCGATGCGCTCGCCGGGCGCCAGCGCGCCGAGGTCCGCGAAGGCGTAGCGCCTGGCCAGTGCGATGAACAGGTCACGGGTCGTCTCCACTTGATCACCCTCTCACGGTGCGCGAACCATCCTGAAACCTTAGAGATGGCCGCGGGCGCACCGGCACGCTGGACTGTCAGCCATGGACATGCATTGGACTGTGTCAAGTTACGTGCACCTCGACGACGAACGCGACGGGAGCTGATCACCACGTAGTCTGGGCAGGGTGTCCGTTGCGTCGCGTGGAGTCCTGTTCGGTGTCGCGGCGTACGTCCTGTGGGGGTTGTCGGCGCTCTACTGGCCGCTGGTCGAGCCGACCGGGCCGATGGAGATCCTGGCGCTGCGGGTGGTCTGGTCGCCGGTCGCGATCGGCCTGCTCGTGCTCGCCCTCGGCCGCGCCCGCCGGGTGCTGGAGATCCTGCGGCGGCCCCGCGACGTGGCGCTGCTCACCCTGGCCAGCCTGCTGACCTCGGTCAACTGGGCGCTGTTCATCTGGGCGACGATGAACGGGCACGTGGTCGACGCCTCGCTCGGCTACTTCATCACGCCGCTGGTCAGCGTCGCCTTCGGGGTGATCGTCTTCCGGGAGCGGCTGCGCCCGTGGCAGTGGGCCGCGATCGCGCTCGCCGCCGTCACGGTCGTCGTCCTGACGATCGAGTACGGGGGGCCGCCCTGGATCGCGCTGGGCCTGGCGGTGACGTTCGGCAGCTACGGCCTGATCAAGAAGCGGCTGGCCGTGGGCTCCATCGAGGGGCTCATGGTGGAGACCGCGGTGCTGTTCCCGTTCGCCCTGGTCTGGACGGTGTGGCTGCAGGCGTCGGGACAGGCCACGTTCGGGCACGTGTCGTGGGCCAACACGCTGCTCGGGATCGGCTCCGGGTTCGTCATGATGGTGCCGATGCTGCTGTTCAGCGCCGCCGCGACGAAGATCCCGCTGAGCGTGACCGGCATGCTGCAGTACATCGAGCCGATCGTGCAGTTCCTCGTCGGGCTGCTGGTCTTCCGCGAGCCGATGCCGGCCACCCGCTGGCTGGCCTTCGGGCTGCTGTGGGTGGCGCTGGCGGTGCTGACGGCCGACGGGCTCAGGCCACGGGGTCGGGGTCGCGGC
Organism: Nonomuraea sp. NPDC023979; assembly: GCF_040639085.1. Taxonomy (NCBI): domain Bacteria; kingdom Bacillati; phylum Actinomycetota; class Actinomycetes; order Streptosporangiales; family Streptosporangiaceae; genus Nonomuraea; species Nonomuraea sp. NPDC023979. The sequence goes on from NZ_JBEZZG010000021.1 coordinate 125,929, forward strand.
GCTCGCCCACCTCGAGCGCGCTCCGCTCGATCATCTCGAACTGCCGCATCAGACGTTCGAGGTCAGGAGGGGACACCGTGAACGTGTCGTGCACGGCCTCGCCCGCGGCGGTGTAGCTGAGCTCGTGGCCGCACGCCCCGTCCCACACGCCGGTGATCACCCGCATGGCCGGGGGCAGCCGGTCGACCTGCACGCGGCGCACCTTGACCCCGGCCTCGATCTGCTCGCGGGCCAGCGCGTCGAGCGCGTCGGTCCACTCGTGGTAGATGAACACCCGGCGGATCTCCACGCCCCGCCTGAGCGCCTCGACCTGCGCCTGCCAGTATTGCCTGCCCACAGGCTGGAGCCACCACGACAGGTCGACCGACGGCACGCTGGTGACGCACATCGACTCGCGTGACTGCTCGATCAGCTTGAGGAACACCCCGGCGTCGCCGTAGGGGGCGCGGAAGTGGCCGCGCTCCAGGTCGGCGAGCGTGCGCAGGCACTCCTCGAAGGCGTTGCGGCAGGCGTCCTCGGCGGGGGTGCCCTTGTACTCGCGCTCGACGTGCTTGGCGGCCCGGAGCATGGGCTCCATCAGGTCGGGCAGCCAGGGGATCTTCTCGATGGTGGAGACCATGTGGCCGACCCGGGTCTCGTGGTCGATCCGGCGCTTCTCCCGCAGCAGGGTCTGGATCTGCAGGGTGATGACGCCGCCGATGAGCCCGGCCACGGTGCCCAGCGCCTGCGCGGCGTCCTCACGGACGTAGAAGATCACCGCCAGGAGGACCGACAGGCCGGTGCCGATGATCAGGACGGGGTCGACGATGATCGAATGCCTTTTGGCGGGCCTCTTCACCAGGGGGCTCCCAGGGCAGGGCGTGGGGGGACAAGGCGCAAATATAGTCGATCATGGTGAGAGTCACGGGCAGGGTGCCCGGATGCACTGTATGTCGCCCGGCGGCTCCGACACGGTCGGTTCGCTGGTCGGCTCCTCGGACGGCGGGGTGGTCGGCTGCTCCGTCGGCTCGGGCTCGGGCTCGGGGTCCGGCGGCGGAGTGGGCGTCGTGGTGGGCGTGACGGTCGGGCCGGCCGTCACGGTGGACGTGGGCGTCGGGGTGGGCGTGGCCTGGCTGGGGCGCGTGCCGGGGGAGCGCTTGGACGGCGGGGCGAGCTTCGTGCCCGGCGACGGCGCGGCGCCGGTGGTGACGCCCGCCGACGCCTGCTGGGTGAGCGCCGGGACGACGCCCTGCTCGCCGCCCGCGGTCTGGGCCGGGCGCAGCCACACCCCGCCCGCGACGGCGGCGCTGACGATCACGGCGGCGGCCACGGCCAGCACGGCCGGGGCCAGGCGGCGGCGGCGCGGCTCCGCGAACGAGGCGGGCGCGTCGAAGGCGCGGCGGGCGGCCTCGGCCATCTGCTCGGCCGACTCCCAGCGCCGCTCGGGCGCTTTCTCCAGCGCCTTCGCCACGACGTGGCGCGGCCCCGGCGGCACCTCCGACGGCAGCGTGGGCGTGGCCGCGTGCAGGTGCTTGTAGATGATCTGGACGGGCGTGTCGCCCTCGAACGGGAGCCGGCCGGTCAGGCACTCGAAGCCCACCACGCCCAGCGCGTAGACGTCGACCGCGGGCGTCACCTCGCTGGCCGTGGCCAGCTCGGGCGCGCAGTAGCCGGCCGAGCAGAGCATCGCCCCGGTGGCGGTGAGCTGACCTGCCGACGCCGAATGCGCGATGCCGAAGTCGGTGAGCGCCACCGAGCCGCCTGGCCTGATCAGCAGGTTGGCGGGCTTGACGTCGCGGTGCACGATGCCCTGCCGGTGGGCGGCGGCCAGCGCGTCGCCGACCTCGGCGATCAGCCGCATGGTCGCCGCCGGGCTGAGCGGGCCGCGGCTCAGCACCCGGTCGAGGGACTCGCCCTGGACGAACTCCATCACCAGGAAGCTGAGCCGGCGCTCGCCGATCTCGCAGGTGCCGTAGTCGTAGACGTCGACCACGCCCGGATGGCGGAGCGTGGCCATGGCCCTGGCCTCGTTGTGGAAGCGCCGCAGGAACGTGGCGTCCTCGCTCAGGGCCGGCATCAGCACCTTGACGGCGACGGTGCGGCCGAGGACCGTGTCGTCGGCACGCCAGACCTCGCCCATGCCGCCACCGCCCAGGCGGCTGGTCAGCGTGTAGCGGTCGTTGAGCGTGGTCCCGGAACCGAGCACGTTATCGAGGCTAACACCGCCGCTCGGCTGCACACGCCCTTTCGCCGCCGCTCAGAACGCGCCCGTCGTGGCGCCCCTCAAGCGGCGAACACGGGCGACAGCTCTGGCCAGCGCTCCGCCGCGCACAGCACCGGCGGGCGGTCGAGCGGGGCGGGCAGCACGACCTCCCGGCCGCCGCCGAGCGGGCGGCCGGTCCAGACGTCCACCCAGTCCCCCTCAGGGAGATAGACCGAAATTTCCGAAACGTCGGGATCGGTCACCGGTGCCACCAGCAACGCGTCCCCCAGCTTGAACTGCAACGGACGCCGCCACACCGCCGGATCGCCCGGATGGTCGAAGAACAGCCCGCGCATCAGCGGCGCCCCGTCCAGCGCCCGGCGCGCCTGCTCCGCCAGGTAGGGCACCAGCCGCTCGCGCACCTCCACAAGCCGCCTGAACACCGGGATCACCCGCTCGTCCCCGGTCTGCGCCGCGACGTTCCACGGCGTCCGGTCCCGGATCGGCGTGCGATGGTGGTTGAACTCCGAGTGATACTGCATGATCGGCATGAACGCCGCCGCCCCGGCCGCCCGCAGATAGAGCTCCGCATCCGGCACCGGGCCGGAGAACCCGGCCAGGTCCCAGCCCCAGTAGACGATCCCGCACGCCGAGGCCGTGATCCCCGCCCTGACCGAGGAGCGGAACGCCTCCCACGTGGAGTCCTCGTCCCCCGCCCAGAACGCGCCGTGCGCCTGCGACCCGGCGAACCCGGCCCGGCTGAACGTCACCGGCGCCTTGCCGTGCCGCCGCAGCAGGTCGCCGAACGCCCGCGCGTAGTGCACCGGGAACAGCCCGTTGCCGTCGTCGCCCCGGCGGCCGTCGGCGTAACGCAGGTCGTGACCCCAGGCGTGCTCGCCGCCGTCGGTCTTGAACCCGTCGATCCCCACCTCGTCCACCAGGTACGCCCGCTTGGCCGTCCACCAGTCGCGCACCCGCGCCGACGACAGGTCAGGCATGAGCGCCAGCGGGAACCACCAGCCCCGGTTCCGGTACGGCCGGCCGTCGGCCTCCTTGACCCCGTAGCCGCGCTCGACGAGCTGCCGGGCGTCCACGGCCGCCTGGTGGCGCGGGTGCGGGCGCGTCTTCTGCAGCGGGATCTGCCACAGCAGCACCTTGACGCCGCGTTCGTGCAGCTCGTCCACCATGCCCTTCGGGTCGGGCCACGGCCCGTCCGCCGGGAAGGCGTAGTCGGCCAGCCGGTGCGGCTCCTCCGACGCCTCGTAGCGGGCCCCGCGGAACGCGGTGAACGTCGTCTCGTCGCTCCACGCCTCGATGACCAGCGCGCCGACCGGGATGCGGTGCTCGCGGTGCCGGTCCATCTCGGCCATCACGCGCTCCTGCGTGTTCCACTCGTTGCCGCTGGCCCACAGGCGGAACACCCACGACGGCAGCTCCTCCGGCCGCCCCACGTCGTCCAGGAAGCGCCGCAGCACGTCCGCCGGGGCGCCGCCCTCGTACAGCTCGACGGCCAGCTCGCCGTCCGGGCCGAGCTCCGCCTCGACGCGCAGCCGGCCGGGCACGCTCGCGCCCACGTCGTACCAGGTCCGGCGGCTCGTGACCACGTGGAGGCCCCACGTCGCCCGCGCGCCGACGACCAGGGCGAACGGCATCGGCAGGTACGTCCTGCCGTGCGCGCCCTGCGCCTTGTACTGCTCGAACACCACCGCGTCCAGCTCCCGGCCGCGCTGGTCCACCGCGTCGAACCGCTCGCCGAACCCGACCACGTGCTCGCCGTCGCGCAGCTCCAGCTCGAACCGGACGCGCAGCGGCCCGTCGCCGTCGGCCAGCCACCGCACGCTCCCCGGCACCACCCGGTCGCCGCCGCGCACGTCCAGCTTGCCGCCGGCCGCGCCCCACACCGCCGCCGTCACCTCGAACCACCGGGAGGCACGGGTCCGCCCCTCCCCGTCGGCGGCCCGGAACCGGTAGGCGTAGCGCCGCCCGGCCTCCAGCGGCGGCGTCCGCACCGCCCACGACCCGGCGGCGGCCCGCGCGGCCCGCGCCTGCGCGGCGGCCAGGTGCCCGCCGTCGGCGCCCGCCTCCCACGCGCCGGGGCCGCCGTGCGGCGCGAGCGCGAGCTCCAGCGGAGCCCCGCCGTCCGTCACCCACTCGCACACCACCGACGCCACCGCGGGCGACGCGCGCACGCGCAGCTCCACGGCCTCACCGGCGAGCGGGCGCGCCGGGACGCGCTGGTCCTCGGTGACCGCGTACGGGTGCCCGGACCCGAAGGGACGATGCCGGATCATGCCCGCACCCCCAGCTCGTCGGCGAGGATCAGGTACATGCCGTGCGACCACAGCAGCGGCGTGGCCACCGGGCCCCACCGGTCCAGCCACTCCTGGCGGCGTTCCGGCCAGAGCAGCAGGCCGGGCACCTGCTCGGGCAGGTCGCCCGCGGGCGTCGCCTGCGCGGCCATCCAGTCCAGGTGATGCCGCGCCCGGCCGGGCCGCCCGGCCCGCGCGTGGTTCCAGCCGAGGAACCCGGCCAGCAGCACCCACCGGCCGCCGCCGTAGAAGGTGTCGTCCAGGTAGCGGTAGACGCCGCCGTCGCGGGCGAGCTGCCGCTCCACCTCCGCCACGGTCGCCGCCCCCACCGGGTGCGTGGCCGCGTACAGCCCGAACGGCTCCACGCACGCCAGCAGGCTGCCGTCCACGGCGTCGCTGCCCAGCCACTTGCGCAGGTGCCCGCCCGGGGCGACGCCCTCGGCGGCCACCAGCGCCGCGACGCCCGCCACCGCCGCCGAGGCGGCCTCGGCCTCGGCGGCGCTCAGCACGTCCAGCTCCAGGGCCGCGCGCAGCCCGGCGTGCACCGCGCCGAGCGTCGCCACGTGCCGCTGCTCGACGTGCTCCTCCCACCAGTCGTAGCAGGGCCGGTCCCAGAAGGCCGACAGGTAGCGGGCGGTGGCCCGTACCCCCTTCTCCACGCCCGGGACGGCGCGCCCGTGCCGGGCGGTGTGCTCGCGCAGCGCCCACAGCCAGGTGCCGTAGCCGTCGAGCTGGAAGTCCCACCACTCGTCCGTGCCGTCCACGCCGTCCAGCGTGAACCGGGTGGGCAGCATCTCGGCCTGCGCGACCGGCTCCCCGCGCGCGGCGCGGGCGACGAGCGCGTCCACCTGCCCGGCGCGGTCGCCGACCACCCGGGCGCTCCAGGCGTGGAAGGCGTCGGCCCCGGCCACGTCGCCGTGCCTGCTCACCCCCTCGGCGATGAACGAGCCGTCCCGCAGCCACGAGTAGCCGCGGTAGGCGGAGAAGGTCGGCGAGGCCGGATAGGCGCCGGTGGACGACTGGAGCCTCTGGATCACGTCGAGGCTGTGCGACACGAGGGTCACGGGAACTGGTCTCCTGAAAGGGTCGGGGATCTAGCCGAGCAGTGCGTCGACCTCGGCGGCGGCCGCCTTGAGCGCGTCCGGCACCGGCTTGCGGCCGGAGGCGGCCTCGCTCAGCTCCTTGGTCACGGCGTCCTGCATCTCCTGCTGGCGCTTGATGACCGGCGGCAGCGCGATCGACTCCAGCGCGTCGAAGACCGCCTGCCGGTTGGCGGGCTTCGGGTCCTTGAGGTAGCCGGCCAGCACCTGCTGGTCGGCGACCGGTGGCAGCTCCCACGACGAGGCGATGCGGGTGCTCGCGGCGACGTCGGACGACGACAGGAAGCGGGCCCAGGCGTACGCCTCCTTGCCCAGCTTGGTCGTGGACGAGACGGCGACCGCGTTGTGGAAGACCGCGCTGGCCTTGCCCGCGTCACCGGGCTCGACGACGACGTCCCACTCGAACGGCACGTCCTTCAGCCCGGCGAACTGCCAGATGCCGTTGTGCCACATCGCGAGCTTGCCGGACTTGAACAGGTTCGTGTCGTAGTCTGCGGTGCCGCCGATCTCCGCCTCGGTGGGCATCGTCCTGCCGACCTTCGACACCAGCCACTCGGCCGCCTTGACGCCCTGCGGGCTGTCGAAGGCGGACTTCTTGCCGTCGGCCGACAGGAACTCGCCGCCTGCCTGCTTGAGCGTCTTGTAGAACTCGAAGAACTGCACCGGCTGGAAGTCGCCGTAGACGCCCTTCTTCTTGTCCGTCAGCTTCTCCGCCGCCGCCTGCTCGTCCGCCCACGTCCAGTCGGCGGTGGGCAGGTCGACGCCGGCCTTCTCGAACAGGTCCTTGTTGTAGAAGAGCACCACGGTCGAGAACGACGCGGGCAGCGCGTACTGCTTGCCGTCGCGCTTGAAGGCGTTCAGCGACTCGGCCGCGTACGCCGACAGGTCGCCGTCTCCGCCCACGGCGCCCAGGTCGAGCAGCGAACCGGCGCCGGCGTAGGTGACGAAGTTCTCGTAGTTCAGCTCGAAGGTGTCGGGCGCGGTGCCGCCCGCGATGCTGGTCTGGAGCTTGGTGAAGTACTCGTCGAACGGCGCGGTCTCCACCACGACGTCGATCGACGGGTTCTGCTTCTCGAACGCGGCCACGATCGCGTCGAGGTCCTTCACGTGGTCCGGCGCCGCCGAGAACGTGAAGTAGCGCAGCGTCGTCCTGCCGCCCTCGCCGCTCGGCGCCTTCGTGGCCGAACCCTGGGAGCAGGCGGAGGCGAGCAGCGCGGCCGCGAGCGCGGCGGCCACCTTGGTACGTGTCTTCATGGGGGGTTTCCTTTACTTGAGCCCGCTCTGCGCGACGCTGGCGATGACGTGTTTCTGGGCGAAGACGTAGAGAACGAGGATCGGCACGACGCTGATCACCGAGCCGGCCATGACCACGTCCCACTCGGTGGTGAACTGGCCGTGCAGCGTGGCCAGGCCCAGCGGCAGCGTCATGAACTCGGGCGACTTGATGATGATCAGCGGCCACAGGTAGCTGTTCCAACTGGCCATGAAGCCGAAGATGGCGAAGGTGGCCAGGGCCGGGCGGATGAGCGGCAGGACCACGTACAGAAAGATCCTGAAATGTCCGGCGCCGTCGAGTACGGCCGCCTCGTCGAACTCCCGGGGCACCTGCCGGATCGCCTGCCGCAGCAGGAACACCCCGAACGCCGAGGCGATCGTCGGAGCCAGCAGCGCGAAATAGGTGTCGACCAGGTTGAACATCCGCATCTCGATGAACAGCGGCACCACCAGCACCGGCAGCGGCATCATCAGCGTCGCCAGGTAGACCGCGAACAGCGCCCCCCGCCCCGGGAACGGCAGCCGGGCGAACGCGTACGCGGCCATCGCGCTGGTCACGAGCTGCAGCAGCGTGGACGCCGCGCCGATCCACGCGCTGTTGGCCACGATCCGCCAGAACGGCAGCGTCTCCAGCAGCTTGCCGTACGCGTCCAGGCTCGCACCCTCCGGCGTGAAGTCCGGCGGCACCGCCAGCACCGCGTCGCTCGGCGTGATCGAGGTGATGAGCGCCCACGCGAACGGGAACAGCATCACCACCGCGCCCAGCCCCACCGCGAGGTAGCGCAGCGCCCTACCCATAGGTCACCCACCGCTTCTGCCCGCGGATCTGCACGATCGTCACCAGCAGCACGAGCGCGAACAGCAGCCACGACAGCGCCGAGGCCGCCCCCGCCCGGCCGTAACGGAACGTCAGGTCGTAGATCTGCGACACCACCACCTGCGTCGCCCCGCCCGGCCCGCCCCCGGTCATGATCTTGACCTGGTCGAACACCTGGAACCCGTTGATCAGCGAGATCACCACGACGAAGAACGACGACGGCGACAGCAGCGGCAGCGTGATGTGCCGGAACCGGCGCACCGCCGACGCCCCGTCGACCATGGCCGCCTCCTGGTACTCCTTCGGGATCGCCTGCAGCCCCGCCAGCAGGATGATCATCACGAAGCCCAGGTCCTTCCACGCCGAGGCGAGGATCACCGACGGCATCGCCCAGGCCGGATCCGTCCACCAGCCCGGCCCGCTCACCCCGACCAGCCCCAGCGCCCAGTTCACGATCCCGCTCGCCGGGTTCAGCAGCCACTTCCACATCAGCGCCACCACGACCCAGCTCGTGATGACCGGCAGGAAGTAGATCCCGCGCAGCAGGCTCCGGCCCGCCATCGCCCGGTTCAGCAGCAGCGCCAGGCCCAGCCCGCCCAGGTAGACCAGCGGCAGGTAACCGGCGATGAAGTACAGCGTGTGCCCGAACGCCGCCCGCGTCCCCGGATCGCCGATCAGCTCCACGTAGTTGCCCAGGCCCACCCAGCGCATCTCCGTGATCAGATCCCACTCGTGCAGGCTCGTCCACAGCGACGCCACCATCGGGACCAGCGTGTACAGGGTCAGCGGCACCAGGCTCGGCAGCAGGAACACCGCGACGGTCCCCGCGTGACGCCACCGCCGTCGCGGCGCCCTCCGCCCGTGCGTGGCCCCCGCCTCGGGCGGGGCCGCGGTGAGTGTCATCAGCTCGCTCCCTCTCCGGTACGCGTGCCGCGCGCGAGAACGCCCGCGCGGTCACGGACGGCGCTCACGGCGTGGTCCCGATGAGGCGGGCGCGCACCAGGCGGCCCTGCTCCCCGGCGGCCCCGGCCGCGTCGAACGGCGTCGCCAGCACCAGCGCCGCCGCTCCCTGCGCCCAGCTCGTCTCGTCCCAGCTCTCCACCTCGACCGCGATGTCCCGCCGCCCCGGGTAGAGCTGCGCCCGAAGCGCCCGATCGAACCCCACCTGCCAGAACGGCCAGTCGGCGGTGCCCTCGCCGAGCACCACCACCACCTCCGGGTCCACCACGTTCACCAGCCCGGCCGTGGCCCGCCCCAGGATCTCCCCGGCCTCGGCGAACACCTCCCGCGCCACCGCGTCCCCCCGCACGGCCGCCCGCCCCAACGCCGCCACCGCTCCCAACGCCCCCCCGGCCCCCTCCCCAAGGGGCGCGCCGTCCCTAAGGGGGGCGGGGCTCCGGTGAGCCGCTCCCTCCCCAAGGCCCCCGGTTCCCCCGAGGCCCCCGATCTCCCCGAGGATCCCGCTGCCCCCGACGGCCCCGATCTCCCCGAGGGTCCCGCTGCCCCCGAGGGCCCCGGTCCCCCCGAGAGGCCCGCTTTCCGTGAGGGGGGTGCCCTCGCCGTGGGGTGCTCCCTCCGAGGGGGTGCTGGGGTTGGGGTGGGCGGTCTTGGCCCGGGCGGCGGCGAGGAGGCCGGTGGAGCCGACGAAGGCCTCCAGGCAGCCCCGGGCGCCGCACCCGCACGGCGGCCCGGCGGGGTCCACGCACAGGTGGCCGAACTCGCCGGCGCCACCGCGCGCCCCCCGGTACACGCGCCCGTCGGCGACGATGGCCGCGCCGACGCCGCGCCCGATGGTCAGCACGAGGAAGTCCCGGTGCGTCCGCCCCCTGCCGTACAGCCGTTCGGCCGCCGCGAGCGCGTTGACGTCGTTCTCGACGAGCACGGGCAGGTCGAGCCGCCGCCGCAGCCGTTCGCCGACGGGCATGGCCTGCCATCCCAGCGTGGGCGCGTTGACGGTGCCGACGCCCTGGTCGTCGACGGAGCCGGGCACGCCGACGCCGACGCCGAGCAGCGGCGGCCCCCCGGTGATGGCCGTCAGGACGGAGGAGACGGCGTCGGCGAGGTCGCCGGGCGCGTCGGCGGCCGCGGGATCGAAGGGCCGCACCCAGGACCCGAGCACCTCGCCGTCCAGCCGCACGTCGACGAGGACGAGGTGGTCGGCGGTGACCTTGACGCCGAGGGCGCGCCCGGCGCCGCCGACGAGGCCGAGCCGCTGGGCGGGCCGCCCGCCCCGGGACGGCTTGAGGTCGAGCTCCTCGACCATGCCGTGTCCCATCAGCTCGCGGGTCAGCTGCGTGACGGTCGCGGGGCTGACGTCCAGCTCCCGCGCGATCTCGCTGCGGCTGAGCGGCCCGACGGTGCCGAGCAGGGCGAGGATCGCGGTCCTGGTGAGGTCGCCGCGGTCGCTTCCGGCCATGCCACCACTTTCTTTAGACATAAAGTTAGTGGTGAAGAATATGAGCCCGGGGCCGCCCGCCTGTCAAGGGGCAACAGAAAACCCCGGAAGGCGCACGGCCTTCCGGGGTCTGTGTGCGGGGGACTAGGAGGCGTCCCGCGCCTGGTTGCGCAGCGCGCGGCTGACGCCGTCGGCGCCCTCCAGGATGAGCCGGCGCAGAGCCTGCGGCGGCTGCTCGGCGGCCAGGTAGTCGCGGGCGGCCTGGACGGTCGCCTCCTCGATGATCAGCGTCGGGAAGCAGCCGACCGCGAACGTCGACGCCTGGTCGAACGTCCACTCCCGGTAGATCCGCCCCACTTCGGCGAAGTACTTCTCCCGGTACGGCTCCAGCAGCTCGGGGTGGTGCGGGTCCTGGAAGCCGCCGATCGTCGTACGGGCGATGTGGTTGGCCAGCTTGCCGCCGATGATCCGCTCCCAGGCGGCGGCCTTGGCCTCGGCGGTGGGCACGGCGGCCCGGCACTGCGCCGCCGACCGCTCGCCGGTGGCCGTCGGGTCGCGCTTGAGCTCGGCCTCGATGTCGGCCTCGCCGAGCTTGCCGCCCACGACGAGCGCGTTGACCAGGGTCCAGCGCAGGTCGGCGTCGACGGTCAGCCCGTCGGGCACCTCGGAGCCGTCGAGGATGGCCGCCAGCATGGCCAGGTCGGCCTCGGAGGTGGCCACCGGCGCGAACGCCTGGAGGTAGGCGAGCTGGTGGTCGGAGCCGGGCTCGGCGGAGCCGATGAGCGAGCGCAGCGCGTCGGCCAGCAGGGCCAGGCCCTCGCCGCGCCAGGCGGGCTCGGCGTACTGCTGGACGGCCTGCCGGGCCTGCCGCAGCACCGCCTGGAGGACCGTGAGGTCCTTGACGGTGGCGATGCCCGAGATGACCAGCTTGACGTAGTCGCGGGTGGACATCTCGCCGTCGCGGGTCATGTCCCAGGCCGCCGACCAGCACAGCGCGCGCGGCAGCGACTCGGTGAACGCCGCGATGCCGCCGTCGACGAGCGTGCGCAGCGACCGCTCGTCGAGCCGGATCTTGGCGTAGGTGAGGTCGTCGTCGTTGACGAGGACCAGGTCGGGCTGCTCCTCGCCGATCAGCTCGGCCACGGTGGTGCGGGCGCCGACGACGTCCAGCTCGACCCGCTTGGTGCGGGTGAGCGCGCCGTCGCGCAGCGCGTACAGGCCGATCGCGACGCGGTGCGAGCGAAGCGTCGGGTAGTCGGCCGGGGCCTCCTGCAGCACCTCGAAGGAGGTGAAGCGGCCGTCGGCGACCTCGAACGACGGGCGCAGCGTGTTGACCCAGGAGGTCTCCAGCCACTCCTTCGACCACGACGACAGGTCGCGCCCGGAGGTCCGCTCCAGCGCGCCGAGCAGGTCCTTCAGCTCGGTGTTGCCCCAGGCGTGCTCGGCGAAGTAGTCGCGCACCCCGGCCAGGAAGTTGTCCAGCCCGACGTAGGCGACGAGCTGCTTGAGCACCGAGGCGCCCTTGGCGTAGGTGATGCCGTCGAAGTTGACCTCGACGGCCTGCATGTCGGGGATGTCGGCGGCGATCGGGTGGGTGGAGGGAAGCTGGTCCTGGCGGTAGGCCCAGGCCTTCTCCACGTTGGCGAACGTGGTCCACGCGCCGCCGCCCCACCGGGTGGCCTCGGCCTGCGCGAGCACGGACATGTAGGTGGCGAACGACTCGTTCAGCCACAGGTCGTCCCACCAGCGCATGGTGACCAGGTCGCCGAACCACATGTGGGCCATCTCGTGCAGGATGGTCTCGGCGCGCCGCTCGACGACGGCGTCGGTGACGCGGGAGCGGAAGACGTAGTCCTCCAGGAACGTCACGCAGCCGGCGTTCTCCATGGCTCCGGCGTTGAACTCCGGCACGAAGAGCTGGTCGTACTTGCCGAACGGGTAGCGCACGCCGAACACCGAGTGGAAGAAGTCGAACCCCTGCCGGGTGACCTCCAGGATGTTGTCGGCGTCGAGGTGCTCGGCCAGCGAGGCGCGGCAGTAGACGCCCAGCGGGATGCCGTCGTGCTCGGAGGTCACCTTGTGGTACGGGCCCGCGACGAGCGCCGTGATGTAGGTGGACATGACCGGCGTGGCGGGGAACGTCCACTGCTTGGCCCCGTCGCCGGCGGGCTCGACGCTGCCCGCGGCGGCGTTGGAGACGACCTCCCAGCTCTCGGGAGCGCGCACGGCGAGCTGGAAGGTGGCCTTGAGGTCGGGCTGGTCGAAGCAGGCGTACATGCGGTGCGCGTCGGCCGTCTCGAACTGGCTGTGCAGGTAGACGTTCTGGTCGACGGGGTCGACGAAGCGGTGCAGGCCCTCGCCGGTGCGCATGTAGGCGCACTCGGCCTCGACGCGCAGCTCGTTGGCGGCGGCGAGCGAGGGCAGCGGGAAGCGGCCCTGGTCGGCGTCGTAGCTGCCGGGGTCGAGCTCCTCGCCGTTCAGCGTGACCTTGCGCACGCGCGCGCCGTGCAGGTCGACGAAGGTGGAAGCGCCGGGGCTGGTGCTGCCGAAACGGACCGTCGTCACGCTGTCGAAGCGCTCGTCCCCCGTCGTGAGGTCGAGTGCGACCTCGTACGACTCGACCTTCAACAGCCGGGCCCGCTCGCGCGCTTCGTCCCGGGTGAGGTTGCCTGCCAAGTTGCGCTCCTTTTCACCACTTCGTTGGGGTTTGTCGGTATCCTGCCACGCCAGGAATAGGACGCCGACCTCCCCAGGTTATGACCACACATGACTGAGAAGACTCCTGTGGATCTCTGGTTCGATCCTTTCTGCCCGTTCGCCTGGGCGACGTCGCGGTGGCTGGTAGAGGTCGAGAAGGTCCGTCCCGTCGAGGCGCGCTGGCACATCATGAGCCTCAACGTGCTCAACGAGGACAAGGACGTCCCGGAGGCCTATCGGGAGCAGATCGCCAAGGCCATCGGCCCGGTGCGCGTCGTCGCCGCGGCGGCCGCCAAGTACGGCGACCACGTCGTCGGCCCCCTCTACACCGAGCTCGGCACCCGCCTGCACAACCAGCGCGCCATCGACCGGCTCGACGACCTGCGCGCCACCGTCGAGGACGCCCTCGCCGGCGCCGGCCTCGACCGCGAGCTCGCCGCCGCGATGGACTCCGACGCCCACGACGAGGCCGTACGGCGCTCGCACAACGAGGGCATCGGCCTGGTCGGCCAGGACGTCGGCACGCCCGTCATTCGCGTCGGCAGCAACGCGTTCTTCGGCCCGGTGATCAACTCCATCCCCAGGGGCGAGGACGCCGGCCGGCTCTGGGACGGAGTCCTGCTCGTGACCGGCTTCGAGAACTTCTTCGAGCTCAAGCGCACCCGCGACGGCTCGCCGCGCTTCGACTGAACACCCCGCGCCGGTAGAAGAAGCTGCGTCCGGGGGTGGCAGTGCTCATCCCCGGATCCGTGGCCGCCTCGCATTGTGACGCGGAGCACGCCAGGATGGCGTCATGCGTCAGCTTTACATCGGCGGTGCCTGGACCGCCTCCGTCTCGGGAGAAGCCGTCGAGGTCGTCAACCCGGCCACCGAGGAGATCATCGACCGGGTGCCCGCGGGCGCGTCCGGAGACGTCGACGCCGCCGTGCGCGCGGCCGCGCGGGCCTTCCCCGCCTGGTCGTCGCTGCCGCCCGCCGACCGGGCCAAACCGCTGGCCGCCGCGGCCGAGCTGCTCGTGCAGCGCGCCGACGACATCGCCAGGACCATCGCCGCCGACATGGGCTCGCCGCTCGGCTTCGCGCTCAAGGTGCAGACGCTCATGCCCGCCGGCGTCCTGGCCTCCTACGCCCAGCTCGCCGAGACCCACCCGCGCGAGACCCGCGTCGGCAACTCGCTCGTCGTCAAGGAGCCGGTCGGCGTCGTCGCCGCCATCACGCCGTGGAACTACCCGCTGCACCAGATCGTCGCCAAGGTCGCCCCGGCGCTCGCGGCCGGCTGCACGGTCGTGCTCAAGCCCAGCGAGGTCGCCCCGCTGGCCGCCTACGCGCTGGCCGACATCCTGCAAGAGGTCGGCCTGCCGCCCGGCGTGTTCAACCTGGTCAGCGGGCGCGGCCCGGTCGTCGGCGAGGCCCTGGCCGCCCACCCGGCCGTCGACCTGGTCTCCTTCACCGGCTCCACGGCGGCCGGCCGCCGGGTCGCCACGCTGGCCGCCGACGGCGTCAAGCGCGTCGCGCTGGAGCTCGGCGGCAAGTCCGCCAACCTCATCCTGCCCGACGCCGACCTCACCGCCGCCGTCAAGGCGGGCGTCGCCAACTGCTTCGTCAACGCCGGCCAGACCTGCTCCGCCTGGTCACGCATGATCGTCCACCGTGACCAGTACGACCAGGCCGTCCGCCTGGCCGTCGAGGCCACCGCCAAGTACACCGTCGGCGACCCGTTCGACGAGGCCACCAGGATCGGCCCGCTCGTCTCCGCCGCCCAGCGCGACCGCGTCGTCCGCTACATCAACCGGGGCCACGAGGAGGGCGCCCGGCTGGTGGCCGGCGGCACCGAGCGCCCGCTGCCCCGCGGCTTCTACGTCGAGCCGACCGTCTTCGCCGCGGTCGAGCCCGGCATGACGATCGAGCAGGAGGAGATCTTCGGCCCGGTTCTGACGATCATCCCCTACACCGCCGAGGACCAGGCCGTCGAGATCGCCAACGGCACCCCGTACGGGCTCGCCGGCGCGGTGTGGGCGGGCACCGAGGAGCGCGCGGTCGCCGTGGCGCGCAGGCTGCGCACCGGGCAGGTGGCCGTCAACGGGGGCCGGTTCAACCCGATGGCCCCCTTCGGCGGCTACAAGCGCTCCGGGATCGGCCGCGAGCTCGGCGAGCACGGCTTGGAGGAGTTCTTCGAGGTCAAGTCGATGCAGCTGTAGGGCTAGTAGAGCCCGCCGGTGGCGCGGATGCTCTGCCCGGTCACCCAGCCGCCGTCCGGCCCGGCCAGGAACGCGATCACCGACGCCACGTCCTCGGGCCGGCCGAGCCGGCCCAGCGAGGTCAGCGCGACCGTCTGGACCAGGGCCTCCGGCGGGTTGGACGAGCGCAGCATGTCGGTGTCGGTCGCGCCGGGCAGCACCGTGTTGGCGGTGATGCCGCGCCCGCCGAGCTCGCGCGCCGCCACCTTGGCGAACTGCTCGACCGCGGCCTTGCTGGCGGCGTAGACGGCCACGCCGGGGGCGGCCAGCTCGGTGTTGAGCGTCGAGACGTTGACGATGCGCCCGCCGTCGTGCATCACCCGGCCCGCCCACTGGATGGCCAGGAACGTCGCGCGGGCGTTGACCGCGAACACCCGCTCGTAGACCTCGTCCGTCACCTCGGAGATCAGCGCCTGGCCGGTCTCCGCCGCGTTGTTGACCAGGATGTCCAGGCCCGGCAGCCGGGCCTCCGCCTCGGCGAACAGCCGCCGCAGGTCGTCCTTGTCCGCCTGGTCGGCCTGGACCGCGTGCGCGCCCGTCTCCTTGGCGACCCGCTCGGCCGCCTCCCTGTCATGGCGATAGCTGAACACCACGCTCGCCCCGTCGGACGTCAGCCGCTCCACGACCGCTCTGCCGATGCCGCGTGAGCCGCCCGTCACCAGTGCGCCCTTGCCGGAAAGCACAGTCATACGGCCAACTTACGCCTTTTGCATGATCTTGCGAGCCTCGTTCTTCGGCAGCCGGTCGACGTACAGCTTGCCGCCGAGGTGGTCGGTCTCGTGCTGGAAGCAGCGCGCCAGCGAGCCCCTGGCGGTGATCCGCACCGGCCGCTCCAGCCGGTCGACCCCCTCGACCGTCACCCCGGCCGCCCTGGCCACCGGCGCGTAGATCGGGCTGCCGGTCCGCCGGTCGGGCACCGACAGGCAGCCCTCCTCGTCGAGGACCTCCGCCGGGTCGTCCACGGTCAGCACCGGGTTGATGAGATGACCCTTGCGCCCGCTGATGTCATAGACGAACAGCCGCCGCGAGACGCCGATCTGCGGACCGGCCAGGCCCACCCCGTCGACCGCGTACATGGCCTGGAACATGTCGTCGATCAGCTTGCGCAGCTCGCGGTCGAACGCCTCGACGGGCTCGGCGGGCGTGCGCAGGACCGGGTCGCCGATCGAACGGATCTCGCGCATGGCGGCTCCTCTCGTAAGGACTACTGGGCGGTGCTGACCCTTACTCTAGCGAGCGGGCGCGGGCCAGGAGCCGCGTCGGCCGGGCTGTGGAAGACTGGTGGCGTGCGTGTCTACATCGGTGCCGACCATGCCGGCTATGAGCTCAAGAACCATCTCGTGTCCTGGTTGAAGGACCACGGGCACGAGGTGACCGACTGCGGTCCCTTCGTCTACGACGCCGAGGACGACTACCCGGCGTTCTGCCTTCGGGCCGCGGAGGGCGTGGCCGGCGACCCGGGCAGCCTCGGCGTGGTCATCGGCGGCTCGGGCAACGGCGAGCAGATCGCCGCCAACAAGGTGCGCGGCATCCGGGCCGCGCTCGCCTGGAGCGACGACACGGCCCGCCTGGCCCGCGAGCACAACAACGCCAACGTGATCGCCGTGGGCGCGCGCATGCACTCGGCCGACGAGGCCACCAGTTTCGTCGAGACGTTCCTGGCCACCTCGTTCTCCGGCAGCGAGCGCCACAGCCGCCGCATCGCCCAGCTGGAGACGTACGAGACCATCGGCCAGCTCCCGTCGCTGCCCCAGGAGTAGCACCGAGGGCGGCTAGGAGCGGCGCCGGGCCTCGCGTCTGGGCGTCTCGTCACGCAGGGGCCGCCGGTCGGCGGCCTCCTGCTGCTCCTTCGACGGGCGCGACACGTCGCGCGCCCGCATCGCGGTGATCGCGGTGATCTGCAAGCTCTGCAGGGCCATGCCCCCGACCCTACGTCAGAACGTCAGCCCCGCCCACGGCTTCGGGCTCCACGACATCGCCGTCGTCAGCGCCCGCACCGCGCCCGGGGTGCGCTCCTCCAGCAGCCCCGCCGCGTGCTGCTCGGCCAGCGCGCCGTCGCCCAGGTAGGCGGAGCCCAGCGACGCGACCTTGAGCACCAGGTCCGGCTCGTCGTCCACCGGCTTGCACGCGGCCCCCGAGGTGTCGGCGGTCAGCCGCCAGCGGCGGGCGTTCCACGGGCACACGTCGTCCTCGACCTCGATCACCACGTCGACCGGCGCCGCGTAGGAGCGCGAGGCCAGCGCCTCGGCCACGTCGACCAGGCGCACCCACAGCTCGTCCGTCCAGCGGGCGCGCAGCCGGCGCGAGTCGGCCATCAGCGCGAACAGCGGGTCGTCCACCGGCCGGCTCTCGACGACCACCCTCGCGACCAGGTCACGGTCGAGGACGCTGCGCCACAGCAGCGCGCAGGCGGCCGGATCGGCGGCGAACAGCTCGTGCAGCTTCAGCTCCCCGTCGGGCACGCCGCTGGCGTCCATGCCGGGCCTGATCCGGAACGTCGCGTAGCCGCGCACCCCCTGGTCGTCCTCGGCGACCACCGAGCGGAGCGCGCCCGCGCCCTGCTGGTCGAACTCCTCGTCGGCCAGCGCCGCGTCCCAGAACTCCGCCCGGCGCTCGTACATCCCCGGACGCCGGGGCGACACGGCGGCGAACAGCGCCTCGAAGTCGCCGCGCGCCTCGGCGGGCTTGACCACCCGCAGCCGCAGCGACGGGTCCTGCGGCGCGTCGCGCACGAACGCCGAGCCGGCCCTGTCGATGGTGAACGACATCAGCTCCGCCGCCCTGCCGTAGCCGAACCGGCCGTAGATGGGCGCCTCGGAGGCGTAGAGCGCGGCCACCGACTCGCCACGCTCGCGCACGTCGGCGAGCTGCCTGCGCATCAGCGACGACAGCACGCCACGGCGGCGGTGCGAGGGGAGCACGCTGACCGCGGTCACCCCCGCGACCGGGAGCACCCTGCCGGGAACCGTCATCCGCAGGCTGTACACCCCCGTGCAGCCCACGATGGTGTCGCCGTCGAACGCCGCGAGCGTGCGGTCGAACTCGGTCTGCTTCTTCCAGCGGTCCAGCTGGCGGGGATGCGGGGTCCAGCCGAACCCCTCGCCCAGCACGTCGGAGAACGCCGGCCACTCGGCCTCGGCTATCGGGCGGATCTGAAACGTCATCCGTCCACCGTACGAGGCGCCGCCGCGCCTCGGCCACCGGGTATCCGGTCCCGATGATCAAGGCTCTGGTCAAGTGGGCTGCCCAAACATGGTCCAGACCGATACAGTCAGGCGCATCATGAGTTCCCGTCCGGCGCCGCTGATCCCGCCACGGCTCCGCGCCCTGCTCGTGCGGGTGCCGCTGCTGGTGCAGGCCGTACGGCTGGTGCGGCGCCCGCTGGCCCGCGACCGCAACCTGCTCCTCACGCTGACCGTGGTGTCGCTGGTGATCGGGCTGCTGGCCGCCGAGGTGTCCACGGAGTGGTTCTCGCCGTCGCTGCTCATCCTCGTCACCCTCGTGGGCGGGCTGCAACTGCGGCTGCGCAGCCTGGTCAAGCTGCTCGTCGCCGTGGCCGTCGCGCTCGGCTACGTGGCCACGCAGCTCGGCCCGGGCAGCGTCGGGCTCGGCCTGCTCGTGACGATCGGCTTCACCACGGTGCTGGCCGTGCTCATGGCCCGCACCCGGGGCAAGCTCGGCGTGCAGGGACTGCGCGGCGACGCGATGCTGCTGGAGCTGCGCGACCGGCTCAGGAGCCAGGGCGAGCTGCCGCCGCTGCCCAAGGACTGGGGCGGCAAGGTGGTGCTCAAGCAGGCGGGCGGCTCCTCGTTCGGCGGCGACTTCCTGGTGTCGCTGCGCGACGGCGACCGGGTCGACATCGCGCTCGTCGACGTGTCCGGCAAGGGCGTCGACGCCGGCACCAGGGCACTGCTGCTGTCGGGCACGTTCGGCGGGCTGCTCGGCTCCGTCGACGACTTCCTGCCCGCGTGCAACGCCTACCTGCACCGCCAGCGCGGCGACGAGGGCTTCGTCACCGCCGTGCACGTCCGGCTCGACCTGGCCACCGGCGACTACACGATCACCTCGGCCGGGCATCCGCCGGTCGTCAAGTTCGACGCCGGGACCGGCAACTGGCAGGTCGCCTCCGCCAAGGGCGTGGTGCTCGGCGTGGTGCCCGACCTGCACTGCGAGCCCGACAGCGGCACCCTGCGCAAGGGCGACGCGCTGCTGCTCTACACCGACGGGCTCATCGAGCAGCCGGGCCGCGACATCGACGCCGGGCTCGACCGGCTGCTGGGCGAGGCCGAGCGGCTGCTGCCCTCCGGGTTCCGCGACGGCGCCAGGGCCCTGGTCAACGCCATGGCCTCGGGCCACAACGACGACTGCGCGCTGGTGCTCATCTGGCGCCCGTAGTGACGAATCACACGGGTGCGGTCGTGATCGCGGTCACTGGCCGCCGGCCCGGCATCCTGAGATCGTCATAGAGTCGCGGGCTCCGGGGGAACGGCGCGGCTCCTCCGGGGCCCGCCCGCACACCACCAGCCCGCATCACCAGCCCGCACACCACCAGCCCGCTCACAGCCAGCCCGAGTCGCTGGCGATGCGCACCGCGTCGACCCGGTTGCGCGCGCCGGTCTTGCACATGATCCGCGACAGGTGGTTGCGCACGGTTCCCACCGACAGGAAGAGCTCGTCGGCGATCTCCGCCGACCGGGCGCCGCCCGCCGCGATCCGCAGCACGTCGATCTCCCGCCTGGTCAGCGGATTGACCGGCGACTGCAGGGCGGCCACGGCCAGCTCGGCGTCGATCGCCCGGCCGCCCGCCGCGATCCGCCGCAACCCCTCGGCGAGCTGCTCCGGCGCCACGTCGAGCGTCATGAACCCGCGGGCGTGCGCCGCCAGCGCCCCGCGCACCTGCCCCGGATGCGGCTGGGCCGACAGGATCAGCACCGCGCACCCGGGCGCCTTCTCCCGCAGCGCCTCCGCCGCGCCCAGCCCGCCCACGCCCGGCAGGTCGGCGTCGACCACCGCCGCGTCCGGCTCGCACTCCAGCGCGCGAGGCAGCACGTCCTCGGCGCTCGCCACCTCCGCGACCACCCGCAGGTCCGGCTCGGCCTCCAGCGAGGCCACCAGACCACGCCGCACCAGCGCCAGATGCTCGGCGACCAGGATCCGGATCAAATCGCTCCCTCCGTCACGTCCCAGGGTGATCGTCCGACTGCGGACTGTCAACGGCGGTTCATGCGCAGCCCCCGTCCAGGTGTGCGGAGTTCGACTACCCTTGGGTAGGTCGGGATTTCCGTCTTCCCTGGAGCGCGCGTACATGGATTGGCTCTTCGTCGCGGGCATCGTCATCTTCTTCATCGGACTGATGGCGTCCATCGCGCTGCACGAGGTCGGCCATCTCGTGCCCGCCAAGCTCTTCGGCGTCCGCGTGACGCAGTACATGGTCGGCTTCGGCTCCACCGCCTGGTCCTGGCGTCGTGGCGAGACCGAGTACGGCATCAAGTGGCTGCCGCTCGGCGGCTACATCCGCATGATCGGCATGCTGCCGCCCCGGCCCGGCGACGACCCGACCAAGCTGCGCGGCAGCTCGACGGGCCCGTTCCAGAGCCTCATCGAGACCGCCAGGGAGGCCGCCCAGGAAGAGGTGCGCCCGGGCGACGAGGAGCGGGTCTTCTACCGGAAGAAGTGGTGGCAGAAGGTCATCATCATGTCCGGCGGCCCGGCGATGAACTTCGTGCTCGCCTTCGTCCTCTACACGCTGCTGTTCGTCGGCATCGGCATGCCCACGCTGGTGCCGGTGGTCTCGCCCGACACCACCACGTGCGTGATCCCGGTCAGCGAGCAGCGCACCGAGTGCCGGCCCGGCGACCAGGCGACGCCCGCGGCGAAGGCCAAGCTCAAGGTCGGTGACCAGCTCGTCTCCTTCGACGGCCAGAAGATCGGCTCGTGGGCCGACGCGACCCGGCTGATCCGCTCCCACGGCGCGGGCGAGGTGGCGCTCGGCATCGTGCGCGACGGGAAGCCGATGACGCTCGACGTCACGCTCATCGCCCAGGACCGGCCCAAGCCCGACGACCCCAAGGTGATCGAGAAGAACGTCGGCTTCCTCGGCGTCATGCCCACCGAGGTCATGCAGCAGCAGAGCATCGGCGCGGTCGCCGGTCACATGGCCGAGCTCACGGGCAGGGTGGCGCAGTCGCTGGTCAACCTGCCGGAGAAGATGGTCGGCGTGTGGCACGCCGCCTTCTCCGGCGAGGAACGCGACCCCGAGGGCCCGGTCGGCGTCGTCGGCGCCGGGCGGATGGGCGGCGAGATCCTCGCCTCCGACCTGACCGGCATCCAGAAGTTCCACATCTTCGTCAACCTGCTGGCCGGCTTCAACCTGGCGATCGGCATGTTCAACCTGATCCCGCTGCTGCCGCTCGACGGCGGCCACATCGCGGGCGGCCTGTGGGAGGGCCTCAAGCGGGCCTACGCCCGGGTCCGCCGCCGCCCCGAGCCCGCGTACGTGGACATCGCCAAGGTGCTGCCGCTCACCTACGCGCTCGCCTTCGTCATGATCATCATGGCCGGGCTGCTGGTCTACGCCGACCTGATCAACCCGCTGAGGCTCACCGGATGACCGCGGGCCCGCTCGACGAGCTCCGGCGGCTGTGCCTCGCGCTGCCGGAGACGACCGAGCGGCTCAGCCACGGCGAGCCCACCTGGTTCGTGCGGGGCAAGAAGACGTTCGTCATGTTCGCCGACCACCACCACGACGACCGCCTCGCGTTCTGGTGCGCGGCCCCGCCCGGCGTCCAGCAGGAGCTGGTGGCCGAGGACCCGGCCCGCTTCTTCCGGCCCCCGTACGTGGGCCATCGCGGCTGGCTGGGCGTCTTCCTGGACGTGGACGTCGACTGGGCGGAGATCGGCGAGATCGTCGCCGACGCCTACCGGCAGGTCGCGCCCAAGTCCCTCATCGAGCGGATGCCACCGGCCGGCTGAGCACCCGGGCGACCTGGTCGGGGTGGGTGAGCTGCGGATAGTGCCCGGCTCCGGCGATCTCGGTCACCGGATGCCCCGGGTCGGCCGTCAGCGGGTCGGCCGAGCCCGTCACGATCTCGACGGGCACCCGCACCCGTGTCAGCAGCGCCCGCGTGGCGTCCCGCGCGGCCGACGCCGCCCGCAGCGCCGCGACCACGCGCCGCGCCACCCCCGGGCGGCGCAGGTCCAGCGCGGCGCTCGCCACCTCCGGCCCTTCCGGCACGCCCAGCGTGGCGGCCAGCCGGGCGGCGGACATGCGGCGCAGCAGGGGCGCGGCCACGGCCGAACGCGCCGCCCACGACGCCGGAGCCTGGAGGAACGCCGGAGCCACGAGCACGAGCCCGCCCACCCGCTCGGGATGCTCGACCGCGAACCGCAGCGCGGGCCCGCAGGCCAGCGAGTGCGCCACCAGCGTCGGCCGCGTCCGCACGCCCCCCATCAGCCCGGCCAGCCACGCTTCCACCGGCCGGTCAGAAGGCGCGGACCGCCCCAGCCCGGGCAGATCGGGCGCGAGAACCGGCCCCGGCAGCAGGGCGGCCACCCGCGCCCACACGTCGGCGTTCACCGGCAGCCCGTGGAGCAGCACGTGCCCGGGGTCGCGGGCGTCCCCCATCACCCACGTACGGTCCCGGAACCCGTACGGGCGCAGCCCCGGCGTCGCCGCGCCGAAGCGGGCCGCCACCAGGTCGTCCGCCCAGGCGCGCAGGGCGTCGGCGACCGGCGGCATCTCCAGGCCGGCCCGGGCGGCGAGGGCGCGGGCCGAGGCCGTCGGATAGCGGTCCGGCGACAGGAACGACAGCGTCTCCGGATCGGCGCCGGTGAGCGCCCGCGGCAGCCGCCGCACCAGGCCGACGGGGATCGTCCGGCGCGGCGCGCGCACGCCGAGGTGCCGGGCGACCAGGCCGATCAGCTCGGGCAGCGGCGGCGTGTCGTCGTCGAGCACCCAGTGGTCCTCGCCCGCCGGGGCGGCGGGGATCTCCGCCAGGAAGCGCGTGAAGTAGTCCAACGTGACGACCGGCAGGAAGACGTCCGGGCCGCCGGGCAGCGCCGCGAGCCGCCCGTTCCACAGGTCGCCGACGAGGGAGGCCAGGCCGAGGTGCTGGCCGGGGCCGATCACCGTGCTGGGGTTGGCGACGGTCAGCGGGACGCCCAGCTCGCGCGCCCTGGCATGAACGGCGAGGTCGGCCTCGGCCTTGGACGCCTCGTACGCGCCCAGCCGGGCGTAGTCGGGGCGGACGCCGCTCACCCGGTAGCCGCTGATGTGCACGAGCCGCCGCAGGCGGGGGAGCGTGGCGGCCCATTCGAGCACGTGGAGCGCCCCGGTCACGTTCACGGCGCGAGCCTCCTCGACGCCGAGGCCGAACGCGAAGCGCGCCGCGGCGTTGTAGACGTCGCGTGCCTGGGGGAGTCCGGTGAGCGGGCGGGTGAGGTCGGCGGTGACGACGTTCAGCCCGCCGGTGGCGACGCCCCGCTCGGCCAGCCACGGGGTGAGGGTGTCGGTCCGCACGGCCGCCGCCACCCGCTGCCCGCGGCCCAGCAGCTCGGCGACGAGTGCCCGGCCGACGAAGCCGGTCGCGCCGAAGACGATCGCGTCCAAGGAAGCTCATTAATAGATCGGTCTACATATTTTCTGGCCATAAAAAGAGCCGCCTCCGTGGCGGGGAGGCGGCCCCAGGGGTCAGCGCAGCAGCCCGGCGAGCACGGCGGCGACGCGGTCCAGCGGCTCCCGGCTGCGGTGCGCCTTGGCCAGCAGCAGCGCCCCCTCGATCAGCGCCAGGACGGTGACGGCGAGATCGTCGGCGTCCGGCCGCCCCGCGAGCCGCGCCCGCAGGGCGGCCTCCCACGACGTGTAGACCTCCGAACACGCCTGCTGGAGCGGGTCGCTGGCGGCGGCCATCTCGAGCGCCACGGTGGCCACCGGGCAGCCCTTGCGCCAGCCCGACTCCTCCAGCCGGTCGCCCAGCAGCCGCAGCACCTCGTCCACGGCCAGGTCGTCGAAGGCCGACCCGATCGCCGCCCCGGCGCGCCGGATCGACTCGCCGACCAGCTGGTCCTTGCCCTCGGGGAAGTGGAAGTACAGCGACCCGCGCGGCGCCCCGCTGGCGGCGATCACCTGGTTGAGCCCGGCATTGGCATAGCCGCCCGCCTCGACCAGCTCCTGGGTCGCCTCCAGGATCCGCAGCCGGGTCTCGGCCCCCTTCTTGCCCATGCCGAAAAACTAGACCGATCTACATATTCTGTCAACGCCGAGCCGGTCGGCCACGTCAGTGCATCGAGATGTGGACGTGGTCGTAGTGGTTCTCGGTGATGCTGCCGCGGTTGGACATGGCGTTCCAGCCGGAGCCGTGATTGATCCGCTGCTTCCAGATCACGTACTTGACCCCGAGCTTGTCCCGGTTCTTCACGGTCCATTCGGCGATGCGGTCGCCGAGGGCGTTGTTGGCCGCGGTGGGCATGGAGCCGCCGGCGCTCATCATGAAGTCGCAGGCCCGCCCCAGCGGATGCTCGCCGCTGGAGCCCGAGCGGAAGCAGCCGACGCTGAACGGCAGCTTGAAGCTCTTCTCGATCTGCGCCTTCATCGCCCGGGTGCGGGCGGTGATGTTGTCGGTGCCGCTCGGCAGCTGCGGGGCCCAGGTGCCGTCGGAGCGCCGCCCGGTGCTGAACGGGATCAGGTCCTCCAGCTTCTTCTCGATGTCGCCGATGACGTCCTCGGCCTCGTCGCGCTGCTTGGCCACCTCGGTCGTGTCGGCGCTGAGCCGGCGGGCCAGGGCGGCGGCCGCGTCGGCGGCCTTCTTCTGCTCGTCGCGGGCGGCGGCCACGCCGGCCACGATGGCCTGCTGCTCGGCGGTGAGCTGTTCGACCACGGCCGCGCCGGCCCCGTCGGGCGGCACCATGTAGTAGGGCAGACCCAGCGTGCCGCTCTGGTAACGAAGTCTGGCGAGCTCGCCCACCTTCAACTGGGCGGCGGCGAGCGCCTGGTCGGCGGCGGCGAGCCGCTTCTTGGCCGCCTCGGCGGCCTCGCGGGCCTTGGCGAGCTCGACGCGTTTGGCGTTGTAGCGCTCGATGAGCTGGTCGACCTTCTTGTTGAGCTGCTTCAGGTCGCCGCGGAGCTGGCTCTCGGACGGCTTGGGCTCGGCCGCGGCCGGTGCTGACCAGGTGGCGAACATCATCGCTGCCGCGGTGACGACGCCGATGGCAAGTCGCGTGGGGGACGCTGACGCCACGTGCGGGGTTTCCTCTCCCTCTGCCGGCCGGGTTAGCTGACGGGTTCGGGCATGGGAGTCGCTTCCCTACCACCGAAGTGGATTCACCCCAGGTGCGGATGGGTCCCCGGCTCCCGGGCAACTCGCCCGGGATTAGGCGTACACGGTGCTATGACCGCGCTTGAAGGGATAGTAGTGGTAGATCACGAGTAATGCGACATCAATCGGAAATCAATTAGTGATCTACCTGTGATCGAAGCATGCGTGCCGCCTCTTCCGGGAGCACGTCGTTGACGAAGGCTCCCATGGCCGACTCCGATCCCGCCAGGTACTTCAGCTTGCCCGGCGCCCGCCGGATGCTGAACAGCTCCAGATGAAGATAGCCCAGCTCACGGTCCTGCCGGACCGGCGCCTGGTGCCAGGCCGAGATGTACGGCATCGCGACGCCGAACAGCCCGTCCAGCGCGCGCAGCACCGAGGTGTAGAGCGGGGCGAACGCCGCCCGCTCGGCCTCCGACAGCGCCGCCAGGTCCGGCACCCGGCGATGCGGGTAGAGATGCACCTCGAACGGCCACCGCGCGGCGGCGGGCACGAACGCCGTCCACAGCTCGTTGGCGGCCACCACCCGGGTGCCCGCCTCCCGCTCGGCCGCCAGCACGTCGGCGAACAGGTTGCGCCCCGGCCGCCGCGCCGCATAGCGCCTGGCGGCGCCGAGCTGCAGCTTGGTGCGCGGCGTGACGTACGGATAGGCGTAAATCTGGCCGTGCGGGTGGAAGAGCGTGATGCCGATCTCCTCGCCCCGGTTCTCGAAGCAGAACACCTGCTCCACGCCCTCGATCGAGGACAGCTCGGCCGTGCGGTCGGCCCACGCCTCCATGACCAGCTCCACCCGGTCGTCGGAGAGCTGCGAGAACGACGAGGCGTGCTCGGAGGTGAAGCACATCACCTCGCACCGCCCCACCCCCGGCCGGACCTCGCTCAGCCCGCCCACGTCCGCGTAACTGCCGAGATTGCGGGAGAACGACGGGAACCGGTTCTCGAACACCACCACGTCGTAGTCGTCCGCCGGGATCTCCGACGCCCGCGTGTCGGACGACGGGCACAACGGGCACTCGTCGGCCGGAGGAAGGAACGTGCGCGTCTGCCGGTGCCCGGCGATCGCGATCCACTCCTCGGTCAGCGGGTCGTAGCGCAGCTCCGACGCCACCGGCCGGGGATCGAGCGGCCGCCGGTCGATCGCGCTCCGGTCGGCGTCGTCACGCCGGTCGAAGTAGATCAGCTCCCGGCCGTCGGCCAGATGGGTGATGGTGCGCTTCACTGCGAGCCCTCCGCGATGATCAGTTCGCCGGCGCGTTCGGCCAGCTCCGTACGTGCCTCCTGGGGCAGCCCGGGGTCGCTGATGACCACGTCGGCCTCGCGCAGCTCCGCGATCGTGCTGATGCCGACCGTGTTCCACTTGGTGTGGTCGGCGGGCACGACCAGCCGGTGCGCGGCGCTGACCAGCTCCCGGTCGGTCTCGGACTCCAGCAGGTTGGGCGTGGTGAACCCGGCCCGCACGCTCATCCCGTGCACCCCCAGGAACAGGGTGTCCACGTGCAGGCGCCGGATCGCGGCCACGGCCACCGGGCCGACGAGCGCGTCGGAGGGGGTGCGGACGCCGCCGGTGAGCACGACCGTGCGATCGGCGCGCGGATTGCGGTGGAAGACCTCGGCCACGGGGATCGAGTTGGTGATGACGGTCAGCTCCGGCACCCCGATCAGGTGACGGGCCAGCGCCCACGTCGTGGTGCCGGCCGACAGGGCGACCGCGGTGCCGGGCCGGACGAGCTGGGCGGCGCGCCGCGCGATGGACTCCTTCTCCTGCTGCTGGCGGGCCGACTTGGCGGTGAAACCCGGCTCCTCGGTCGAGCCGGGGCCGAGCGTCGTGGCGCCGCCGTGGACCTTCTCCAGCAGCCCGCGCTCGGCGAGCACCTCCAGGTCGCGGCGGATCGTCATGTCGGAGACGCCGAGCTCGCGCACGAGATCGGCCACCCGGACCCCGCCTGCGCTGCGGACGCGTTCGAGAATCGCCTGCTGACGCTGCTGTGCGAGCACGCCCCCGCTCCTTCCAACAGATTCCACCAAATTATGACACGAATATGTTGGGGAATGTTAGGTCACCGGGACGCTTGTCCAGCGCCCCGATGCGGGAGACATTGAGAGAGCCCCATCACCAGGAGGGATGCGACATGGCCAAGCGCGCACGCAAGGGCAAGGCACGCAAGAAGAAGAAGGCCAACCACGGCAAGCGCCCCACGGCGCGCTGACTCACCCGGGCAGCTCGCTCAGCGCCTCGTCGATCCGCTCCTGCGGCAGCGTGAAGTCCGTCATCTCGCCCGACAGGTAACGGTCGTAGGCGGCGAGGTCGAAGTGCCCGTGCCCGCACAGCGCCGTCAGGATGACCTTCGCCTCGCCGCTCTCCGCGCACCGCCGCGCCTCGGCGATGGTCTCGGCCAGCGCGTGCGTCGGCTCCGGCGCGGGCACGATGCCCTCCGTCCTGGCGAACGTCACCCCGGCCTCGAAACACTCGGTCTGCGACCGGGTCACCGCCTCGAACAGCCCGAGCTCGTACAGGTGCGACAGCAGCGGCGACATCCCGTGATAACGCAGCCCGCCGGCGTGGATCGGGTCGGGCACGAACCCGTGGCCGAGCGTGTGCATCTTGAGCAGCGGCGTCAGCCCGGCCGTGTCGCCGAAGTCGTAGGCGTAGCGGCCGCGTGTGAACGACGGGCAGGCGGCCGGCTCGACGGCCCGCAGCACCGGCCCGCCCTCCCCGGCGAGCTTGCCGCGCAGGAACGGGAAGGCCAGCCCGGCGAAGTTCGACCCGCCGCCGGTGCAGCCGATGACCAGGTCGGGCCGCTCGTCGAGCTGCGCCAGCGCCTCCTCGCCGATCACCGTCTGGTGCATCAGCACGTGGTTGAGCACCGACCCGAGCGCGTACCGGGTGTCGGCCGCCCCGGCCGCCGCCTCGACCGCCTCGCTGATCGCGATGCCCAGGCTCCCCGGCGAGTCCGGGTGGCCGGCCAGCACCTTGCTGCCGGACATCGTCACCGGTGACGGGCTCGCGTGCACCGTCGCGCCGTACACCCCCATGAGGGAGCGCCGGTAGGGCTTCTGGTCGTAGGAGGCCCGTACCATCCAGACCTCGCACTCCACCCCGAACTGGGCGCACGCGAACGCCAGCGCGCTGCCCCACTGCCCCGCGCCGGTCTCGGTGGTGAGCCGGCGCACGCCCTCACGCGCGTTGTAGTACGCCTGCGGGACCGCCGTGTTGGGCTTGTGCGACCCGGCGGGCGAGACACCCTCGTACTTGTAGTAGATCCTGGCCGGGGTGCCCAGCGCCCGCTCCAGCCGGCGCGCCCGCACCAGCGGCGTCGGCCGCCACAGCCGGTAGACGTCGAGCACCTCCTGCGGCACCGGCACGAACCGCTCCTGGCTCACCTCCTGCCCGATCAGCTCCATCGGGAACAGCGGCGCCAGATCGTCCGGCCCCACCGGCTCCCGGGTGGCCGGATGCAGCGGCGGAGGAGGCGGAGCGGGCAGGTCGGGAACGATGTTGTACCAGTGGCTGGGGATCATCCACCCAGTCTGCGCCGCCGCGCGCCGCCGTTCCAGTCGCCTTCCCGCATGGCCAGCCGCCCCGGATGATCGGCCCGTACGAGCACGTCCGCCGTCTCGGCGGGCCGCACGTCCCGCTCGTAGCGGTCATATGCCGGCAACCGCCACCGTTCGGACTCGGGCGTGCGCCGTTCCAGCGCACCCGCCGACAGCCACAGGTGCACGCTCAGCTCGACCGGCAGCCCCCGCCCCAGCAGCAGCGTCCCGTCCAGCAGCAGCACCCCGCCCGGCGCCAGCGTCTCGTACGGCAGCCGGAAGGCCCGGTCGATGCGGCTGTCCCACAGCGCGGGCAGCACCCGCCCCGAGCCGCCCGGGCCCAGCGGCTCCAGCACCTCCCGCAGCAGCCCCTTCACGTCGAGCCAGTCGTCGTAGAACACGTCAGGATCGGTCCGCCCGTGCTCCAGCCGCAGCGACGCAGGCCGCAGGAAGTCACCCGCCGACACCCGCAGCACCTGCCGCCCGCGCACCCGCAGCGGCGCCGCCAGCCGGTCGGCCAGCTCCCCGGGCGCCGCCGCCGGAGCCCCGTCGACGACCACCCGCGCCCAGCCGTCGCCCGGCCCCGCCGCGATCGCCTCGGCCAGCTCCTCGACCAGCGCCTCCATCGAGATCGGTCGTGCACGCATCACGTCCGAGCCTACGGGCTCCGATGCGCGTGCTCCCGCGTTCCTGGACCCGGCCCGATCACTCGGCCACGATGAGGCCATGACGCAGAACGGATCGGCGCAGCGGCCCGCGACGGACGGGGACAAGGGCCGTCAGCTGAACTGGCCGGCGACCGTGAGCGCCCTCGCCGCCTCGGTGGCGGCCGTGGTCGCGCTGATCGCGTACCTGGCCCCGCCCGCCGGGCAACCCATCGGGACAGAAACTCCGTCCCCGTCCGCGTCCCCGTACATCCCGTCGCGCGACCGGGAGACCAGCCGCCCGCCTTCGGACCCGCCGCCCCCCGACCCGGAAACCACCCGCGCTGCCCCTGTCACGTCCGTGGTGCTGCCCCCGGTTCCCCCCATCGGCTGCGCCGAGGCGACGGCCGCACTCAACGCCTACAGCCGGAACGCCGGCGACACCCGCAGCAGCCATGCAGGCGCGGCCCAGCAGGCGTACTCGGAGCTGATGGGCGTGGCCCTGAACGCCCAGGGAGCGGTCGGGCAGAAGGTCACCAGGCTGGCCAGAGAGTTCCAGGAACTGAACTTCCGCCTGACCGGCATGGTCATGAACGACCCGAACGAGGTGCTCGCAGACATCCGGACCGACATCGCGGAACTCAACAGACTGTGCACCCCCGCCTGACACGGCAGGGGGCCGGAGCGGGCCTTACGGCTGTGGAGCGGACGACGGGAATCGAACCCGCGTAGCTAGTTTGGAAGACTAGGGCTCTACCATTGAGCTACGTCCGCGCGAACCGGTCGAACTCTGGTCTAGACTTCATCCGGTCGTCAGGGCGTAAGCGTACCGGAGTCCCGGAGCGTGTGCGTACCCGGCGCCGACGGGGCGTGGCGCAGCTTGGCAGCGCGCTTGCTTTGGGAGCAAGAAGTCGCAGGTTCAAATCCTGTCGCCCCGACCCAGCTCAAAGGCCCCATCCGATCCCGGGTGGGGCCTTCTGCGTGACTGAGTGGGTGGCTTTTGGGAGGTCGCGGGTCGAGTTCCAGGACGCCGGACCGGGCGGCGGCGGTCAGAGGCTCCGTACGTTTTCGGCGACGTACTGGAAGCCGTCCTGCTCGCGCCGGACCAACTCGAACGTGACGCGTTCGCCCGCCCGCAGGCTCCGGTACCCGTCGGCGATGATGTCGCTGAAGTGCGCCCAGGCGTCGTGCCCGTCCGGAAGGGACGGCGAGGAGAGGACGCCCCATCCTTCCTCGGCGTGCCAGACCTTGACCGTGCCGTGAACCGTGCTGTCGGACATGCCGCCCATCCTGGCACGGGCGTCCCCCGGGCGGGGGAGCGCGGTGGCCCGCGGGCGGGAGGCGGCGCCAGCGCGTGATCACGACGATGGACCCATGCGTACGAACCTCGTCGTCGTCCCCCGCTGGCCGGTGGTGGCCGCGCACGCCGCCGCCCTCGTGGCGCTCCCGTCCGGGCTGTGGCGGATCGGCCTGGTGCTCGGCTTCCCGCTCGGCTACACGGAGGAGGGCCTGCGCGCGTTGCTGGGGACGGGGGCGGCGGGGCCGGCGTACCTGGTGGCGCTGAGCGTGCTGACCGAGGGGGCGGGGCTGCTGACGCTCGGCCTGGTGCGGCCGTGGGGCGAGGTGGTGCCGCGCTGGGTCCCGTACGCGGGAGGCAGGGTGATCCCGCGCCGCGCGGTGCTCGCGGTGGCGTGGGCGGGCGTCGTGGTGCTGGCGGTGCTGTGGACGCCGTTCCTGTTCTGGTGGGCGGTGCCGCACGGTGACATGACGGCCACCGGGCACCTGCTGGTGGGGTTCGTCTATCTGCCGCTGGTCACGTGGGCGCCGCTGCTGGCCGCCGTCACGCTGGCCTACCAGCGGCGGACGCGCTGAAGGTCAGGACTCGTCGGTGCGGAACAGGGCCCACACGGCCTTGCCGCCGCGCGCCAGCGGGTCCCAGCCCCAGCACTGGCTGTACGTCTCGACGATGTAGAGGCCGCGCCCGTTCTCGGAGATGAAGTCGGGCTCCTTGGGCGTGGGCACGTCGTCGCTCGGGTCGGCCACGGCCAGCAGGACGTGCGGCGCCACGCGCATGAGCAGCAGCGTGATCTCGCGCCCGCCCCGGGCGTACATGGCGTAACGGACCGCGTTCGTCACCAGCTCGGAGACCACGAGCGCCGCGTCGTCGCTCAGTTCGGACAGGCCCCAGCCGCTCAGCGTGGTGCGGGTGACGTCCCTGGCGGTCTTGACCGAGTCGGCCTGGAAGGGCAGCGGGCACGCGGTGGTGTACGGCTTGCCCGAGGTGAGGAGCTGGTCGAAGCCCACCTCACGGGTGATCTGCAGGCAGTCGGCAGTGGCCAGAGGATCCTCCACCATCCCGCCGATACCTCCCAGTCGCCTTCGGTTTAGTGCATGTTTGGCCCAATATGCACTAGGCCATCATGGGTCACGATCCCGTGTCGCTGCAAGACCCAAATGCACGTGCATGTGCAATGTGCAGCAGCATGAGCGATTTCCGCATACGTATCCGAATCGGACACCAGGTTGAGACCTTGTCATACCCGGCAAACAGATGTCACTGTGTGTGCGGACCTTGATAGGAGGCAAAGTGACGCAGAACCAGCCGGGTTCCGGGCCTACGGCGCTGCGCATCCTCCTGGGTTCCCAGCTGCGCAGGCTCAGGGAAAGCAGGGGCGTCACGCGCGAGGAGGCGGGCCACCTCATCCGGGGGTCCGAGTCCAAGATCAGCCGTATGGAGCTGGGCCGGGTCGGGTTCAAGGAGCGTGACGTGGCCGACCTGCTCACCCTGTACGGAGTGGTCGACGACGGGGCCCGCGCAGCCGTGCTGGACCTGGTCGCGACCGCCAACGAACCCGGCTGGTGGCACCGCTTCAACGACATCCTCCCCACCTGGTTCCAGGCGTACGTCGGCCTCGAGGAGGCCGCCGCCCGGATCAGGACGTACGAGGTCCAGTTCGTGCCGGGACTGCTGCAGACCAAGGAGTACGCGCGCGCGGTCGTCACGGCGGGATCCGCCGGGGTCGGCGCGGAGGAGATCGCGCGGCGGGTCGACCTGCGGCTCGAACGCCAGCGCGTGATCGACAGGCCCGACGGCCCGGTCTTCTGGGCGGTGATCGACGAGGCGGCGCTGCGCCGGCCCATCGGCGGCGCCGAGGTCATGAAGGCGCAGCTGCAGCACCTCATCGACCTCATGCGCCAGCCGAACATCACCATCCAGATCATGCCGTTCAGCTTCGGCGGCCACAGCGCGGAGGGCGGCGCGTTCAGCATCCTGCGCTTCCCCGACAGCGACCTGCCCGACGTGATCTACGTCGAGCAGCTCGCCAGCGCCCTCTACCTGGACAAGCGTGAGGACGTGGACCGCTACACCGAGGTCATGGAGAGGTTGTGCGCCGTCAGCACAACCCCGGACGAGACCATCGAGCTGCTGCGCGTCATCGCCGAAGAGTTCTGAGAGCTACCTGCTCTGCCCTAGACTGACGGACGGCGTTTGGATCCGCCGTGGCGGAGCATGCCCAGCGCCAATACGTGGGCGCGGCGCGCGAGCCGTACCGAATGGACGCGCCCGCGATCACCAGAAGCTTGATCAAGGAGACCACCCCGTGAAGACCGCTGTCGAGGAGCTCAGCCCGACCCGGGTGAAGCTCACTGTCGAGGTGCCGTTCGACGAGCTGCGCCCGAGCATGGATGCGGCGTACAAGAAGGTCGCGCAGCAGGTGCGCGTCCCCGGGTTCCGTCCTGGCAAGGTCCCGGCCCGCATCATCGAGCAGCGCTTCGGCCGGGCGGTAGTGCTGGAGGAGACCCTCAACGACGCGGTGCCCAAGCTCTACGGCCAGGCCGTGGACGAGGTAGACGTGTTCCCGGTCAGCCAGCCCGACATCGAGGTCACGAAGATCGAGGACGGTGAGCAGATCGAGTTCACCGCCGAGGTCGACATCCGGCCCAACTTCGACGTCCCCGACTACAAGGGCGCCGAGGTCACCGTCGACGCCGCCGAGGTCTCCGACGCCGACATCGACGCCCAGCTCGACTCGCTGCGCCAGCGTTTCGCCACGCTGACCGGCGTCGAGCGGCCCGCTGCCACCGGCGACTTCGTCGTCATGGACCTGCGTGCCGAGATCGACGGTCAGAACATCGAGGAGCAGCAGGCCAGCGAGGTCTCGTACGAGGTCGGCGCCGGCTCGGTGCTCCAGGGCCTCGACGCCGCCCTCGAGGGCATGTCCGCGGGCGAGGAGAAGACCTTCAGGACCGAGCTCGTCGGCGGCGCCAACGCCGGCGAGGAGGCTGACGTGATCATCAACGTCAAGTCGGTCAAGGAGAAGGTCCTGCCCGAGCTCGACGACGAGTTCGCCCAGCTGGCCAGCGAGTTCGACACGCTCGACGAGCTCAAGGCGAGCATCCGCGAGCAGGCCCGCCGCAACAAGCTCATCGAGCAGGTCGTCCAGACCCGCGAGAAGGCCCTCGACACGCTGCTCGAGAAGATCGACATCCCGATCCCCGACAGCGCGCTCAAGGCCGAGATCGACGCCCGCAAGCACAACCTCGACCACCAGATCGCCGAGAGCGGCCTGAGCCGTGACGCCTTCTTCCGTCTCTACCAGACGACGGAGGAGGAGCGCTTCGCCGAGTTCGAGACCAGCTCCGCCAAGGCGATCAAGGTCGGCTTCGTGCTCGACAAGATCGTCAAGGCCGAGGAGCTCGGCGTGACCGAGCAGGAGCTGACCAACTTCGTGGTGCGCCGCGCCATGGAGATGGGCGTCCAGCCCAACCAGCTGGCCCAGCACCTGGCCGACAACGACCAGCTCACGCTGGCCATGGTCGAGATCGTCCGTGACAAGGCCAAGTCCGTCATCGGTGACGCCGCCAAGGTCGTCGACACCGAGGGCAACGAGGTCGACCTCAAGGCCATCTACACCGAGATCAACGGTGAAGAGGTCGTCGAGGAAGAGGACGAGTCCGAGGAGAAGGCCGAGGCCTGATCCCCGCCCCAGCGCGCGCGAAGCCCCCAAGCCCCTGGCCTGGGGGCTTCGCGCGTGCCGGAGACCCGACCTGCGCCGTCAGCGAACAGTACGTGGACCGGGCATGACCGGGGGGCGGCGCGCGTTAGGGTCACAAGCAAAGCCCATCGATTACGACGCATCGGAAGGTGACGCTGTGACCAGCCCGCCGACCTTCTATCAGCCTGAGTCGCGAGGCCGTGAGAACGGCACGTCCTTCCGGCTTGAGGACCAGCTTTACCAGCGCCTGCTGCGCGAGCGCATCATCGTGCTCGGCCAGGAGGTCAACGACGAGATCGCCAACCGGATCTGCGCCGAGCTGCTCCTGCTGGCCGCCGACGACCCGGATCGCGACATCAGTCTTTACATCAACTCGCCCGGCGGCTCCGTGAGTGCCGGCATGGCGATTTACGACATGATGGAGTACGTGCCCAACGACGTCTCCACCGTGGTGATGGGCATGGCGGCCTCGATGGGGCAGTTCCTGCTCTCGGCGGGGGCGCCGGGCAAGCGCTACGCGCTGCCGCACGCCCGCGTCATGATGCACCAGCCCTCGGGCGGCATCGGCGGCACCGCGGCCGACATCGCCATCCAGGCCGAGCAGATGCTCTACGTGAAGAAGACGCTGGCCGAGCGGATCGCCTTCCACACCGGCCAGCCGCTGGAGCAGATCGAGGCCGACTCCGACCGCGACCGCTGGTTCACGGCCGACGAGGCCAAGGACTACGGCTTCATCGACCATGTCGTGCGCAGTGCTCGGCAGGTGCCCTCGCAGGGCCCGGTTTCCTAGGGGTATCTACTGTGAACATCGAAAGCCGCTACGTGCTCCCGCAGTTCACCGAGCGCACGTCCTACGGGACCAAGACCATGGACCCGTACACCAAGCTGTTCGAGGACCGCATCATCTTCCTCGGCGTGCAGATCGACGACGCGTCGGCCAACGACGTCATGTCGCAGCTGCTGACGCTGGAGTCCCTCGACCCCGACCGTGACATCAGCATCTACATCAACTCGCCGGGCGGCTCCTTCACCGCCATGACGGCGATCTACGACACGATGCAGTTCGTCCGGCCGGAGATCCAGACCGTCTGCCTCGGCCAGGCCGCCTCCGCGGCGGCCGTGCTGCTGGCCGGCGGCACCCCGGGCAAGCGCTTCGCGCTGCCCAACGCCCGGGTGCTGATCCACCAGCCGTCCACCGAGGGCGGCGGCCAGGGCAGCGACATCGAGATCCAGGCCCGCGAGATCCTTCGCATGCGGACCCTCCTTGAGGACATCGTGGCGAAGCACTCGGGAAAGACCTCTGCCGAAGTCCGCAAGGACATCGAACGCGACAAAATTCTCAACGCGGATGAGGCAAAGGCGTATGGTCTGATCGACGACATCATCCCGTCCAGGAAGAAGCGAGCTCAGGCTGTGGCTTCCTAGACGAGACGACCCGCACCGGAGCGGTGCCCAATAGGGCACGTTCCGGTGCGACTCGCCGCTAGGGGGCTCACTGAGGGCCCAGAAGACGGTAACGTCGAAACCTGAGCGGTTCGGCCTAGTCCGGAGGATGTCCGGCGACACTGCTCGATGAGCAGGGCGGTCCCACGCAAAGGAGTATCTGGGGTGGCACGCATCGGCGACGGGGGAGACCTGCTGAAGTGCTCGTTCTGTGGAAAGAGCCAGAAGCAAGTCAAAAAGCTCATTGCCGGTCCAGGCGTCTACATCTGCGATGAGTGCATCGATCTCTGCAACGAGATCATCGAGGAGGAGCTCTCCGAGTCCTCCGAGCTCAAGTGGGACAACCTGCCCAAGCCGAGGGAGATCTTCGAGTTCCTCGACGCCTACGTCATCGGTCAGGACAAGGCGAAGAAGGCGCTCTCGGTGGCGGTCTACAACCACTACAAGCGGGTGCAGTCCGGCGACCGGGGCAGAGACGACGGCCTGGAGCTGTCCAAGAGCAACATCCTGCTGCTGGGCCCCACGGGCTCGGGCAAGACGCTGCTCGCCCAGACGCTGGCGAAGATGCTCAACGTGCCCTTCGCCATCGCCGACGCCACCGCCCTCACCGAGGCCGGTTACGTGGGCGAGGACGTCGAGAACATCCTGCTCAAGCTCATCCAGGCCGCTGACTACGACGTCAAGAAGGCCGAGACGGGCATCATCTACATCGACGAGGTCGACAAGATCGCCCGCAAGAGCGAGAACCCGTCGATCACCCGCGACGTCTCCGGTGAAGGCGTGCAGCAGGCCCTGCTGAAGATCCTCGAAGGCACCACCGCCTCGGTGCCCCCGCAGGGCGGCCGCAAGCACCCGCACCAGGAGTTCATCCAGATCGACACCACCAACGTGCTGTTCATCTGCGGTGGCGCCTTCGCCGGCCTCGAGAAGATCATCGAGTCGCGCATCGGCAAGAAGGGCATTGGCTTCAACGCCGTCATCCGCTCCAAGGAAGAGATCGACTCGGTCGACATCTTCGCCGACGTGATGCCCGAGGACCTGCTGAAGTTCGGCATGATCCCCGAGTTCGTCGGCCGCCTGCCGGTCATCACCTCGGTGCACAACCTCGACCGCGAGGCGCTCATCCAGATCCTCACCGAGCCGCGCAACGCCCTCGTCAAGCAATACCGCAAGCTCTTCGAGCTCGACGGGGTCGAGCTGGAGTTCACCGACGACGCGCTCGAGGCCATCGCCGACCAGGCGATCCTGCGCGGCACCGGCGCCCGCGGCCTGCGCGCCATCCTGGAGGAGGTGCTCCTGTCGGTCATGTACGAGGTACCGTCCCGGCAGGATGTGGCCCGCGTGGTCATCACCCGCGAATCGGTCCTGGAGCACGCCATCCCGACGCTCGTCCCGCGCGACCAGCTCGCCGCCAAGCAGCAGCGGACTCCGCGCGAGAAGTCGGCCTGAGCCGCCGCCGAGCCGCCGCGACAGCGGCAACGCCCCGTGGACCCGGTCCATGGGGCGTTTCCCTTTCCCGTCTCCCTAGAATTGGTCACTGTGACAACGCCAGAGCTGCCTACCCAGTACACCCCGGCCGACGTCGAGACCCGAAGCTACGAGCGATGGGTGTCCGAAGGCTACTTCCACGCCGACCCGGGCAGCTCGCGGGAGCCGTACAGCATCGTCCTGCCCCCGCCCAACGTCACCGGCGTGCTGCACATCGGTCACGCGCTCGACCACTCCATCCAGGACGCCCTGAGCCGCCGCGCCCGCATGCGCGGGCACGAGACGCTGTGGCTGCCCGGCATGGACCACGCCGGCATCGCCACGCAGAACGTCGTCGAGCGCAAGCTCGCCGCCGAGGGCCTGTCCCGCCACGACCTGGGCCGCGAGGCGTTCGTCCAGCGGGTCTGGGAGTGGAAGGAGGAGTCCGGCGGCCAGATCCTCGGCCAGATGCGCAAGCTCGGTGACGGCGTCGACTGGTCGCGCGAGCGCTTCACCATGGACGAGGGCCTGTCCCGGGCCGTGCAGACCATCTTCAAGAAGCTCTTCGACGACGGGCTGATCTACCGCGCCGAGCGCATCATCAACTGGTGCCCGCGCTGCCTGACCGCGCTGTCCGACATCGAGGTGGAGCACAGCGAGGACGAGGGCGAGCTCGTCTCGATCCGCTACTCCGACGAGATCGTGGTCGCCACCACCCGGGCCGAGACCATGCTCGGCGACACCGCCGTGGCCGTCCACCCGTCCGACGAACGCTACGCGCACCTGGTCGGCACCCTGGTCGAGGTGCCGCTGACCGGCCGCATGATCCCGGTGGTCGCCGACGAGCACGTCGACCCGGCCTTCGGCACCGGCGCCGTCAAGGTGACGCCCGCGCACGACCCCAACGACTTCGAGATCGGCCGCCGCCACTCGCTGCCGTCGCTGACCGTCATGGACGAGCGCGGCGTCATCACCGCGCACGGCCCGTTCGAGGGGCTCGACCGGTTCGAGGCACGGCCCGCCGTGGTCGCGGCCCTGCGCGCCGAGGGGCGCATCGTCGCCGAGAAGCGCCCGTACGTCCACTCCGTCGGCCACTGCTCGCGCTGCAAGACCGTGGTCGAGCCGCGGCTGTCGCTGCAGTGGTTCGTCAACGTGGCGCCGCTCGCCAAGGAGGCCGGCGACGCGGTGCGCGACGGGCGCACCCGCATCCACCCGCCGGAGCTGGCCAAGCGCTACTTCGACTGGGTCGACGACATGCACGACTGGTGCATCTCCCGGCAGCTGTGGTGGGGTCACCGCATCCCGGTCTGGTACGGCCCGGGCGGCGAGGTCGTCTGCGTGGGCCCCGACGAGACCCCGCCGGAGGGCTACGTCCAGGACCCGGACGTGCTCGACACCTGGTTCTCCTCCGGCCTGTGGCCGTTCTCGACGCTCGGCTGGCCCGACGCCACGCCCGAGCTGGCCCGCTTCTACCCGACCTCGGTGCTCGTCACCGGCTACGACATCCTGTTCTTCTGGGTCGCGCGGATGATGATGTTCGGCCTGTACGCGATGGACGGCGAGCCGCCGTTCCGCGTGGTGGCCCTGCACGGCATGGTCCGCGACCAGTACGGCAAGAAGATGT
Organism: Nonomuraea sp. NPDC023979; assembly: GCF_040639085.1. NCBI lineage: Bacteria > Bacillati > Actinomycetota > Actinomycetes > Streptosporangiales > Streptosporangiaceae > Nonomuraea > Nonomuraea sp. NPDC023979. Next base: position 164,962 of record NZ_JBEZZG010000021.1, read on the forward strand.
CGAAGTCGTTCGGCAACGTCGTCGACCCGCTCGACTGGGTGGAGCGCTTCGGCGCCGACGCCACCCGCTTCACGCTGCTGCGCGGGGCCAACCCCGGCGCGGACGTGGCGGTCAGCGAGGAGTGGGCGGCGGGCTCGCGCAACTTCTGCAACAAGATCTGGAACGCCACCCGGTTCGCGCTGATGAACGGCGCCACCGTCGGCCCCCTCGAAGGGCTCACGCTGACGGCGGCCGACCGGTGGATCCTGTCGCGGCTGCAGAGTGTGATCAAGGCGGCTGACGAGGCGTTCGAGGAGTTCGAGTTCGCCAAGGCATCCGACCTGCTCTACCACTTCGCCTGGGACGAGGTCTGCGACTGGTACCTGGAGCTGGCCAAGATCCAGCTCGGCGAGGGGCTGGAGCACACCCGGCTGGTGCTCGGGCACGTGCTCGACGCGCTGCTGCGGCTCATGCACCCGCTCGTCCCGTTCGTCACCGAGGAGCTGTGGCGGGCGGTCACCGGCGGGGAGTCCGTCGTGGTGTCCTCCTGGCCGCAGGCCGATCAGCGCTACGCCGATCCCGAGGCGGAGGCGGAGATCGTCGCGCTGCAGGAGCTGGTGACCGAGGTGCGCCGGTTCCGCTCCGACCAGGGCCTCAAGCCCGGCCAGAAGGTGGCCGCGCGGCTGGCGCTGGCCGGCACCCCGCTCGAGGGGCAGGAGTCGGCCGCCCGTTCGCTGCTTCGGCTCACCGAGCCGTCGGAGACCTTCAACCCGACGGCCAGGTTCGCCGTGGGCGGGGTGGGCGTCGAGATCGACACGGCGGGCGCGATCGACGTGGTCGCCGAGCGCAAGCGACTGGAGAAGGACCTGGCCGCCGCGCGCAAGGAGGCCGCCCAGGTCGCCGGCAAGCTCGGCAACGAGCAGTTCATGGCCAAGGCGCCGGCCGACGTGGTGGCCAAGGTGCGGGGGCGGGCCGACCAGGCCGCCGCCGACATCGAGCGCCTCGAGTCCCAGCTCGCCGCGCTGGGTTTGAGCTAGCCGGACGAGGGGAAGGTTCATTCGTTACCGAGAATGGACCTTCCACGGTCCAGAGGCTGCTACAGTTTTCCACGCGGGGCGGTTCAGCCCCCAAACCCCTTGCAACGGATCTCCGGGCAACCGGCCGTGTCAGAGCGTGATTGGACACGGCGCGAAAGTTCGGGTAAGTTACGAGGGTTGCCTCGGAAGGGGCGTCCGGAAGCTACCGGATCGGGCGGTTTGACAAGGATCGTCCGGATCTGATAAGCTAGCGGAGCTGAAACGAGCGCCTCCGGCGCTGAGACCCACGGTCTCGGTCAAGGAAGTACGCGTCCGTTTCTTGAGAACTCAACAGTGTGTCAAAAGCCAGTGCATGAAGTTTTTCATGCAACACCTCGTCAAATATGACGGAGATAATGTTGCC